>CALXFQ010000060.1 GCA_944387625.1 uncultured Oscillospiraceae bacterium
ACGACACCACCAACGATCCCGGCGGCGATACTGCCCAGGACTCCCTGAACTGGGCCTTGATCGTGGGCATCGTTCTGGGCGCGATCGTGCTGATCGCCTTGGCGGTCTTCGCCTTCAAGAAGAAATAAAATAGGACATAAGCGGCCCCACCCGGATCGGGTGGGGCCGCTTAGACAAGATGCCGCCCCGGCGCTTGCGCGCCGGGGCGGTCGGTATTCAGATCAGTTCCTTGCCTGCCAGGAACACCCGCTTGTCGGAGTAGCTGCTGCTGCAGATCAGGAAGTCCGCCACCTTGCCGAGGGCGATGGACCCTACCTGGTCCTGCGCGCCAATAGCCTTGGCCGGGTTATAGGTGGCCGCCCGGACCGCGTCCTCCTCCGGGATGCCGAAGCTCATGGCCTTACGCATACAGTTGTACAGATTGGTGGCAGAGCAGGAGATCGTGCCGTCTGCCAGACGGCCCACCCCTTCCCGGAGCCAGGCGTTCTGCCCGCCCAGGTCAAACATGGTGCCTTCCGGCAGGCCCTCGCACCGGCCGGAATCGGAAACCAAGATCATACGGTCCGCGCCGAACATCTTAAAGCCCAGCCGCACCGAGGCGGGGTGGATGTGATAGCCGTCGCAGATGATCTCCGCCATGACCTTCTCGTTCTCCACCGCCGCCGGGATCACCCCAGGCGCGCGGTGACTGATCGGCGGCATGGCGTTATACAAATGGGTCAGGTGGGTGACACCGGCATCGATCGCCGCCTTGGCGTGGTCATAGTCCGAATCGGTGTGGGCGATGGACACGGTACACAGCTTGCTGGCCTGCTCCACGAAGGCGGCAGCGCCGGGAAGCTCCGGGGCCACGTCCACGATCCGGATCAGGCCGCCGCAGTCGTCATACAGCTTTTTAAAGCCCTCAAAGTCCGGGTCCTTCAGATAGTCCGGATTCTGCGCCCCCCGCTTCTTGTAGCAGAAGTAGGGCCCCTCCATCTGGATGCCCCGGAGCACGCTGCAACCCTCCGGCGCTTCTTCCACGAACCGCCGGGCGTTGGCAAAGGCCGCCGCCAGCACATCGTAAGGCAGGGTCATGGAGGCCGGGGCGAAGGAGGTGATGCCCTCCTGGGCATAGTGCCGGGCCATGGTCTTAAGGCCCTCGTAGTCCCCGTCGGAGAAGTCGGCGTTGGAATTGCCGTGGCTGTGGACGTCGATCAGGCCGGGAATCACGGTGGCGCCCTGCAGGTCTACCGCGTCCTGGGGCACCTCTTCCGGGAGGACCGCGCCAAAGCGACCGTCCACCACCTCAAACGCGCCCATATGGAACCGCATATCCGGGCCATAGATCCTGGCATTCTTGTAAAACATTGCAGATCCTCCTTATATATCCTAAAAAATATTTTTGAAAAGGGCGGCACAGACGTGCCGTCCCAAACATACGTTATCGGGTCTCAGGCAGGCTGGCCGCGGCCACAGACTGGCCCACCCGGCGGGTCTTCTCGTCAGGCAGCTGGACATGGATCTTCTCGAACAGGGCGGGATACTCGTCCTGGAGGACCATCTGACAGGTCTTCAGGATCATTTCGCCGCCCTTGCCGGACATGACCCGGCCCAGGACCATCAGATGCTCCATGTCGTAGAACTTGGAGTAGAGCACCACGCTGTAGCCCAGGTAGATGCCGATGGTCTCAAAGATCGCCTGAGCACGGGGATCGTCCTGCTCCATCAGGCGCTGGACCGCCTGGAGCTTCTCCCCCAGCGTCAGATCCGGATCCAGCTCGATCCCCGCCCGGGGGGCCAGCTTGATCACCGCGTCCTGGGAGAAATACTTGCACCCCACGCCGATATCCGTGGACCACTCGTCGGCCATGGCCTCCTCGTTCAGGTCCACCGGGGCGAAGGCCAGCTCGCTGATCCAGCCCAGCACGTTCTTGTCCTTATCCACATAGCCCACGGCTTCGCTGGTGCCCATGGCAAGGCCCATGATCGAGCCTACGCCCAGGCCCATGGCCCCGGCCAGGGCGGTCACGTCGCCGTCGTTGGCCACCACCACCGGCACATCGGCGATCTGGGCGGCGGCCCGGTCGTAGATGGTCTTGACCTCGTCCCACCGGGAGCGAGGGACCTTGATGAACAGGCTGGAGATCATGGGGGCGTTGCCGATGAACACACCGGCAGAAGACACGCCGATCGCGTCCACCCGGGGCATTTTGGAAGCGGCGGTGCGGAAGGACTCCAAGATCCCTTCATACTGGTATTCCAGGTCCGCGTGGAGCTTGGGCTGCCAGACCACCTCTTCGGAATAGACGCACTGTCCATCGATCACCGCGGAGACCTTCCGGTCCGAGCCGCCGGCATCGAAGCCGATCCGGCAGCCGTCGATATGGCCGCCGATGGGCCGGGGGGCCTCATTGGACCGAGGACACTGGCTCAGGGGCAGGTCTACGATCTCCAGCTCCCGCTCATAGAGCTTCTGGAAAAAGTCGTAGTCGAAGCAGCGCGCGCCCTCGGCGGTATATGCCTGCCGGAGCTGCCGGGCGATGTCAGAGCAGCCGCAGACGCTCACCCGGAAGCCGCCGATGGACCAGAGCAGGAACTTCATATACCGCTCGATGTAGCGGTAGTCCGCCTCCGCCATCTCCGGCGTGCCGTGGATATAGGTGTGGCGCACAGACACCAGGCCGCCATTGCGCTCCACGGCGATGGCCACCGGCTGCTTCGCGCCCTTGAGATAGGCGTCGATCCACACGCCAAAGGGGATGTATCCCGGGTCCAGCGCCGGAACGTGCTTGATATCATACGAAACGCCTAAATATTCCATAAACGGTCCCTCCTGTCAGCCGCAGACCTGCTCATAGACCCGGGCCACGATCTGCTGCATATCTTCCATCTTGTCTTGCATATCCGCCGCCAGCTTCATCTGAGCACGGGCGCGGACCAGGTTGTGCTCGGGGTAGGCCACCTTGAAATACAGGTCGCCGTCCAGATAGTCCTTCATGAACCGGGTAGCCAGCTCCACGGTGATCACGAACGCGCCCATGGGCAGCAGCTCCACCTCCCGCTGGGTCAGGGCGGTGGCGGCCTCCAGGAAGCCCTTGGTGTACACCTCGAACAGGTGCAGGTCCAGGCTCATCTTGCTCAGGTCCGGCTCATCCTCGGCAGCGGTGGCCGCGCCGAAGCGGATGGAGTCGCCGAAGTCATGCAGGCTCAGGCCGGGCATCACCGTGTCCAGGTCCAGCACGCACAAAGACTTCCGGGTATCCTTGTCCAGCAGGACATTGTTGAGCTTGGTATCGTTGTGGGTGACCCGCAGAGGCAGCTCGCCCCGCTCCCGCAGGTACTGCAAGGTGCAGGCCATCTCCTCCCGGTCCAGCAGGAAGTCCACGTCCTCCCGGACCTGGGCCAGACGGCCGCACCGATCTTCCCGGACCGACTCCTTGAACTGACGGTACCGATCCACCGTATTGTGGAACTCGGGGATCGTTTCGTACAAGGTGTGGGCGGGGAAGTCGGAGAGCATCCGCTGGAACCGGCCAAAGGCCAGAGCGCTCTGGTAGAAGTCCTCCTCGCTCTCCGGGGCGTCCAGGCAGAAGCCGCCGATAAAGTCGTACATCCGCCAGTATTCCCCTTCTTCATCCTGAAAAAAAAAGGTCCCTTCCCGGGTGGGCAGCATATGCAGGGCCATCCGGGGGTCCTCCACCCGCTGGCGGAGGAAATCGGTCACGGCGCTCACGTTCTCCATGAGCCGGACCGGGTCTTTGAACACATATTTATTGATCCGCTGGAGCACATATTCAAGCCCCGCGTCGGTGACCACCTTGACGGTATAGTTGATATGTCCACTGCCAAATTCCTTGCAGCTGACAGGCTGTCCCTGGATCTGGAACATCTGAGCGATCTTTTCGATTTGCAATTTTACTTCACCTCATCGTTTGCGCCATCCAAGCAGGCGGACGGCCATGGTCAACGTCATAGTATCATAGTTGTACAAAAAATGCAAATAATATTTGCTTTTCTCCCTGCCGGATGGATCGGCCGGTATTTTCCAGCCGGTCTGGCTGCCGGTACGATCTTTTTCCGCCCGAGTAGTGACAGCGAATGTCGAATGTGGTATAATGGCCTCACATCAAGAAGGAGCGTATGTCTATGCGGCAAGAGCCTTTTCTTCTGCGCTGGGCCGGCAAGGCCGGCAGTTTTTGTATATTGAGCATCCTGTGGCTGGTGAGCTGTCTGCCGGTGGTGACGGCGATCCCGGCCTGTATCGCCTTGTATGACAGCGTGGTGCGCTGTGTCCTGGGGGATGAGGACCGGCCCAGCCTGCATTTTTGGCGGACCTTCAAGCGCCACCTGCTCCGGGGGATCGTACTGAGCATCCTGTGGCTGGCGATCGCCTTCGTCATCCGTTTGGGCTACCGGCTCAGCCATGTGCTGTGGACCGGCACCGTTGCCCGGATCTACACCGCCGTCTACGCCGGGTCCACCCTGATCCCCCTGGGGGTACTGGCCTGGCTGATCCCGATCCAGGCTCACGGCCCCTGCGGTCTGGGGCGGCTGCACAGTCTGTCCCTGACCATGACCATACTGGCCCTGCCCACCACCGCCGCCGTGCTGGGGATCTTGTTCGCCACCGTGCTGATCGTCCTGGCACTGCCGCCGCTGATCGTGATCGGGCCGGGGATCTGCGTCACGATTCAGGCCCATGTTCTTGAGAAGGCCATGGCACGCAACATGGTATTCACCGAGGAGGAAAATAATGACACCACTGTCTGAGAAGATCCTGTCCGAATATCAGGTCCGCAAGACCCGGGACCAGAAGACCGCCTTCATCGACATGATGACCCAGGCCATCCCCGGCCTCCGGGTGGAGGAGGGCGGCTTCTTAAAAAATCGGAACCTGGTGCTGGGGGACCCGGCCACCGCCCGGGTGATCATCACCGCCCACTACGACACCTGCGCCCGGATGCTCCTGCCCAACCTGATCGCCCCCAAGAACATCCCGCTGTCCCTGCTCTACTCTCTGGCCATCTGCCTGCCCTTTGTCCTGCTGGCGGCGGTGCTGTCGGCCCTGCTGGTGAGCTGGACGGACAGCGTCCTGATCAGTTGGCTGGGCAGCATGATCCCTGCCATGGCCCTGCTGTTCTACTTCTTCATGGGCGGCAAGCCCAACCCCCACACCGCCAACGACAACACCTCCGGGGTGGTGGTGCTGTGCCAGCTGATCGAACAGCTTCCCCAGGAGGTCAAGCAGCGGTGCTGTTTCGTGTTCTTCGACAACGAGGAGCTGGGACTGCTGGGGTCCTCCTACTTCCGCAAGCGCCACAAAGAAGACGGGGTGGAAAAAAAGCTTCTGGTGAACTTCGACTGCGTGTCCGACGGCCGGGAGCTTCTGTTCGTACTGAGCAAGGCCGCCAAAGCAGGCTACGAGCAGGCGTTCCGCCAGGCTTTCCCGTCGGAAGATGGCTACACCGTCCATATCGAGCCAAGCTCCACCACCCTCTACCCTTCCGACCAGGTCAATTTCCCCCTGGGGGTGGGGGTGGCTGCCCTGAAGCGGAAGCGGTTGGTAGGGCTGTACATGGGCAAGATCCACACCATCCACGACACGGTATTCCAGCGGGAGAACATCCAGTATCTCACCGACGGCGCCCGCCGGCTCCTGGAGCGGATATAACAGATAAGGCCAGCCGTGACCGGCTGGCCTTATATCATTTGCCCAGGAAGTCCCTGGTGACTTTTACGATGTTGTCGGCGCACAGGCCGAACTTTTCCAGCACCTCATAGGCCGGGCCGGAACAGCCGAACACGTCGTTCACGCCGATCCGCCGCACCGGGGTGGGGCAGTTTTCCGACAGGAAGGCGCACACCGCCTCGCCCAGACCGCCCACCACGCTGTGCTCCTCACAGGTGATGATCTTGCCGCACTCCCGGGCGGCCTGGAGCACCAGCTCCTCGTCCAGGGGCTTGATGGTGGACATATTGATGATCCTGGCGCGGATCCCGGCCTCCGCCAAGGCCTGGCCGGCCTTCATGGCTTCGTACACCATCAGACCGTTGGCGATGATGGCGATGTCACTGCCCTCCCGGACCACTTCGCCCTTGCCGATCTGGAACTGGAAGCCCTCCTCATGGAACACCGGCACCGCCAGACGGCCCATCCGCAGATACACCGGGCCATCATAGGCGTAGGCGGCCTTGGTGGCGGCTTCCGCCTCCACCCCGTCGGCAGGGCAGATCACCACCATGCCGGGGATGGACCGCATAAGGGCAAAGTCCTCACAGCACTGGTGGGAAGCGCCGTCCTCGCCTACGGACATACCGCCGTGGCTGGCGCCGATCTTCACGTTCAGCGCGGGATACCCGATGGAGTTGCGGATCTGCTCGTAGGCCCGGCCGGAGGCGAACATGGCAAAGGAGGAGGCGAAGGGGGTCAGGCCGCTGGCCGCCAGGCCCGCCGCCACGCACATCATATCCGCCTCGGCGATGCCGCAGTTGAAATGCCGGTCCGGGAACTCCTTGGCGAACATCCCGGTCTTGGTGGAGCCGGCCAGGTCCGCGTCCAGGACCACGATGTCGTCATGCTCCTTGCCCAGCGCCACCAGGGCCTTGCCGTAGCCCTCCCGGGTGGCCATCTTCTTCACATCTGCCATATCACTTGCCCTCCAGTTCCGCCAGCTTGGCCGACAGCTCCGCCATGGCCCCGGCATACTGCTGATCGTTGGGCGCTACGCCGTGCCAGCCGGCATCGTTCTCCATAAAGGACACGCCCTTGCCCTTCACCGTCTTCATCACGATCGCGAAGGGCTGGCCCTTCACGGTCCTGGCCTCCCGGAAGGCGTCCTCGATCTGCCGGAAGTCATGGCCGTCGATCTGCGCCACCCGGAAACCAAAGGCTTCCAGCTTGTCCGCGATCGGGTAAGGGCTCATGACCTTGGCCACGTCGCCGTCGATCTGCAGGCCGTTGTTGTCGATGATCGCGCAGAAATTGTCCAGCTTGTAGTGGCTGGCGAACATACAGGCCTCCCAGACCTGGCCCTCCTGGATCTCACCGTCGCCCAGCAGGGTATAGACCCGGTAGTCCTTGCCCCGGACCTTGGCCGCCAGCGCCATGCCGCAGGCGCAGGAGATGCCCTGGCCCAAAGAGCCGGTGGACATATCCACCCCGGGGACCGTGTTCATATTGGGATGGCCCTGGAGATAGCTGTCGATCTTCCGCAGGGAGAGCAGATCCTCCTCCGGGAAGAAGCCCCGCAGAGCCAGGGCCGCATACAGACCCGGCGCGGTGTGGCCCTTGGACAGGACGAACCGATCCCGATCCTCCCACTGTGGGGCCTGGGGATCCACGTTCAGCTCCTTGAAGTACAGATAGGTGAACATATCCGCGGCGGACAGACTGCCGCCGGGATGGCCGCACTTGGCCGCGTGGGTGCTCTTGACGATCCCCATTCGGACCTTGCAGGCCGTGATGGAAAGCTGTTGCAGTTGCTGAGCTGTCATATCATTCTCCTTCGTCATCCATACAGATCGCATAGCCCGGCCAGTATAGCCTGAGCTTATCCTTGGGTATAGTATCACCAACCTCGATCGATTTCAAGCGTTTTCGTCTTTTTCATCTATTCTTCCAATAGCCCCCGGGACCGAGGTCCATTTCTTGGAAAAAAGGACCGCCGAAGCAGCGAGGTCATCAAGCTCATAACATTGCCCACCCGGCGGGACTTTCGTACCACGCCCCAACATTCTGCCTACCCACTTGCCTCTCCCTATGGGAGAGGTGGCAGGCCGAACGGCCTGACGGAGAGGGTGGCCACGATATTCTTTTAGACCGGCGTTTCTCAAATGTGGAACGCCGCCACCCTCTCAGTCACGGCCCCTACGGGTCCGTGCCAGCTCTCCCAAAGGGAGAGCCAAGAGCGCTGGGTAGAAGGTCGAAGCATTTGTACCAAGCCCCGGCATTCTGCCTACCCACTTGCCTCTCCCTATGGGGGAGGTGGCAGGCCGAACGGCCTGACGGAGAGGGTGGCCACGCTGTTCTCTCAGACCGACGTTCCTCAATTGCAGAGCGCCGCTACCCTCTCAGTCACGGCCCCTACGGGTCCGTGCCAGCTCTCCCAAAGGGAGAGCCAAGAGCGCTGGTGGAAGGTCGGGGCTTTTGTACCACCCTCCAACATTCTGCCCACCCACTTGCCTCTCCCTATGGGAGAGGTGGCAGGCCGAACGGCCTGACGGAGAGGGTGCCCACGATATTCTTTTAG
>CALXFQ010000061.1 GCA_944387625.1 uncultured Oscillospiraceae bacterium
AAAGCGGGAGGGCGTTTCCTTTGGTGTCACCGCTCGCTTAGGACGGAGTGGGCGGTCAGTACGGCGTTGGGGGTGGGGGTGCATATCAGACGCCAGGCCGGGACGGTGTGGGCAAGGGTCTCTGCCAGCCCCTGGAGCAGAGGCTCCCGGCGTGCTTCCAGGGGATGATGGGCCGCCTCCAGAAGCGCCGGGGAGATCCGCGCCGGGGAAAGGGGGCAGATCCGGTCCTCCTTCCCCCGCTCCAGCAGGAAGATCCCCCGCAGGGGGACGTCCAGGTTGGTGTCCAGGCCGTGCTTGCCGGACCAGGGCGCGCCGTGGACCGTCACCCCCCGGTCCAGGATGGTGAGGAAGGGCTTGTCGTCGTTCACCGGCCGGACCCGGTCCCCGAAGACCTGCCGCCAGAGCCGGCAGTGGGTGGATTTCCCGGTGCCGCTTTTGGCGGTGAACAGATACCCGTCGCCGTCCAGGGCCAGGGCGCTGCCGTGGAGCAGGAGCACGTTTTTATCCAGCAGAAACTCGGCAAAGGCCCGCTGGACCGCCGCCCGCTCGAGAAAAGGGTCCGTAAAGATCCGGGGCTTGAAGCCCAGGGCCTGGGCCTCCGCCTGGGCCGCCGCCTGCTCAAAGGCCAGGTGGTCTTTGGTGACGGTGAAGCGGAAGTCCGGCGCTTCCAGGGACAGATAGTTCCGGCAGTAGTCCCGGGTGCTCTCGAACAGGCTCACCACTTCCCCGGTGTACCCGGCGATCTGAAGGCAGAACCGGGCCATGTCAGTCCCCCAGGCAGTTGCCGCAGGGGGAATACCCGGCGTCCGCCGCCTCCTGATAGCTTTGGAAGTACACCCGGTTGTCCTCCCCGGGCAGGTTGGCGCACTCCGGGCTGTGGAAGACGTGGGAGTTTTTGTTGCCGATATAGGTCTGTTCGCCAGGCAGGTCCTGGGCAGGGCCCTGGCCCTTTTCATAGGTGATGGTCAGCCCCTCCCCGTAGGAGGTGGCGATGATCGTGCCCAGCTCGTCGGTGCGATACACCGCCGTCCCGGCGTCGGTGAGCCGGGAGAGGACGCTCTCCGCCGGGTGGCCGTAGGCATTGCCGGTGCCTACGCTGATCACCGCCCAGGCCGGGTCCACCTGGTAGAGGAAGCGGTAGCCGGTGGAGGTATCGCTGCCGTGGTGGCCCACCTTCAGAAGGTCCGCTTTCAGGTCCGTCCCTGCCTCCAGCAGATCGTTTTCCGCCGTGATCTCCATGTCCCCGGTGAACAAGATCCGGTCGGCGCCGTAGTCCACCATCAGCACCAGGGAGGTATCGTTGGTCTCGGCGTAGGACTTCAGCGGTCCCAGCACGCTGATCGTGGCGTCCCCGAAGAAGATCTGGTCCCCCGGCCGGGGGATCGTCACCTCCAGGCCCTGCTGGTCGGTGTAGTACAGGAAGTCGTCGAAGACCTCCGAGGAATAGGTCCGGGTGGGGGCGTACACCGCCTGGGTGGGGTACACCGCCAGCACACCGGGCAGGCCCCCTACATGGTCTTCATGGGCGTGGGAGCAGAACACCGCTTCCAGCTCCTGAACGCCCTGCTGTTCCAGGTAGCTCACCACCAGATCGCTGTCGGACCGGTTGCCGCCGTCGATCAGCACATATTCGCCGCCGCAGGACAGCAGGGCGCAGTCCGCCTGGCCCACGTCCAGGAAATGGATCGTCAGCGCCGTATCCGGCGGCTGGATGGGATCGGTCACGCCGGTAGCGTCCGGCGCCGCCGGGGCGCAGCCGGTGAGCATCAGCAGCGCCAGTAAAACAGACAGGATCTTCAAGGGTCGTTTCATCAGGTCATTTCCTTCAGCATCTTCTCCGCCGCCGACAGAAGGGCGGCTTTTTCGTTGGGCAGTTCTTCATCCACCACCTGGGCCAGCAGGCGCTCCAGACAGGTCCCCAGGGCCTTCCCCGCAGGGAAGCCCAGGGCCAGCAGGTCGTGGCCGTCCACCGCCAGATCCTTCCGGCTCAGACAGCCGTCCTCGGCGGCCAAACGGTCCAGCAGCGCCCGGATCTGGGGGAACACCGCCCCTTCCGCCGGATCGCCGGTGCCTTTGCTCAGCATATCCGCCTGCTGCAGGCACAGCAGGTCCTCCACCATCGGCGCGCCCAGCTGGCTCAGCCGCCGCCGCAGCAGCGTTCGGTCCGGGGCCAGGGGGGTCATGTGCTGGCAGATCAGGGTGATCACCGGCTCGGCAAGCTGGTTGGGGGCTTTCAGCCGGCGCAGGATCTTCTCCGCCATGGCGGCGCTGGCCTGGGCGTGGCCGTAGAAGTGGCCCCGGCCGGTGCTGTCCTGGGTAAAGGTCGGCACCTTCCCCACGTCGTGGAGCAGGGCCGCCCACCGCAGGGTGAGCTTGGGCGGCGTGGCCGCCACCACATGGCTGATGTGGGTATACAGGTCGTAGGCATGGTGGGGAGAGCGCTGGTCGAAGCCCACCGTGGCCCCCAGTTCCGGGATCGGCTGGGTCAGCACCGGGGCGAACCGGGCCATGTCCCCGGCGGTCACCAGGGGCAGGATCTGGCAAAGCTCCTGGAACACCCGTTCCCGGGCCAGGCGCTCCATCAGCGGCGCCAGCGCCATCATGGCCTGGAAGGTCCCCTCCTCCGGCGTCAGGCCGTACTTTACCGCGAACCGCACCCCCCGCAAGATCCGCAGAGGATCCTCCCGGAACCGCTTCTCCGGGTCCCCCACCGTCCGCAAGATCCGGTGGTCCAGGTCCTGGCGGCCTCCGAAGGGATCGTGAAGGCCCCGGGTGGGGGAGAAGGCCATGGCGTTGACCGTAAAGTCCCGGCGGGACAGGTCCTGGTGCAGGTCCTCCACGAACCACACCCGGTCCGGGTGGCGGCTGTCGGAGTAGTCCCCCTCCCGGCGGAAGGTGGTGATCTCCACCACCCCTTCCGGCAGTACCACCCCCACGGTGCCGTGCTTCACCCCGGAGAGCACCAGGGGATATGCCTGGAACACCGCCTGGATCTGGTCCGGGGCGGCGGTGGTGCACAGGTCCACGTCCTGGGGCGTCCGCCCCAGGAGCCGGTCCCGGACCCAGCCTCCTACCGCGTAAGCAGGGAAGGAAGCCCGCTCCAGGGCCTGAAGACAGTGTTCAACGTGCTTCGGCAGCTGCATGGGCTTCCCTCCTGTTCACAGATCTTCTGTTGGTCGTTCAGGTCCTTGAGGCTCTTGAGGCTCCTGGGGCCGGGGACGGCGGCGCAGAGGCCGCAGACTGCAAAGGTTGGTGGTGAGCCACACCGCCATGGTCATATAAAACAGCGGCTCTGTGCGGTCCGCCAGGGCGATCAGGCACAGCTCCACCCCCATCAGGCTCCAGAACAGGCTGGGCCGGCGGCGGCCCAGGGCCACATCGAAGGTGGCCAGGTAGTATGCCGCCAGCATCACCGCGGTCTGGGCCAGAAGCTCCATGAGAAACATACCGAACTGGGACTCATTGCTCCAGTCCCGGCAGTCGTTGAACAGCCCCAGGGCCATGTGCAGACACACCAGGGCGTGGCTGGCGAAGAAGGGCCGCCGGCCCTGCAGTCTGGCCAGGGCCACCAGGGCCATGACCGCCGCCGCCGCCAGACCGCTCAAGCCGGTGAGGACGCCCAGCATCCCGCCTTTGGAGAAGGCGGAGAAGCTCCGGGCGATCAGTCCCAGGGCGGCCAGGGCGCTGCCTACACAGGCGCTGGGGGAGGGCGGGAAGTTCTGCCGGTAACTGCCGGTACGCTGCAGCGGCTGGACGATGATCCATACCGCCGCCGCCGTCAGGCCCATCATCAGCCACAGCAGTGCCCAGGCGAAGGGAGCACGCTGGTACAGCCCGTCCTGGTCCGGGCCGCCGCCCAGGATCACCAGCCGAAGCAGAAAGCCCAGCGTGCCGGTGGCCAGCACCAGCAGGGGCAGGTATTTGGGTCGCAGGTAGGTTCTCATGCGCACGTTCTCCCGTCGTCAAAGGATCACCGTCAAGGCCCCGTAGATCACCGGCTGGTGGAGCAGGTAGATCCAAAGGCTGTGACGGCCGCAGAAGGCCAAAGGCCGCACCAGCCATCCCCGGTCCGAGATCTGGGGCAGCAGGCTCCGCTTATTTTTATAGAGGGTCCGGCCCAGCGCCGCCCCCACCAGGAAAAAGCCCAGATGGGGCAGCAGGGGGAAGTAGTCCGAGCTGGCGAAGTCCTTGTACTCCAGGCCCAGGGGGATGAGATACCGGGTATCCACCACCAGGCCGGAAACGTAAAAGCCCATGCCGATGATCGCCGCCCCTACACAGGCCAAGGCCCACCAGGGCAGCCGCCGGAACAGCGGCCACAGCATCATACATACGCCCAGGCAGTGGAGCACCCCGAACCAGATCGCGATCGAGGGCTGGAAGCCCACAAAGGTCAGTCCCCAGGTCACGGCGGTGCAGATCATGCCGCAGGCGAACACGATCGCCCCCCGGCGGACGGAGCGGGACCCCAGGGTGACACAGATGCCGCTGATCAGCAAAAACAGCACGCCGCCCCATTCTTTGATCAGGCGGAACCAGGCCGGATAGGTCCAGGGCAGGACCTGGAACACCTCCACCAGGTCATAGATCAGGTGCACCGCCACCATCCCCAGGACGCACAGGCCCCGGAGGGCATCCAGCTCCCAGATACGCTGTCGGCTCATTGGTCCGCCTCCTGGGCGTTGGCTTCTTCCTCCAGCACCCGGTAGGCCACCTTGCCCACCAGGGTCTTGGGCAGCTCCGTCCTGAACTCGATCTGGCGGGGCATGGCATACTTGGCGATGTGCTGACTGCAGTAGTCCAGAAGCTCCTGGCGCAGGGCCTCGGAAGGCTCGATGCCGGGCATAGGCACCACATAGGCCCGGACCTGCTGGACCCGGTAGGGGTCCTTCACCCCGATCACACAGCTGATCAGCACCTTCTCGTGGGCGTCGATGATGTTCTCCAGCTGGGAGGGGTAGACGTTGTAGCCGGAGGTGATGATCATTCTCTTGAGCCGCTGGCGGAAATAGACGAAGCCGTCCTCGTCCATATGGCCCAGGTCGCCGGTGTGGAGCCAGATCCGGCCGTCGCCGTGGTTGCGCAGGGTGTTGGCGGTCTCCTCCGGGGCGTTCATATAGCCCATCATCACCGTGGGGCCGGAGAGGCAGATCTCGCCTTCGTGGTTGGGGGGCAGTTCTTCCGTGGTGCCGGGCTTGACGATCTTATAGAAGGTGTCCGGGAAAGGCACGCCGATGGAGCCGGACCGGGCATAGTCCTTCGGGGTCAGGCAGGAGGCGGTGACGCACTCGGTGGTGCCGTAGCCCTCCCGGATCTGCTCGGCACAGCCGTGCTCTTTCAAGAAGCTGTCCACCTTCTTCTTCAGCTCGGGGGACAGGCTGTCGCCGCCGGAGAAGATCCCTTTCAGGAAGCTCAGGTCCGCGTCCTTCAGCTCCTCCGCCCGAAGCAGGGCCTCGAACAAGGTAGGCACTCCGGGGATCAGCTCCGGCTTCTTTTTCAGCAGGGTGCTGGCGTAGACCTTGGTGCTGAACTGGGGGATCAGGATGCAGGTGGCTCCGCCGATCAGGGCGGTGTGGATGCCGATGCCCAGGCCGAAGCCGTGGAAGATCGGCATGATCGACAGCATCTTCATCCCGGCCACCGTTTCAAAGCCGGAGGCGGCGATGGTCTGCGATCCCAGGGCGTTGAAGTTCAGGTTGGTCAGCTGGATCCCCTTGGTGGTGCCGGTGGTGCCGCCGGAATACAAGATCGCGCCGCATTCATCGAATTTGCCGGTGTCCGGGGGGAGCTGTACGCCTTTGCCCTTCCGGATCATGGCGGTCCAGAGCATATAGCCGGACCTGGGGAGCTTGGGGATGGCCCGGGCGCTTTTGGTCAGGGGGTAGGCCAGGCTCAGAGGGAAGGGCAGTTCGTCGGCGACCTTGGCGATCAGGATCTGGACAGGCTGATCCAGCCCCGGGATCACCGACGCCACCTTTTCATAGAACTGGTCCAGGGTGAGGATCGCCTTGCTCCCGGATACCCGGAGGTAGAAGGCGATCTCTCCCGCGGCGGACAGGGGGTGGATCATGTTGGGGATCGCCCCGATCCGGTTGCAGGCGTAGAAGCAGTCCACCGCCTGGGGGGTGTTGGCCATGCAGATGGTCACTTTGTCCCCCTTCCCGATCCCCAGGGCCACCAGGCCCCGGGCGGCCTCGTCGATCCGGGCCAGGAACTGGCGGTAGGTGGTCTGCTTGCCCATGAAGTCATAGGCGATGCTGTCCGGGAAGCGCTGGGCGGTCCGCACCACCTGCTGGTACATGGTGGTCCGGGGATAATCCAGGGTGGCGGGGGTGTTGCCGTAGTATTTTAGCCAAGGCTGGGATGCGGATAAACCCATTTTGGTCATGTCCTCTCTGCTATTATTTATTTTGAAACTTCATTATACCAGTCTTCGGCCGGGATTTCTACCCTTTCGGCGAAAAAAATACTTGTACAGTCGGTCCGATCGTGGTATGATCGAGGCTGGACCGGCATATCGCCGGTGAATGGAGGTATAGAAAAAGATGCTGCTTCGTTTCCTGGCCGTGGCGGCCATGGCGCTGGCCGCCGTGGCGGGCCTGGCGCTGGACATTTTTGAGAGCTATGCCTGGCTGTGGGCCTATCCCCTGCTGAGCGTGGGCTTTTTGCTGATCGAACTGCTGGGCTGTTTTTTGTATCTGCTCTGGCTGTGCAAGCGGACGGATATGGATCGTGAGCAGGAGGAGGACGATGCCCACTGCCGGAAGGTGGTGGAGCTGTACCTGGAGTCGGCCCTGCCGGCACTGCGGATCGATATCACCACCCGGGGGATGGAAAAGGTCCCCCATGACCGCCGGTTCCTGCTGGTGTGCAACCACTGCAACAACGCCGACCCGGTGATCTTGCTCCACGTTTTCGCCGGATACCAGATCGCCTTCATCTCCAAGAAGGAGAACCGGGATATGTTCGTGGTAGGGCCGGTGATGCACCGCCTGCTGTGCCAGATGATCGACCGGGAGAACGACCGGGCGGCACTGCAGACCATCCTCAAGTGTATCCGGATCTTGAAGGAGGACAAGGCCTCCATCGGCTTGTTCCCGGAGGGCTATGTCCACAAGGACAGAAAGCTCCACCACTTCCGGGCCGGGGCCTTCAAGATCGCCCAGAAAGCCCAGGTGCCGATCGTGGTGTGTACGTTGAAGAACACCCGCGACACCATCGTCAACCTGGCCCACTACCGCCGGACCCCGGTGGAGCTGACGGTGCTGGACACGATCGGGCCGGAGGAGCTGGCAGGCCAGACCACGGTGCAGATCGCCCAACGGATCTATGAAATGATGGCCCAAGACCTGGGGCCGGAGAACGTGGCCCAGGAAGAGGCTTGATACCAAAATGGAGGAAAGACCATGAAAAACAGCGAAAAGACTTTGGATATGATCGTGAACTTGTGCAAGAACCGGGGCTATGTGTACGCCGGATCCGAGATCTACGGCGGCCTGGCCAACTCCTGGGACTACGGCCCTCTGGGGGTGGAGTTCAAGAACAATGTGAAGAAGGCCTGGCTGAAGAAATTCGTCCAGGAGTCCGACTACAACGTGGGCCTGGACGCGGCGATCTTGATGAATCCGCAGACCTGGGTCACCACCGGCCATGTAGGATCCTTCTCCGATCCGCTGGTGGACTGCAAGGGCTGTGGCTCCCGCCAGCGGGCGGACCAGCTGATCGGCGCCGCCCCCTCCGGCCAGGAGGTGAACGTGGACGCCATGGACTTTGAGGACATGGACCGCTTCATCGCCGAGCACGAGGATGTGGTCTGCCCCAACTGCGGCAAGCACCACTTCACCGCCATCCGAAAGTTCAACCTGATGTTCAAGACCCAGATCGGCGTCACCGAGGACTCCGCCTCCACGGTGTACCTCCGGCCGGAGACCGCCCAGGGCATCTTCGTCAACTTCGCCAACATCCAGCGGACCACCCGCAAGAAGCTCCCCTTCGGCGTGTGCCAGGTGGGCAAGGCCTTCCGCAACGAGATCACCCCGGGCAACTTCACCTTCCGCA
>CALXFQ010000062.1 GCA_944387625.1 uncultured Oscillospiraceae bacterium
AGTAAGCTTGGTCAGCGTTGCGGAGTCTACACAGACACCGCTTAACACGTTACGGCATACGGAATCTTCTCCAATGATATAATACTCGTTGGGGCCGACATATTTATAGGTTCCGCTTTCACCATAAAACGGCGAATTCACAACGGGAGAGGATTCTACAAATATACCGGAGGCATCATGGTAAATCATGTAGCCGTTGGGTGCGCATTCGACGAGAGTGTATGTGTTCCCGTCAAAGTCGCTGATTTTGGATATCTGAGTTATTTGAAGTGTTCTGTTCGTTCCTCTCAATTCATTGGAGTTGTCAATCATCTCATCAAGCTGATCTTGGAGAACTTCTGCCAAACGAGAACTGGTGAATGAATTGTCTGCGGCGAACACGGTTGCGGATGAAACAAGCGAGAATGACAGCATCATGACCACTGCCATTAACAACGATACGATTCTTTTTCTTGTAGTCATATTTTTCCTCCTATCACTACACATTCAGTCGGTTTGAAAAACGGATGTTTTGAAATACGGTTAAACAAACCATTGGTACCACCTCCTATCTTTACTCTCTAAACATAAAGACAACAAAAATCAGATGGTGTCACAAAATAGGAGAAAATTTATCTAACTTTTTTGATCACTTGCAGAAAAGAAAAACTCGGAGGTGTTATTCCTCCGAGCCATATCTCCGTGCTTTACTTGTTTACAGCATCTTTGAGTGCCTTGCCTGCCTTAAAAGCGGGGGCCTTGCAAGCCGGAATCTTCACCGTTTCTTTTGTGCGAGGGTTCTTTCCGGTACGCTCACCGCGCTCACGGGTTTCAAATGTACCAAAGCCAATGAGCTGCACCTTATCGCCTGCAACCATAACATCTGCGATCTTATCAAGCGTTGCACCGATAACGGCTGCGGTATCCTTTTTGGAAACGCCGGTTGCTTCTGCAACAGCAGCAATCAGTTCGTTCTTGTTCATAATCTTCCTCCGAATTCCGACTTTTAGAGCCGGATATTTTATTTATTATAGCATTTTTTCGCCCTTTTGTCAATGTAGGGGGATTTTCAGCATATAGAACACGAAGGGAAGAAAAGCGGGCCTACACGAAGGGAAGAAAAACGGGCCGGCCCTTTGGGGCCGGCCTTGTGAAAAAAGCCTCGCAGAGTTTGCCGTCCGCAGACGGCAAAGAAGTTTAGATTATTTTCTGCCAGGGCGTGTACCTGGCAGAAAATACCGCACAGTCTGCAAGTGTGGGATTTGTACGCCAAAGGCGTACAAATTATGCCCGCGGCAGACTGCATCTCCTTTGTCGAAAAGCCCCGAAGGGGCTTTTCGACAGGCTGGGGCCGGCCTTTTGGGCCGGCCCGAAGGGTATGTACTTAGCCGAAGACGCTCAGCAGGAAGCCGGCGGCAATGGCCGAGCCGATCACGCCGGCCACGTTGGGGCCCATGGCGTGCATCAGCAGGAAGTTGGAGGGGTTGTTCTTCTGGCCCTGGAGGTTGGACACCCGGGCCGCCATAGGCACGGCGGACACACCGGCCGAGCCGATCAGGGGGTTGACCTTGCCGCCGGTGAGCTTGCACATGACCACGCCGCCCAGCATACCGCCGGCGGTGGACAAGCCGAAGGCCACCACGCCCAGCACCACGATGCTCAGGGTCTGGACCGTCAGGAAGTTGGTGCCCACCATGGTGGCGCCTACGGCGGTGGACAGCAAAATGGTGACGGTGTTCATCAGGGCGTTCTGGACGGTGTCGGACAGCCGGCCGGTCAGGCCCGTTTCCTTGAACAGGTTGCCCAGCATCAGACAGCCGATCAGGGGGGCGGTGTCCGGCAGCAGCAGCGCCACGAACACGGTGACCAGGATCGGGAACACGATCTTCTCCGCCCGGGTGACCTGGCGGGTCTGGACCATCTTGATCTTCCGCTGTTCCGGGGTGGACAGCAGGTTCATGATCGGGGGCTGGATCAGGGGGATCAGGGCCATGTAGGAGTAGGCCGCCACGGCGATCGCGCCCAGCAGATGGGGGGCCAGCTTGGTGGTCAGGAAAATGGCGGTGGGACCGTCCGCGCCGCCGATGATGCCGATGGCGGCGGCCTCCGGGCCGGTGAAGCCCAGCTCCGGGGAGATCAGGTTCAGGGCCACCGCCCCGAAGAAGGCGGCGAACACGCCCAGCTGGGCGGCGGCGCCCAGAAGCAGGCTCTTGGGGTTGCTGAGCAGGGGACCGAAGTCCGTCATGGCCCCTACGCCCATGAAGATCAGGCAGGGGTACAGACTGGTCTTCACGCCGATGTAGAAGATGTCCAGCAGGCCGCCATCCCGAAGGATGGCGCCGTAGCTGTGGAAGGCAGGGGAGTCCGGGTCCATGAACGCGTCCCAAAGCTCCTGATGGTACAGTCCGGCGTTGGGCAGGTTGGTCAGTAGACAGCCAAAGGCGATGCCCACCATGAGCAACGGTTCAAACTGCTTCACGATCCCCAGGTACAGCAGTACACAGGCGATCACGATCATCACCAGGTTCTGCCAGCCGCCCTCGCCAAACCCGGCGGCCAAGGCGGCAAAGCCCGAGTCGTTCCAAAGATCCAGAAGGATCTGGCCGATATCGATCATGAGGCGTCCTCCTTAGCCGATGACCACCAGGGGGGCGTCGGTGTCCACGGTGGCGCCCTTCTGGACCAGGACCTGGATCACGGTGCCGCCGCAGGGGGCGAAGATCTCATTTTCCATCTTCATGGCTTCCAGCACACAGATCAGGTCCCCTTCCTTGACGGCCTGTCCCTGGGACACGGCCACTTTCAGGATGTTGCCGGGCATGGGGGCCTTCACCGCCGTACCGGCGGACACCGCCGCGGGGGCAGGGGCCGGGGCCGCCGCAGGGGCGGGGGCGGCCGCAGGCGCAGGGGCAACCACAGGAGCGGGGGCGGCGGCCACGGCGGTACCGCCGATCACCACCAGCGCCGCGCCGGTATCCACGGTAGCGCCCTTGGACGCCGGGACCGCGGTGACGGTGCCGCCGCAGGGGGCGTAGATCTCATTTTCCATCTTCATGGCCTCCAGCACGCAAAGCAGGTCCCCCTCCTTCACGGTCTGGCCCACGGACACGGCCACCTTCAAAATGTTGCCGGGCATGGGGGCGGTGACGGTCTCACCGCCGGTGACGTTCACCGCGGAGGCCGCCGGGGCGGCAGGCGCGGCAGGGGCGGCCGCCGGGGCGGCGGCAGGAGCGGCAGGGGCGGCGGCAGGGGCGTAGGCTTCGTACTCCGCCACGCACATGGCCTTGCCGTGTTCGACCTCCACCTCGTAGGTGCGGCCGTTCAGGGTCACTTTATATTTCATGGTTATTTGACCTCCTTGATGGAAATGAAGCGCAGCTCGTTCAGGGGCTTGCCGGTGGTGTCGGCCACGATCGCCATGATCATGGCAGCGGTCTTGGGCGGGGTGTCATAGAGCTTGAGCTGTCCGGCGGTGCCGGGGGCGGCATCGGATACCACCGGGGCCGGGGCTTCGGCGGCAGGCTCCACCGGGGCCGGGGCCTGCCGGCTCTTCTTCTCCTTCCGGGAGAAGACTTTGCCCAGGGCGATCACCACCACCATCAGGGCGATCAGCCCGACGAATACCAGGGCGTAGCCCAGCACCGCCACGATGCCGGCGTTGAGCAGGCTGATGTTTTCCAGGTCCGCGGCCTGGCTGGCAAGAAACAGCATAACAGCGCCTCCTTATCCGCACTCCACGATGGAGTAGGTGGCCACGTTCTCCTCCCGGGCTTTCCGCTCCTCCAGGAACTTCTCCGCCAGGTTGGGGAAGGCGATATAGCTCAGCACGTCCTCGTCGCACTTGGCCAGGTCGCCCAGCTTTTCACGGGTCTTCTCCACCACCGGCTCCAGGGTGTCGGCGTAGCGGCCGGCGATCGGCTGTTCGTCCCCCAGGATCTTTTTGCGGACCTCCGGGTCGATCGGGGCGGGGGTGCGGCCGTATTCGCCCCGGCAGTAGGCTTTGATCTCCTTGGATACCTTCTTATACCGCTCGCCCTGGAGCACGTTGGTCACCGCCTGGACGCCCACCATCTGGGAAGTGGGGGTGACCAGAGGCGGATAGCCCATGTCCGCCCGGACCTTGGGGGTCTCGGCCAGGGCCTCGTCGAAGCGGTCCAGGGCGTTCATCTGCTTGAGCTGGCTGAGCAGGTTGGAGAGCATACCACCGGGGATCTGGTAGGTCAGGCACTGGGTGTCGGTGGCCATGGACTTGGGCATCAGGGTGCCGTCGGCCACGAACTGGTCCCGGACCACCTTGAAATGATCGGCGATCTTCTTGGTGGCCTCGTCGTTCAGGTCCACCTGGTAGCCCAGCTGGCGCAGCGCGTAGGCCAGGGTCTCGGTGGCGGGCTGGCTGGTGCCGCCGGAGAAGGGGGAGATGGCGGTGTCGATGATATCCACACCGGCCTCCACCGCCTTCAGGTAGGTCATGAAGGCCAGGCCCGTGGTGGAGTGGGTATGCAGGTCGATGGGCATACCGGGCACCGCGTCCTTGATCGCGGAGACCATGTCGTAGGCCTCCTGGGGACCCATGATGCCGGCCATGTCCTTGATGCAGATGGTGGAAGCGCCCATCTCCTTCAGCTCCTTGACCATCTGGACATATTTCTTATGGGTGTGGACCGGGGAGGTGGTGTAGGAGATGGTGCCGGAGGCGATGGCGCCGGCGTTGACGGTGGCCTCCATGGCGACCTTCAGGTTGTTCACATCGTTCAGGGCGTCGAAGATCCGGATGATGTCCATGCCGTTGTCCACGGCCTTCTTCACGAAGAGCTTGACGAAGTCGTCCGGGTAGTGGGCATAGCCCAGCACGTTCTGGCCCCGCAGGAGCATCTGCAGCTTGGTGTTGGGGACCTTGGCCCGGATCTTCCGCAGCCGCTCCCAGGGATCTTCGTTGAGGTAGCGCAGGCACACATCGAAGGTGGCGCCGCCCCAGCACTCCACGGCATAGTAGCCGGCCTGGTCGATCGTCTGAAGGATCGGCTCGAACTTTTCGTAGGGCAGACGGGTGGCGATCAGGGACTGATTGGCGTCCCGCAGCACGGTCTCTACGAATTGGACTTTTCTTGCCATTTTTTATGTGACCTCCATATCAGGTTTATTATATGATCGGCAGGGCCTTGATTTTGAAGCCCCATACTCCGCCATATACAGCTTAACACAAATTCGCCTTAAAGTAAACTGATTTTTCGTTGAAAACCCGGAAATATCCGACCCCTTTGCAAACTCGTTCCCGGTCTATCGATATTTGTTCACATTAAAGCAGTTGATTTTCCCTGCCAACTATTGTATGATAATATCGCAGGATATGGGGCGCTGACGCCCCACCAAAACCAACGAAAGAGGTAACGATTATGGCAAAGCTCGATCTGACCAAGTATGGCATCACCGGCACCACCGAGATCGTCCACAACCCCTCTTATGAGGAGCTGTTCCAGGCAGAAATGGATCCCGGCCTGGAAGGCTACGAGAAGGGCCAGCTGACGGAGCTGGGCGCCGTGAACGTGATGACCGGCATCTACACCGGCCGCTCTCCCAAGGACAAGTATATCGTCATGGACGAGAACTCCAAGGACACCGTGTGGTGGACCTCCGACGCGTTCAAAAACGACAACCATCCCATGCCCGAGTCCACCTGGTCCGTGGTCAAGGACCTGGCGATGAAGGAACTGTCCGGCAAGAAGCTGTATGTGGTGGACGCCTTCTGCGGCGCCAACCACGACACCCGGATGAACGTGCGCTTCATCATGGAGGTGGCCTGGCAGGCCCACTTTATCAAGAATATGTTCATCGTCCCCTCCGACGAGGAGCTGGCGGTGTTTGAGCCGGACTTTGTGGTGTACAACGCCTCCAAGGCCCAGGTGGAGAACTATCAGGAGCTGGGCCTGAACTCCAGCACCTGCGTGGCCTTCAACATCACCTCCCGGGAGCAGGTGATCCTGAACACCTGGTACGGCGGCGAGATGAAGAAGGGCATGTTCTCCATGATGAACTACTACCTGCCTTTGAAGGGCATCGCCTCCATGCACTGCTCCGCCAACACCGACATGAACGGGGAGAACACCGCCCTGTTCTTCGGCCTGTCCGGCACCGGCAAGACCACCCTCTCCACCGACCCCAAGCGTCTGCTGATCGGCGACGATGAGCACGGCTGGGACGACCAGGGCGTGTTCAACTTCGAGGGCGGCTGCTACGCCAAGGTGATCGGCCTGGATCCCGACTCCGAGCCGGACATCTACAACGCCATCCGCCGGAACGCCCTGCTGGAGAACGTCACCGTGGATGCCGACGGCAAGATCGACTTCGCCGACAAGTCCGTCACCGAGAACACCCGGGTATCCTACCCGATCGACCACATCCGCAACATCGTCCGGCCTGTGTCCGCCGCCCCCGCCGCCAAGAACGTGATCTTCCTGTCCGCCGACGCTTTCGGCGTGCTGCCGCCGGTGTCCATCCTGACCCCGGAGCAGGCCCAGTATTACTTCCTGTCCGGCTTCACCGCCAAGCTGGCCGGCACCGAGCGGGGCATCACCGAGCCTACCCCCACCTTCTCCGCCTGCTTCGGCCAGGCCTTCCTGGAACTGCATCCCACCAAGTACGCCGAAGAGCTGGTCAAGAAGATGGAAGCCAACGGCGCCAAGGCCTATCTGGTCAACACCGGCTGGAACGGCACCGGCAAGCGGATCACCATCAAGGACACCCGGGGCATCATCGACGCGATCCTGGGCGGCCACATCCTGAACGCCGACACCAAGACCATCCCCTACTTCGGCTTTGAGGTCCCCACCGCGCTGCCCGGCGTGGACAGCGGCATCCTCGATCCCCGGGACACCTATGCCGATCCCAACGTCTGGGAGGAGAAGGCCAAGGACCTGGCCGGCCGGTTCATCAAGAACTTCGTCAAGTACACCGGCAACGACGCGGGCAAGGCCCTGGTGGAAGCCGGTCCCAAGCTGTAAGCGGCCATCCTATTGAAATGCAAGCGCCCGGGAGGACAGATCCTCCCGGGCGTTTTCCCGTCCCCGGATGTCCGCCGGTGCCGGCTCATGATCGGGGCCGGTCCGGGGCAACCTAGGGAAAAAGGGTGGTGTTATTTTGCTCATATATGTTCTCCGCACAGCCATTCTCTATCTGACCCTGATCGCCAGCGTCCGGCTCATGGGCAAGCGCCAGGTGGGCCAGATGGAGCCGAGCGAGTTCGTGGTGACCATGCTGGTGGCCAACCTGGCCTCGATCCCCATGGAGGACCCGGACCTGACCCTGCTCCACGCCCTGGTGCCTACCGGGGTGGTGGTGCTCTTTGAGCTCCTGCTGAGCTGGCTGAGCGTCCGCTCCCTGGGGCTTCGGCGGACCTTGTGCGGCAAGCCGGTGATCCTGATCGAGAACGGAAAGATTCGCCAAAAGGACCTGCGCCGGAACCGGATCACCGCCGACGAGCTTACCGGGCATCTGCGGCTGAAAGACGTGCTGGACCTGTCCACGGTCCAGTATGCCATCCTGGAGACCAACGGCGATCTGTCGGTGTTTTTGTACCCGGCCCACAAGCCTCCCACCGCCAAAGATCAGCAGATCCAGGTCCGCCGCCAGGCCCTGCCGGTGACGATCGTGGAGGACGGCCGCCTGCTGGAAAAAAATCTGCCCCTGGTAGGCAAGGACCGGGACTGGGTCCGCCGGGTGCTGGACCAACACCACGCCACCATCCGCACCACCTTCCTGCTCACCGTAGACGCCCAGGACCGGATCTTATGGATCGGCATGGAGTAGCCCCCCGCCCACCGGGACTTTTGTACCCCCCCGACATTCCCCCCACCCACTTGCCTCTCCCTATGGGAGAGGTGGCAGGCCGAACGGCCTGACGGAGAGGGTGCCAGCGTTCGTTCTTTTGCATAG
>CALXFQ010000063.1 GCA_944387625.1 uncultured Oscillospiraceae bacterium
ACCCACTTGCCTCTCCCTATGGGAGAGGTGGCAGGCCGAACGGCCTGACGGAGAGGGTGCCCACGATATTCTTTTAGACCGGCGTTTCTCGAATGTGGAACGCCGCTACCCTCTCAGTCACGGCCCCTACGGGTCCGTGACAGCTCTCCCAAAGGGAGAGCCAAGTGAGCTGGCGGAAGGCCGAAGCGTTCTCCCAAAGGGAGAGCCAAGAGCGCTGGGTGGAGGGGATGAAACGCGGCAAAAAGGACCGCCGAAGCGGTCCTTTTTGTTTATTCTTCCGGCACCGTGGGGCCGGGCTCTTTTACCAGGCCCGCCACGTCGCTCACCGGCATGGCAAAGGCGATGCCCCGGGCCTTCTTGCCCATGCCCATCTGCTGGTAGATGGCGTTGAGGATCTTGTCCCGGATTGCCTTGTCCACCACCATCATCAAAATGTCCTTCTCCTCATGGAGGGTGATACCGAAGAAGGCCGCCGCCTCCTGGTCCGTCACGCCCCGGGCGCTGAGGATCGTACCGCCCCGGGCGCCCTGCTCCCGGGCCACGTCCATGACCTCCTCGGCGTAGCCGGCGTTGACGATGGCGAAGATCACCTCATGATCATTGGTCTTCATCCGATTTACCTCCTTTTCCGTCGGTCGTTGCTGAAAAACTGATATGTATTCACGCCGATCACGGCGCTCATAGGCACGGCGAAGGCAACGCCCTTGCCGTTTTTGATCGTGGAAAACCGCTGCTCCAGCCCGGTAAGGATCTGGTCCACCAGGTCCTCCCGGACCACGCTGACGATCACCGCCTTGTGGATGTTCAGCCCCAGCATATCCACCAGCTCGGAATTGGCGGTGCCCATGCCCTGGAGGAGCATCTGGCTGTTGACCTCAAACTGGCTGATATAGTCTAAGTAGAATTCGCCCTTGTTCCGGTCCACGATGGTGAACAGGACCTTGAGCTTTTTGATCGCGGAGGTATCGATGCTCTTGCTCATATCCACGCCTCCTTACACGAATTCGATGATCTGCTGATCGTCCGCGTCCAAGATCCGGCGCATGGCCACGCGCTCCTTGACCCGGTCCGAAACGATGGCCCGGAAGCCCAACAGCTGGATCGTGATCAGGGGCGTCATGGCTACCATGGCCACCACGCCGAAAGCGTCCCGGAGCACCGCGTCCGCCCCCTGGGCCGCCACACAGGCGCCGATCGCCAGAGGCAGGATAAAGCCCGAGGTCATGGGACCGCTGGCCACGCCGCCGGAATCGAAGGCGATGGCGGTATACACCGGCGGCACGAACAGGCTCAGGGCCAGGGACAGGAAATAGCCTGGAACGATGTAGTAGATCAGGGAGAAATCATACACGATCCGGACCATGCTCAGGGCGATGGAAGCGCCTACGCCCACGCACAGTCCCATGATCATGGCCCTGCGGCTGACCGCGCCGCCGGTGACATCCTCCACCTGCTTGTTGAGCACATGGACCGCCGGCTCTGCCAGCACCACCAGCACGCCGATCAGCAGTCCGAAGCCGATCAGCACCCATTTCCCTGCCTGGGCCAGGGCCTGGCCCAGCTTGAAGCCCACAGGCATGAAGCCCACGTTCACGCCGGTAAGGAACAGCACCAGGCCCAGATAGGTAAACGCCACGCCGATGGCGATCTTCCTGATCTGCCGCTTGGGCAGCCGCAGGAAGGTCACCTGGCAGACCAGGAAGAACACCACGATCATCCCCAGGGCCAGCCCCACCTCCTTGGCGGTATGCCCGGCGGTATGGAGGAAGGCCCCCAGGATGTCCTGGCTCACGGTGTAGTCCGGCACCTGGTAGCGAAGGTCGTTGGTGGAGAACATCCCCAGCACCAGCACCGCCAGCACCGGGCCGATGGAGCTCAGGGCCACCAGGCCGAAGCTGTTCTCCTGGGAGCGCTGATCGCTGAGCACATTGGAGATGCCCACGCCCAGCGCCATGATGAACGGCACGGTGATCGGCCCGGTGGTCACGCCGCCGGAGTCGAAGGCCATGGGCAGCAGATCCGTCTTATCCGCCTCCGCCAGCATCAGGGCCAGGGCGAACAACAGCATATAAAACAGCATCAAAATATTCGACAGCGACTTGCGGAACACGATCTTCGCCACCGCCACCACCAAAAACGATCCCACACCGATGCCCACCGCCCAGATCAGGGCGGTGCCGTTGATCACCGTGCTGACCTGGGTGGCCAGCACCTGCAGATCCGGCTCTGCCACGGTGATCAGCACGCCCATGACAAAGCACACCGCCAGCAGCAGCCACAGCTTCCGCTGCCGGGACAAGCCCGCGCCCACGCTGCTGCCCATAGGCGTCATGGCCAGGTCCGCGCCCAGATTGAACATCCCGATCCCCAGCACCAGCAGCACCGCGCCGATGGTGAAGGTGATCAGCTCCGTACCATTAAGATCCAGCAGCGGCGTCAGCACCAGCACATATACGATCGCGGTGATCGGCAGTGCCGACACCAGCGCCTCCACGATCTTTGAACGCAGTTCTCTCACAGCGCTCCCCCTTTCCGTAGATCTGGTAGTATAACGAACATATGATATCACATTTTTGGGAAATATCTGTGAAAGATCCGTAAATTCCCACAGTTTTCTTTCCCCGGTCTTTCCTGAAACTTGCTGGACTATCCGCCGCCGGACCATGCCAAACTAGCTGTGGGAGGGATCGGTATGAAACAGCGAAAACGTCTGGTGCTGGCGCTGGCTTTGGCCCTGGCGCTGGCCGGATGCCACCGCGCCCAGGAAGGAGCCACCACGGTAGTCGTCCAGATCGACGTTCGGTGCGCCGATGAAGCCGCCTCCTTTGAAAAGACCTACACCTCCCCGGTGAAGATGAGCCAGATCCTGGACGGCCTGCGGCAGATCGGTCAGAAGGTGGCCCTCCGGGAGGAGCCGCCGGCGCAGACGCCGGAATATGAGGTCTTCCTGATCCATAGCGACGGCAGCCGGACCCTCTGGCAGCTTCGGGGGGACCGATATGTACGCCAGGCGCCAGGCCCCTGGCAGCAGACCAGCCCGGACGGGATCGCCGCCCTGGACTGGCTCTTCCAGACCACCACCGCGGACCCACAAAGCTGAAGATCCGCCAGGCTGGACCGCCATGGCCGGACCGACAGGTCCTGTCACGCCGATCCGCCAGGCGGATCTTTCGCGTTACATTTTATCCGGCGCCTGGAAGCCCAGCAGGTAGATGCACTGCTCCAAGACCCGCTTCGCCAGGCCCATCAGCGCGATGTACCCGGCCTGGAGGGCATGGTCCTCCTCCTTGAGGATCGGGGTCTCGTGGTAGAACTTGTTGACCCAGCCTGCCAGCTCGTAGATGTAGGCGCAGATCAGGTTGGGGGCGGAACCGGCCAGGGCCGCCTCCATGGCCCCGGCGAACCGGGTGAGCGCGAGCATCAGCTCCTTGGCCTGGGCATTGGCCGGGACCTGGACCGGCAAATGGTCCCAGTCGCCGTACTTGGCAAGGATCGACTTGATCCTGACGATGGTGTAGAGGATATACGGGCCGGTATTGCCCTCGAAAGCGGCGAAGCGGTCCATGTCGAAGATATAGTCCTTGGTGGGCTGGTTGCTCAGGTCGCCGTATTTCAGGGCCGCCATGGCGATGATCTTGGTGGTGGCCTCCACCTGGTCCGCCTCTACGATCCGGTTCTCCACCACCTTGGCCCGGACAAAGTCGGTCATGTCCCCGATCAGCCGCTCCAGACGCATGACGCCCCCCTCCCGGGTCTTGAAGGGCTTGCCGTCCTTGCCGTTCATGGTGCCAAAGCCGATATGCTCCAGTTCCGTCCGGGGCGGGACGATGCCGCTCTTCCGGGCGGCCCGGAAGACCTGCTCAAAGTGGAGGGCCTGGCGCTTGTCCGTCAGGTACAGTAGCTTATCCGGGCGCCAGTCCGCCATCCGCTGGACCATGGTAGCCAGGTCCGTGGTGGCGTAGATCGAGGAGCCGTCGGACTTGACCAGGATGCAGGGAGGGACCTCCTTCTTATCGGTCGGCTCCGCCACCGGCATGACCAGAGCGCCCTCGCTCATCACCGCCAGGCCCTGGGCCTTGATGTTTTCCAGCATGGCGGGGATGTAGGGATCGGCGTCGCTCTCCCCCAGCCAGCTTTCAAAGTGGACGTCCAGATCGTCGTAGATCCGGGTCATGTCCGCCACCGACAGATCCATGATGTGCCGCCAGAGCGCCCGGTAGCCGGGCCGGCCAGACTGCAGTTCAAAGGTGGCCTGGTGGGCCTTCCCGGCAAAGTCCGGGTCCTCCTTCTTCCGGGCGGAGGCGGCAGGGTAGATCTGCTCCAGCTCCGTCAGGGTGAAGGGCGGCTCCGCCGGATACGCCCCGGTATAGTCGGGATCGAAATAAGGAAGCTGGGGCTGGCGCTCCTGAAGCTCGGCAATGATCAGGCCCATCTGCAATCCCCAGTCCCCCAGGTGGATGTCGCCGATCGTGTTCCAGCCGAAGAACTTGTACAGCCGCTTCAGGCTCTCGCCGATGATCGCGGAGCGCAGATGGCCGATATGGAGGGGCTTAGCCACATTGGGGCCGCCGTAGTCCACCACGATGGTCTTCCCCTCCCCGGTCTTGCGGATGCCGAAGTCCGGGGCGGTACGCATCTGCTCCAGATACCGGGCCAGGAACGCGCCGGAGAGCTTGAGATTGATAAAGCCCGGCATCACCGCCTCCACCAGATCGTAGTCGGCGGCGGCCAGCTTGGATACCACCTCGTTGGCGATCTGGATCGGCGCGCGCTTGTACTGCTTGGCGGCGGCCAGCGCGCCGTTGCACTGATATTCGCACAGGTCCGGCCGGTTGGATACGGTGACCCGGCCAAAGGCCGCGTCGAAGCCTGCCTCCGCAAAGGCCCGCTCCATTTTCCCGGTGATGATGTCTAAGATCTTTTCCATATCCACACCCCTTACTGCTGCTTGTTCTCCGCCACCCAGGCCAGGTAATCGTCGTAGGTGCCGTAGCGGTCCACGATCGTGCCGTCGCTTTGGAAGGCGATCACCCGGTTACAGGTGGTGTTGAGCAGCTCATGGTCGTGGGAGGCCAGGAGCACCACGCCGCTGAACGCCTCCAGGCCCTTGTTCACCGCCTGGATCGATTCCATGTCCAGGTGGTTGGTGGGCTGGTCCAGCAGCACCACATTGGCGCCGCTGAGCATCATCTTGGAGAGCATACACCGCACCTTCTCGCCGCCGGAGAGGACCTCCACGCTTTTGAACACATCCTCGTTGGAAAAGAGCATCCGGCCCAGGAAGCCACGCAGATATACATCGTCCTTCTTCACGCTGTACTGGCGCAGCCAGTCCACCAGCTCCATCTTGTTGCCCTCGAAGTAGGCGGCGTTGTCCTTGGGCAGGTAGGAGCGGATCGTGGAGATGCCCCACTTGACGCTGCCCTCGTCCGGCTCCAGCTCTCCCATGAGCACCTGGAACAGGGCGGTCTGGGCAAGCTCGTTCTCACCTACAAAGGCGATCTTATCGTTCTTGCCTACGGAGAAGTAGACCTTGTCCAGCAGTTTCACCCCATCCACGGTGACGGATACGTCCTTCACCGTCAGGATGTCCTTGCCCAGCTCCCGCTCAGGCATGAAGCCCACGAAGGGATACCGCCGGGTGGAGCAGGGCATCTCCTCCACCGTCAGCTTGTCCAGCAGCTTCCGGCGGGCGGTGGCCTGCTTGGCCTTGGACTTGTTGGCGGAGAAGCGCTGGATGAACAGCTGCAGCTCCTCGATCTTCTCCTGGTTCTTCTTGTTCTTGTTCCGGATCATGGCCTGGACCATCTGGGAAGACTCGTACCAGAAGTCGTAGTTGCCCACATACATTTTGATCTTCCCGTAGTCGATGTCCACGGTGTGGGTGCAGACCGTGTTCAGGAAGTGGCGGTCGTGGGACACGGCGATCACCATGCCTGTAAAGTCCAGCAGGAAGTCCTCCAGCCAGCCGATCGCCTCGATGTCCAGGTTGTTGGTAGGCTCGTCCAGCATGACGATATCAGGATCGCCGAACAGCGCCTGGGCCAGCAACACCTTCACCTTCAGCCGGGGATCCGTAGCGCCCATCAGGTCGTAGTGCAGCTCCGTGCCGATCCCCAGGCCCTGCAGAAGGCGGCTGGCGTCGGACTCGGCCTCCCAGCCTCCCAGCTCGGCGAACTCCGCCTCCAGGTCCGCCGCCCGCAGACCGTCCTCATCGGAGAAGTCCGGCTTTTCGTAGATCGCGTCCTTCTCCTTCATCACATCGTACAGGTGCTGGTTGCCCATGATGACCGTGTCCATGATGGTGTAGTCGTCGTAGGCGTTCTGGTTCTGCTTCAGCACCGACACCCGCTTGCCCGGTTCGATGGAGATGTGGCCGGAGGTGGGCTCCAGCTCCCCGGTGAGGATCCGCAGGAAGGTGGACTTGCCCGCGCCGTTGGCGCCGATGATGCCGTAGCAGTTGCCGGGCCGGAACTGCAGGTCCACGTGCTGGAACAGCCACTGGCCGCCGAACTGCATACCAAGATCGTTAACTGTGATCATTTCTTACTCCTTGTATCCAAGATCATTCTGTTCATTCACGCCCAAAAAGGCTCTGGGCGCATAATCATACAGTTTAATGATACCACAAACCCAGAAATAATCAACGGTCTTCTTCCCTTTTTTTAAAAAACGGCCCCGCCCACGGCCATTATCCGAAAGCGGGCAAAAAAAACTGCCCCGAAGGGCAGTTTTTTTATGGGATCGAGATCAGATCTCCTTCTTCTTGGCGACCAGGGCCAGGCCGGTGCCGGCAGCCAGCATAGCCACCATCACGGCAGCGATGCCCATATCGCCGGTCTCAGGGTTCTCGGGAGTCTCAGGGGTCTCAGAAGTTTCGGGGACCTCAGGAGTTTCGGGGACCTTCTCCACCAGCAGAGTCGCCTTGCCGGTGCCAGCCACGAAAGCGGTCAGGTCCACGGTGAACTTCAGGGTGCAGTCCTCGTCAACAGTCAGCGCCATATTGCCGGTGCCGCTGCCGCAGTCCATCTCAACGACCTCGCCCAGCACCACGGTGGCAGAGCCGAAGTTGCAGCTGTCGTCCCAGGTGTCGTTGCCGGCGAACTTGAAGTTCATGGCCATACCGGCGGTACACTCGATCTGCTTGACATAGACGTACTCAGAGATCATCTCCATGTCACCGGCGGCATCAGCAGGGTCCCAGGCACCCACGCCGGGGATGTTCTCACCGACGATGGCCATGCTCCCGGGAGCGGCGGCAAAGACGGCAGCGGACAGCGCGCTGACACACAGGATCAGCGCCACGACGATGGCGATCATTTTCTTCATAGGGTAGATCCTCCTGTTCATTTTT
>CALXFQ010000064.1 GCA_944387625.1 uncultured Oscillospiraceae bacterium
TTGACGTGCGGAAGGTCATAGGTTCGAGTCCTATATCGTCCACCATGAAAAACAGCCCGGTATCCTCCCCAGGATGCCGGGCTTTTCGTTGTCTAAAGCCGTATAAAAATACGGAAAATACAATCAGTATGCAAATGATATCAGGTTTCTTTCCGTTCCCCCGCAAGGGGGAACGGCGGGGGCGTTCCAGGTCTTGAGATGCCAGAGGCTGGGGCGCGCCGCGGCGCGCTGGCAGGCAGAACGGGCTGACGGAGAGGGTCGCCACCTTCCTTTTTGCATAGCGCTTCCTTAACGCGGAACGCCGTTGCCCTCTCAGTCACGGCCCCTACGGGTCCGTGCCAGCTCTCCCATAGGGAGAGCCAAGGCCCCGCTTCGCGGGGCTCAGCCTGTGAAAAGACCCAGCTTTTTCTGGATTTTTTCGACATGCCCAAGCCACGGCTTTGCCGTGGCTTGGGCGCTATAGCGCCTTTTTTGCTATCGCAGGGACATTTTATGATCTGCCACCCCCAAAAATATGATACAACATACTGAGAGTTTTATCCTTGGCGTTCGTCTAATAGGTGAAAGGGGACCTTCAGATCATCCCCTTGGAAAGGAGCAAACCAATGGATAACGGTGCAAGTAGCTACCGCCGTTTCCTTGATGGTGATGACAATGGCATCGTAGAGATCATAAGGGACTACAAAGACGGGTCAATGCTCTATCTGAACAGCTTTGTAAACAACATTTACATTGCTGAAGATATCACAGAGGAAACGTTTATAAAGCTTGTGGTGAAGAAGCCAAAATTTCGGAGGAACAGTTCCTTTAAGACTTGGCTGTATGCGATAGGAAGAAATGTTGCGTTGGACTATTTGAGAAAGGCGTCCAAGATCTCCTTTTCTTCCATAGATGATCATGCCGATCTGTCAAATGAAGAAGCGGATATTATTATGCACACACAAACAAGGCGGCGATCATTGTGAAAAACGAAGAGCATTGCAGTCTGTTTGTTTTTGATGATTTTCTGGATAAAGGTCATTCTATCCAAAAGATATACGCTTTGTACGGTGCTTCCTCCGGCGCAGATATTGCCAGCCTGAGTTATGCGATCCACGGGTCTCAGAGGATCGAGGAAGGAACGGTAACGGATCGGACAAAGATCGACACATTTTACGATATAACGGCCCAGTTGGTGCCGCATGGAAGTGGTCCTGTTTCAGAAACACCGGACTGGCTTGCAAAGGCGTATGAAGAGGCAAGCTCCGATCCGGAATATGATAAGAAACGAGAAGATATAGATATTTGCGTCCGATCCACTAACGGAATGATCTATCGGGGAATATATTATCAGCCGTATATTTCGACTGGATATGTAGCGCATATGGAAGCGCTTACCCCTGAGCAGAACGCACAGCTCAGAAACGCGATCACGGCAGACTGAAGGTAGACGCCGCTTTGCAGGTCCCCGTTGCCGGATCTTTGGTCTGGCCCTGAAAAAACACCGCAATGCGATAAAAGGGGGCCGCATATGCCTGATAAAGCGAACCATGTGGTCGGACGCTAGCCACTTCAGTTGCCATGATCGGCAGGGGCGGAGGCTGGGGGGCGGCGGAAGTTGGCGACCAGGTCCACCAATGCGGAGGAGAGGGTCACGGTGATCAGGGAATAGACGATCTTGCTGAAGGGGATATAGCTCAGGGACAGGGCCAGCACCGTCAGATCCGTGACCAGATAGCACCGGGCCAGCCGCCAATGGGTCAGGTGCTGGATCGTCAGGGACAGGGCGTCGTCGCCGCCGAAGGAGCCGCCCTGGCGGACCAGCAGCCCGGTGCCCACACCGACGAACACTGCCCCGCACACCGCCGCCGCCAGGGGCTGGCCGGACAGGTCCGGCAGCATCGGGGGCAGGGCCTCCCAGAGCTTATAGCACAGGCTGATGCACACGGTACACACCGCCGAGGTCTTGATAAAGCCGCCGCCTAAGAACTTAAAGGCCAGCAGGTAGCACAAAATATCCAGCACCGGGGTGATATAGGCCGGGGAAAAGTGGAACCAATGCTCAAAAAACAGCATCAGTCCGATCACGCCGCCCTCGGCGATGGAGGTCCGCTGGTGGATATTGTGGATCCCGAAGGAGCAGATCATGGCGCCCAGCAGGATGAGGAACAGCTTTTTGGCGGTCTGGCCCCGGGTCAGGTCGGGCCAGAGGGGGAACAGAGGGGTCTTCATTTGGTCCTCCTTGCAAAATGGTGGTAGATGTAGTATAAACTATATAGTAACTATAATGTCAAGGGGACAAGGCCATGAAAAGCTATTTTTCCATCGGAGAGCTGTCCAAGCTCCAAAACATCTCCCGGCAGACCCTGATCTACTACGACCATATCGGATTGTTTTCCCCGGCTTGGGTGGACCCGGATAACGGCTACCGCTATTACAGCGCCGCCCAGCTGGACAGCCTGGACACGATCTTGATCATGAAGCGGCTGGGCTTTTCTTTGGAGCAGATCCGGGACTATATGGCCGGCTACACCCTTCAGCGGTCGCTCCAGGCCCTTCGGGAGCAGATGGAGGCGGTGGACCGGCAGATCCGGGAGCTGGAACTGGTCCGCAGTCGGATGGCCCACCGCTGTGGTCAGCTGGAGCGGTCCCTGGCAGTGAAAGACCGGGGAGAAGAGGTGACGGTGGAGGACGTGCAAGAGCAGACCGTCCTTCTGCAAAAGGTGGATCCGCCCAACACATTGGACCAGGTGAGCCTGGCCACCAAGCAATGCTTCGTCCGGGCCTTCCGGGAGGGACTGCCGGTGTTCTACCAAAGCGGGGCGGTCCTGCCTTTGGAGAGCCTCTTCCGGGGGGACTACACCGCCAATTCCCACGTCTTCCTGCCGATCGAGGGCTGTGCCGGCGCGGCGGATGTGGCGGTCCTTCCGGCAGGGCGATGCGTGTGCACCCACCACATCGGGGACTACCCCTCCATCGGCCGGTCCTACCGGCGGCTCCTTTCTTATTGTAAGGAGCACCGGCTTCAGCTCCTATCCGACGCCTACGAGCTGGCGATCAATGACTACCTGTCCACCGGCGACCAGGCGGAGTATATCACCAAGATCTTCCTTTATATAAAGTAAATGATCCCAGGCAGCGTTTCTCCGCCGCCTGGGATCTGTATGCCTTTTGATCTCGTACTGCCCACTTGCCTCCCCCTTTGGGGGTGAGCGAAGCGAAGTCGCGGTAGTGAATGACGGTCCGGTGGACCGTCAGAGCCGCGACCGGGGCGCGGCGCAGCGCGCTGGCACGGCGAACGCCGTGACGGAGAGGGTGCTCACGGTGTCTTTTGGGACTGGCGTTTCCTAAATGCGGAAGGCCGCTACCCTCTCAGTCACGGCCCCTGCGGGTCCGTGCCAGCTCTCCCAAAGGGAGAGCCAAGTGGGCTGGTGGTGCCGGGCGTTGGCGGAAGACCGGGGCCTTGTCTGCGGATCGGAAAGAGGATATCATCCGCTGACCCCGTCCAGGGGGCGTTCTCCCAGGAAGCGGATCACCAGGCGGTTGGGCAGGCATACGATCTGCGCCCCGCCATCGCACCAGCCCCGGTGGACGCAGTGCTGGTCCGGGCAGTTTGCGGCGGTGACCGCCACCTTCCCGTCCCGGATGGAGATGGTGTTGCTGCCTGTGTCCGTGGTCACGGTGATCTGCCGGTCTGTGTTCAGGTCCAGGGTGTAGAGGACCTGGCCCTGGGACAGCACCTGGATCTGGGCGGCATCTTCTGCCGGGCGGAACAGCCACCAGCTCAGTCCGGCGCAGACCAGCGCCAGGGCCAGCAGGAGCATGATCCAATACTTAGTCTTCACGGCAGATCACCTCATAGTCGCACCCGGAAAGGGCCGCTCCTTCGGTGGCGAAGACTTCCCCGGTGGTCAGCACGAACACCGCTTCAAAATCCCCGCTCTCCTGCCAGAGCCGGGTGCCTGCCTCCAGGCCCAGGACGAACAGGGCGGTGGACAGGGCATCGGCGGTAAGGCCGTCGGCGCAGATCACGGTGACGGCGGAAAGGCCGCTGTCCGCCGGATAGCCGGTCTTCGGGTCCAGGATGTGGTGATAGCGCTTGCCATCTGCCTCAAAATACCGCTGGTAGTCCCCGGAGGTCACCACCGCCATGGTCCCCCGGACGGACACGGTGCCAAGGAGCCCCTCTCCCCGCGGGTCCCGGATCCCGATCTGCCAGGGCGTGCCGTCCGGCTTTTCCCCCCAGGTCTGGATGTTGCCCCCCAGGTCCAAAATAGCCCGGTCCACATCGTATCCTTTCAGCAGCTCCACGCAGCGGTCCCCGGCGTAGCCTTTCAACGCCGCGCCCAGGTCCCAGTCATCCTCTTTCAAAGCTTCCGCCAGCTCCTCCCGCGTTGGCACCCGGTAGTCCCCGGTGGGGAAGCCCCAGCAGGCGCTGACGCTGTGCAGATGAGGGTCGAAGGCCCCGCCTGTCCGCCGGGACAGCTCCTCCACCCGGCCCAAAAGGCGCTGCTGCTGTGGGTCCGGCTGGGCGGTGCCTTGGTTCAAGGCCCCGATCAGGGACTCTTCGTCACAGGCGTTCCATTGGTCCTGGAGGTCGTTCAGGAGCGCCGCCAAGTCCCCGGCGGCGGCCTGGGCGTCCGCGCCCCAGACCTGCAGGTCCATCACCGTGTCCATGCAGAACAGGCTCTGCCGGGCCGTGTCCTCCCGGCGCTGACAGCCGGGGAGCAGGGCCAGGGCGAGCAGCAGGCAAACAAACCGCTTCATGGTCCGCCTCCTTTTGTTGATGCCACCAAGTATAGCAAAAAAGGCCGGAAAACGCAAGGAAAACCGGCAAAAAGCTCTTGACTTTTTCCATACAGGATGCTAAAATGGTCAGGCCGCATCGAAGGGGCTCAAGTTGGCGCGCCCTGCGCCCGCCCTTAGAGCGAGACTACACGAATAAAAGTAGGTGAATGAAACAATGAAGGCAGTTATCGTTACCGGTGGTAAGCAGTACACCGTTTCTGAAGGTGATGTGCTCTACATCGAGAAGCTGGGCGTGGAGGCCGAGGCCGACGTGAAGTTCGACCAGGTCCTGGCCGTGCTGGACGGCGAGAACACCAAGATCGGCGCGCCCGTGGTGGAAGGCGCTGTGGTGGAGGCCAAGGTCGTGAAGAACGGCAAGGGCAAGAAGATCGACGTCCTGAAGTACAAGCCCAAGAAGGGCGAGAAGAAGCACATCGGCCATCGCCAGCCCTACACCAAGGTGGAGATCACCAAGATCGCTCTGTGATCATGACCAGATGCGAATTTTTTTCCCAGGAGGACAGAATCACCGGATTCTGTATCTCCGGCCACAGCGGCTATGCTGAGGCGGGGGCGGACATCGTCTGCGCCGCGATCAGCGCCGTGGTGACCATGGCCGAGGCCACCATCAACGATGTGTGCGGCGCCAAGGCCAAGGTCCGGGTGAAGGAGGGCGGCGCCCAGATCACCCTGACCCTCCCCGCAGCTTGTGACGAAGAGGAGAGCGTCCAGGCCGTCCTGGCTGGGATGATGCTCACGCTGATCTCCCTGCGGGAGGACTACCCTGACTATATCGAAGTTTTGGAGGTGTAAAACCATGCTGAAAATTGGTATCCAGTATTTCGCCCACCACAAGGGCGGCGGCTCCACCAAGAACGGCCGTGACTCCGAGGCCAAGCGCCTGGGCGTGAAGCGGGCGGACGGTCAGTTCGTGCTGGCCGGCAACATCCTGGTCCGCCAGAGAGGCACCCACATCCATCCCGGTGTCAACGTGGGCATCGGCAGCGACGATACCCTGTTCGCCCTGGTGGATGGTACCGTCCGTTTCGAGCGGATGGGCAAGGACCGCCGGAAGTGCTCCGTGTACGCCGAGCAGTGATCAAACTTGGAAGGGCTGTCGCGCATCACTGCGACAGCCCTTTTTCTTTAAGGAGGAGACCCTATGTTCGTAGATAAGGTACGCGTCACCGTTTGCGGCGGGCGAGGCGGCGATGGGGCGGTGGCCTTCCATCGGGAGAAATATGTGGCCTCCGGCGGCCCCGACGGCGGCGACGGCGGCCACGGCGGCAGTGTGATCCTCCGGGTCAACGACAATATGTCCACCTTGCTGGATTTCCGCTACAAGCGCAAATACGCCGCCCAGGCCGGCGCCAACGGACAGGGGCGGAACATGAGCGGCAAGCGGGGAGAGCCGCTGATCGTCCAGGTCCCCCGCGGCACGGTGGTCCGGGACGCGGAAACGGGCCAGATCATCGTGGATATGTCCACCGGGGAGGACTTCGTGATCGCCAAGGGCGGCCGGGGCGGCTGGGGCAACGGCCACTACGCCACCCCCACCCGGCAGGCGCCCCGGTTCGCCAAGTCCGGCCGGAAGGGCCAGGAGCGGGACATCATCCTGGAGCTGAAGCTCCTGGCGGATGTGGGCCTGGTGGGCTTCCCCAACGTGGGCAAGTCTACTTTGCTGTCCGTCACCTCCAACGCCCGGCCCAAGATCGCCAACTACCACTTCACCACCTTGTTCCCCAACCTGGGGGTGATCTATGTGGAGGAGGGGGTGTCCTTCGTCATGGCGGACATCCCCGGGATCATCGAAGGGGCGGCAGAGGGCGCGGGCCTGGGCCACGACTTCCTGCGCCACATCGACCGATGCCGTCTGCTGGTCCATGTGGTGGACGTGTCCGGCAGTGAGGGCCGGGACCCGGTGGCGGATTTCGACGCGATCTGCGCCGAGCTGAAGAATTACTCCGTGGACCTGAGCGACCGGCCCATGATCGTGGCCGCCAATAAGTGCGACCTGCTCCCGCCGGAGAGCGATAATGTAGAGCGGCTCCAGGCCCATGTGGAGGCGGCAGGCTGTGCGTTTTATCAGATCTCCGCCGCCACGGTCCAGGGGACCCGGGCGCTGATGCAGGCGGTGGCCCGAAAGCTGGCCCAACTGCCCCCGGTGACGATCTACGAGCCGGAGTATGTGGAGCCGCTGGTCCAGGCGGGGGACCCCACCGAGCTGGAGATCGAGCATCTGGGCAGTACCTGGCTGGTCACCGGCGCATGGCTGGAGCGGCTGATCGGGGACATCAACTTCGACGACTACGAGTCCCGGAACTATTTCAACACCCAGCTCCAAAAGTGCGGTCTGTTCGCCCGTCTGGAGGAGATGGGGATCCAGGACGGGGACACGGTGGACATCTACGACTTCCAGCTGGAATATCAGCGCTGATCCAAGGCCGTGGCGAAAGCCGCGGCCTTAGGCTGTCAAAAGCCCATTCGGGGCTTTTTGTACCACGCCCCGACCCTCCGCCAACGCCCTTGGCTCCACCACCCCACTTGGCTCTCCCTCTGGG
>CALXFQ010000065.1 GCA_944387625.1 uncultured Oscillospiraceae bacterium
CACCCTCTCCGTCAGGCCGTTCGGCCTGACACCTCTCCCATAGGGAGAGGCAAGTGGGTGGGCAAAATGTTGAGGCGTAGTACACCCCCCAAGCGAGGGCTTGGCGCTCCTGGGCGCAAGACCGGCTGCCGTGTTGGCAGCCGGTCTGTTTTTGAAACGATCTCAGCCCTTCAGGCCCAGCTCCTGGGCGGTCATGACCTTGATCGGCGCGCCCTCCAGGGCCTTGTGGAAAGCGCCGTCGTCGGAGACCCGCAGGACCATGTAGGCACAGCCTTCCTTGTTGGTGAACAGGGAGTACATATACTCCACATCCACGTTCTCCCGGGCCAGCAGTTCCAGCAGTTCCAGCAAGCCGCCGGGACGGTCCGATACCTCCACCGCCCACACCGGGGTCATGGACAGGATCTGGCCATGCTCCAGCAGGATCTGGCTGGCCTTGTGGGCATCGTCCACGATCATCCGGGCCAGGCCGTAGTCGGACGTTTCGGCGATGGAGATCGCCCGGATGTCCACCCCTTCCGCCGCCAGCATCCTGGTCACCCCCGCCAGCTGGCCGGGCCGGTTCTCCAGGAACACCGATATCTGATGGATGCTCATATGCGCTACCTCCTTTAGATCTTCCGCTTGTCGATCACACGGACCGCCTTGCCTTCGCTTCTGGTGATGGTCTTGGGGGCTACCAGCTTGACCTTGGCCATGATGCCCAGCATGGCCTTCATCTCCGCCACCAGGGACTTCTCCATCCGGGTGATGTCCGCCAGGGAGTCGGAGGCCATCTTCGGGGTCATCTCCACCATGACCTCCAGGGTGTCCGAGTTGTTCACCCGGTCCACCACCAGCTGGTAGTTGGCCGGGTATCCCTGCTGCAGGAGCACCGTTTCGATCTGGGAGGGGAACACGTTCACGCCCCGGATGATCAGCATATCGTCACTGCGGCCCATGGGCTTGGACATTTTCACATGGGTCCGGCCGCAGGAGCATTTCTTCCGGCTGAGCACACAGATGTCCCGGGTCCGATAGCGCAGCAGCGGGAACGCCTCCTTGGTGATGGAGGTGAACACCAGCTCGCCCTTGCTGCCCTCGGGAAGGACCTCCCCGGTGTCCGGGTCGATGATCTCGGCGATGAAATGATCTTCGTTGATGTGCATCCCGGTCTGCTCGCCGCACTCAAAGGCCACGCCCGGGCCGGAGGTCTCGGTAAGGCCATAGATGTCGTAGGCCCGGATCCCCAGCTTGTCCTGGATGTCCCGGCGCATATCCTCCGACCATGCCTCCGCGCCGAAGATGCCGGCTTTCAGGCAGATCTGGTCCCGCAGGCCCCGCTCGTGGATGCTCTCGGCCAGGTAGGCGGCGTAGGAGGGGGTGCAGCACAAGATCGTGGACTTCAGGTCCACCATGAACTGGATCTGCCGGTCGGTGTTGCCGGAGGACATGGGCAATGTCAGACAGCCCACCTTATGGGACCCGCCGTTGAGCCCCGGGCCGCCGGTGAACAATCCGTAGCCGTAGGACACATGGCACACGTCCCCCTTGGTGCCGCCGGCGGCCACGATCGCCCGGGCGCAGCAGTCCTCCCACAGATCCACATCGTGCTGGGTGTAGAAGGCCACCACCCGCTTGCCGGTGGTGCCGGAGGTGGACTGGATCCGGACGCAGTTTTCCAAAGGCTCCGCCAGCAGGCCGCAGGGATAGGCCTCCCGCAGGTCGTCCTTGGACAGGAAAGGCAGCTTGTGCAGGTCCTCCACCCCCCGGATATCCTCCGGGGTCAGGCCCTTTTGCTCCATCTTCTTTCGATAGTAGGGCACATTGTCCCAGACATGGCGGACCTGCCGGACCAGGCGCTCATCCTGCCAGGCCCGGATCTGTTCCTGAGAGGCCGTTTCGATCTCAGGCTGATAATAGTTGGGCATTTCTCTTCTCTCTCCTTGTTTTTCACGCCTGCGCCCCAAGGACGAAGGCTTTTTTATTCATTTCCAGGAATTTTTCCGGCACGCTCTGGGCCAGGGCCTGGAGCCAGGCTTCCTGGGGGAAGTCAAAGTACCGGCTGAGCCGGCCCATGAGCACCAGGTTCACCGCCTTGGCCGAGCCTGCCTGTTCCGCCAGGGCCAGGGCGTCCATGGCGTCCACCCGGACCCCGGCGGCGGCCATGGCCTCTTCCAGGCCCTGGGGATAGGCCGCCGCGCCGGTGATCACCGGCATCGGATCGATCCGCTGGGTGTTCACGATCACCGTTCCGCCGGGCTTTAAGTACTCCGTCCACCGGGCCGCTTCCAGCAGTTCGAAGGATACGATCAGGTCCGCCTGGCCCCGGTCGATCACCGGGGAGAACACCTTTTCTCCGAACCGTACATAGGTCACCACGCTGCCGCCCCGCTGGCTCATGCCGTGGACCTCGGAGACCTTCACATCATAGCCCCCGGCCAGGAGCACCTTGCCCAGGAGCTTGGAGGCCAGCAGACTGCCCTGGCCGCCTACGCCTACGATCATCACGTTTTTCGTGTCCATGGTCACGCCTCCTTCAACGCCTCTGCCCGGCAAAGCTGGCCGCATACGCCGCAGCCCACACACTGGGTGGTGTCGATCCGGGCCTTGCCCGCCGCCATGCTGATCGCGGGACAGCCGATCTTCATACAGGCCTTACAGCCCACACACCTGTCCCGGTCCACCGCCAGAGGGGCCTTGTGCTTCACATATTTCAGCAAGGCGCAGGGCCGCCGGGAGATGATCACAGACGCCTCCGGCGCCGCCAGCTCCTCCCGGACCGCCGCCTCGCACTGCCGCAGATCGTACGGATCGACCACCCGGACCCGGCGGATGCCCACCGCCCGGCACAGCGTTTCCAGGTCGATCTTGGCGCAGGGGTCCCCTTTCAAATTAAAGCCGGTGGTGGGGTTTTGCTGGTGGCCGGTCATGCCGGTGATCGAGTTGTCCAGGATGATCAGCGTGCCTTTGGACTCGTTATAGGCGGTGTTGACCAGGCCGGTGATGCCTGAGTGGATGAAGGTGGAGTCCCCGATCACCGCCACGGTATGATCGTCCGCCGCCCCTTCCAGGGCCTTGGAGAAGCCGTGGAGGCCGGACACGGAAGCGCCCATGCAGATGCAGGTCTCCAGCGCCGCCAGCGGCGGCACCGCTCCCAGGGTGTAGCATCCGATATCCCCCAGCACCGTCAGCTTCAGCTTGTGCAGGGTGTAGAACAGTCCCCGGTGGGGGCACCCGGCGCACATCACCGGGGGCCGGGCAGGGATCTGCGCCTGGGTCTTGGGTCCCACGCTCCAGGGCTTGCCCAAACGGGCCGCCACCGCCAGGGGCGACAGTTCCCCGATCGGGCCGAACCACTCCTTGCCTACGCACTTAAGTCCCAGATCCCGGCAGTGGCTCTCCAGGAAGCCGTCCAGCTCCTCCACCACCACCAGCTTGTCCACCGAGGCGGCGAAAGAGCGGATCTTCTCCACCGGCAGAGGCCAGACCATGCCGAGCTTCAGCACCGGGTAGGTGTCCGCGCAGACCTCTTTTACATATTGATAAGCCGTACCGGCGGTAAGGATGCCGATCGTGTGGTCCCGGCCCGGCTCCACCCGGTCCAGAGGACTGTCCTCGGCGTAGCGGATCAGCTCCGCCGTCCGCCGCTCCACCACCGGGTGCCGGCCGCGGGCGTTGGCAGGCATCATCACATATTTTCCAATGTCTTTTTGGTAGCTTTTCCGTACCTCCACCCGCTCAGCGGTATCCACCACGCTCTGGGCGTGGGAGATCCGGGTGCACATCCGCAGAAGCACCGGGGTGTCGAACGCCTCGGAGATCTCATAGGCCATCTTGGTGAAGGCCAGGGCCTCCGCCGAGTCCGACGGCTCCAGCATGGGGATCTTGGCCGCCCGGGCGTAGTGCCGGGAGTCCTGCTCGTTCTGGGACGAGTGCATGGCCGGATCGTCCGCCACGCCGATCACCAGCCCGGCGTTGACGCCGGTGTAGGCGATGGTGAACAGCGGGTCCGCCGCCACGTTCAGCCCCACGTGCTTCATGCCGCAAAAGCTCCGGCGGCCTGCAAGGCAAGCGCCGAAAGCCGCCTCCATGGCCACCTTCTCGTTAGGCGCCCACTCGGCGTAGACCTCCGGGTACTTGGCCGCCGCCTCGGTGATCTCCGTGCTGGGCGTGCCGGGGTAGCTGGACACGAAGGCACAGCCCGCCTCGTACAGCCCACGGGCCACCGCCTCGTTGCCTAGGATCAGTTGTTTCATCCTATTCCTTCCTTCCATAGGCCGGTGTCCCGGCCTGGATCTGTCCTCCGGTGTACGCCGGAGAGGCACACTTGTGTCAGCGCAGATCCAGTATAGCACTACAAAAGCCCCAAGTCAATCACCGGATCTGTTCGTCATTTATTACAGATCTGAGGGCTTTTCTTTTTGGCCGAGGCGTGGTATGATGCCCTTTAGAAAGGATGTAGATGCTATGCTGATCGATTTCCACACCCACGCCTTCCCTCCGGCCCTGGCCGGCCGGGCGCTGGCCAAGCTGTCTTATGACTGCGGCGGCCTGGCGCCCCAGACCGACGGCACGGTGGCCTCTTTGAAAGCCCAGATGGCCCTGGACGGGGTGGACCTGTCGGTGGTCAACGCCATCGCCACCAACCCCCGCCAACAGCGCAAGGTCAACGACTACGCGATCGAGATGAACGCCGACCCCCAGATCCGGGCCTTCGGCTCCGTCCACCCGGACGCCCCTGACGCCCTGGAGGAGCTGGAGCGGATCGCCCACGCCGGACTGAAAGGGGTCAAGCTCCACCCGGAGTACCAGGGCTTCTACCCGGACGACCCGAAAATGATACCGATCTACCGAAAGATCTCCCGGCTGGGGCTGATCGTCACCTTCCACGCCGGCCAGGACTACGGCTATCCGCCGCCCTACCGCGCCACCCCGGACCGGCTGAAGCGTATGCTCAAGTGGTTGGACAGCCCGGTGGTGGCCGCCCACTGGGGCGGCCTGGGCCTGTGGCAGGAGGTGCTGGATACGCTCTGCGGCGCGCCGCTGTGGTTCGATCTGTCCTTCGGCTACGGCTCCATGCCCCGGTCCGTGGCTCAGCAGATCCTGGAAAAGCACGGCCCGGAGAAACTGCTGTTCGCGTCGGATATGCCCTGGCACCGGCCGGCCTGGGAACTGCGGCTCCTGGACACCCTGGACCTGGCCCCGGCAGACCGGGAGAAGATCCTCTGGGCCAACGCCAAGGCCCTTTTGGGGATGTGAGCTATTTACTTTTTGAAGGTCCCATGCTATGATTGTCAAAAAAGGAGGGCGGAGTTATGGCGCAAAGAAAGATGATTCGGCTGCTGGCGGCCGGTCTGGCCGCGGTGACGCTGTGGGGCTGTACGCCTGACAGCCCGGACCCTTCCACAGACCCCTCTTCCCAGCCCACGCACCAGTCCTCTCAGCCCACCGGGCCCACCGCCGGGACCACCCTGCCCACAGATCCGGCCACCCAGCCGCCGATCACCGAGCCGCCGGAGGTAGATCCGCCGGAGCCGATCGCCCCGGTGACGGGCCTGGAGTGCACCCGCTGGCTCACCTTCCCCCAGCTGCTGTATCTGGGGGACGGGAAGGTGGCGGCCTGCCGGAACTACTATGACAAGACCGCCGGGACGCATCTGGCTCACTTTGAGCTGCTGGATGTGCTGGCCGATCAGCGGCTGCGCTACATCCAGATCTCCGGCACCCGGGAGCTGGTCCAGCAGTCCTTTGCCGATGGCCAGATCCTGCTGGCGGACCCGGCTTCAGGGACCTTCCACATCTACGACCGGAGCCTGACGGAAACACGATCGTTCCAGGTCCCCAATACCGACGGCTTTTTCTCCCACGACCGGCTCAGCTACTACTACCTGCAAGAGGGCCTGCTGTGGCGGATGGACCTGGAAAGCGGCGCCGTGACCCAGCAGCCGGTGGAAGGGGATCTGCTGTTCACGGAGCTGACCGGGATCCATCCCACCGAGGATCTGCTGATCGGCCGGGTATACCTGTCCGCCTATGACGACAGCTGGGGCCTGGCGGTGGTGGATGCCCGCACCGGCCAGCTGCGGCTGCTTTCGGACCGGCTCTATCACCTGTGGGCCACCGGCGACCGCTTCTACGGTGCGGCGGTGTCCCGGGAGGCCCCCGGTTCGGAGGTCTGCATCGGCTCGTTCAGCCAGGACACGGCCACGGTGCTCACCGGCGAGCAGCTGGGCGAGAAGTACACCGGCTGGTCGGTGATGCCCGGTTCGCACCTGCTGGTGCGCCAGTTCGACCCGGACGAAGGCACCGGCGGCACCGCCCTGTTGGACCTGCAAGACGGGACCTTTACAGATCTTGCCGCCTACGGCTTTAAAAAATGCCTGTTCGGGGCCACCTGGCTTCGGCAGGAGCAGCTGATCCTGGGCTTTTATGAACAGGGCGACTATTTCTACCCGGTCCTTCTGGACCCCAAGGCCATGGACTTCCAGCCCGGCCAACAGCCTGCCCAGACCGACTGGCCCGGGAACGTGGACCAGGCGCTGGTCCTGCAGTATCAGCAGAGCCTGAACGGCTGCGCCCTGGACGAATCGCTGGCCCAGGTCCAGACCCAGGCCCAGGCCCTGGAAGAAACATACCATGTGCAGATCCTGCTGGGCGGCCAGACCACGCTGCCCTGCCGGAAGGCAGGCTACACCGCCCTGACGGCCCAGGACCCGGCGGCGGTCTTGAACGCGCTGGATGTTCTGGACCAGGCGCTGAGCCGCTACCCGGAGGGGTTCTTCCGAAACTTCCAGGGGCTGTCCCCGGAAAGCGGCGTGGTGATCTGCCTCACCGGGAAGATCGACGGCGACCTGCCCACCGTGGGCTTTACCAAGCAGCTGCGGCAGCGGTATGTGCTGGGCCTGGACATCACCCATGAGGACTTGGCCGCCACGATCCACCATGAGATCTGGCACGCCATGGAGATGGCGATCGGCTACCAGGTCCTGGAAGAGGTCTGGATGGACCACCACCCTGAAGGCTACCGCTATTACGGCCGGTACGACACCGGCTACCAAAGCTACACCAAGTGGACCTGGGAAGCCGGCTACGGGGAGGAGAGCTTCTTCATCGACGCCTATTCCCGGATCAACAGCCGGGAGGACCGGGCCCGGATCTGGGAAGCGATGATGACCGGCAATACCGACCCCTTCTCCACCGCCCCCGCCCTGGCCCGGAAGCTCACGATCCTGACCCAGGCGATAGAAGCCCGGTTCCCCCTGCCGGAAAACTGGACCTGGGACCTGTGATAAAAGCGCCCCGCCATCCACCAACCCACTTGGCTCTCCC
>CALXFQ010000066.1 GCA_944387625.1 uncultured Oscillospiraceae bacterium
AGGAGCGTAGCTTTCATGAGTTCTTGTAGTGGCAATTGCAGCACCTGCGGATCGGATTGCGCCGATCGGAAGGCGGAGAGCCTGCTGGCCGACCCCAATCCCAAGTCCAAGGTGAAGAAGGTCATCGCCGTGGTCTCCGGCAAGGGCGGCGTGGGCAAGTCCACCGTTACGGCCATGCTGGCGGTGAGCATGGCCCGGCAGGGCAAGCGGGTAGGCGTCCTGGACGCGGACATCACCGGCCCTTCCATCCCCACCGCCTTCGGCGTTCAGGAGTGCCAGGGCGCCAATGACGACGGATTGTATCCCGCCCTGACCAAGGGGGGCATCCAGGTCATGTCCATCAACCTGCTGCTGGACGATCCGGCATCCCCGGTGGTCTGGCGTGGCCCGGTGATCGCCGGCGCGGTGAAGCAGTTCTGGACCGATGTGATCTGGGAGGATGTGGACTACCTGTTCGTGGATATGCCTCCCGGCACCGGCGACGTGCCTCTGACCGTGTTCCAGAGCCTGCCGGTGGATGGCGTGGTGATCGTCACCAGCCCCCAGGACCTGGTGACCATGATCGTGTCCAAGGCGGTGAACATGGCCAACATGATGCACATCCCGGTGCTGGGCTTCGTGGAGAACTACAGCTATCTGGAATGCCCGGACTGCGGCAAGAAGATCAGCGTCTTCGGCCAGAGCCATCTGGACAAGCTGGCCCAGTCCTACGGTCTGCCGGTGCTGGCCCGTCTGCCGATCGACCCCAAGGTGGCCGAGTGCTACGACAGCGGCCGCATGGAGGACGTGGACACCGCCCCGGTGATGGGCGCGGTCCAGGCGATCGAAAAAATGTGACTAAAAAGGCTCGCCGGTCCGGCGAGCCTTCTCATATTCGTTGACGAAGGAAATGGTCCATGGTATGATCGAAGAAAAAGCAAAGGGGGATATGGATGATACGACTAGATCATCAGGCGGTGCTGGACCTGCTGCCGGACCGGGATGACTTTGCCCACAAGGGCGACTTTGGCAGGGTCTTGCTGCTGTGCGGCAGCCGGGGCTATACCGGCGCGGCGGCCCTGGCGGCTATGGGGGCCTTGCGGACCGGGGCGGGGCTGGTATATCTGGGTGTGCCGGAGAGCATCTTTGCCATCGAGGCGGTGAAGCTCTGGGAGCCGGTGGTCTTCCCATTGCCGGAGGAGGATGGGATGCTCAGCCGGGAGGCGGCGGCGGATGTAGCCCGGCTGCTGCCAGAGATGGACGCGGTGATGATCGGACCGGGACTTGGACGGTCCGCCGGGACCCTGGCGGTACTGGAACGGGTGCTGGAAGACTTCTCCGGCCCGGTGGTGGTGGACGCCGACGGCATAAATCTTTTATCCCAGCATAAGGATATGGTGCGCGGAAGGACGGGCCCTACGATCCTGACGCCCCATGAAGGAGAGTTTCGCCGTCTGGCCGATCTGGGTGAGGACCGGCAGCAGGCGGCGGCCGCTTTGGCTCAGGAGCTGGGGTGCGTCCTGGTGCTCAAAGGCCATCGGACCATCATCACCGACGGAGAGCGGTGCTATGAGAACACCACCGGCAACCCGTGGATGGCGGTAGGCGGCAGCGGGGATGTGCTGGCAGGGATGATCGTGAGCCTGCTGGGCCAAAAGATGCCGGCTATGGAGGCGGCGGCCGTGGCGGTGTGGCTCCATGGGGCCGCCGGGGACAGGTGCGCCCGGGAGCTGGGCCAGTATGGGATGCTGCCGACGGATATGCTCCAGATCCTTCCACGACTTATGAAATAAGGCGGGATCATATGAAACGGATGGTGGCGGTGGGCCTGCTGCTGCTGGCGCTCACAGGCTGCGCCAAGGCAGATCAGGCGCTGGAGCGGGCCATGGGCCTGCGAGCCAAGCTGTTGGCCAGCGGTGGGTGCCGGTTCCAGGCGAAGATCACGGCGGACTATGGAGAGAAGATCCAAACCTTCCGGGTCAGCTGTCAGGCGGATACCCAGAGCAATGTGACCTTTTCGGTGATAGAGCCGGAGACCATCGCCGGGATCGGCGGCACCATCTCCGGGAAGGGGGGAGCGCTGACCTTCGACGATCAGGTGCTGGCCTTCCCCCTGCTGGCAGACGATCAGCTTGCCCCGGTAAGCGCCCCCTGGATCTTCCTGCAGACCCTGCAAGGAGGCTATGTTCGCTCCTGCGGGGTGGAAGGGGACATGATCCGGGTCACCATCGACGACAGCTATGAGGACGACGCCCTGCGGCTGGATATCTGGCTGGGGGAGGACGATCTGCCGGTCCGGGGGGATATTTTGTACCGGGAGCGCCGGATCTTATCCCTGGAGATCGAAGAGTTTCAGATCTTGTAGCATTTTGCGCTGGGATACATAGGATGTTGCGCCAGCGCACCGTATAATTTTCCTGGACGCGTGGGAGAATAGGATCAACCGCGTTACATATGGATCATATCCGGTAGCGCTGGGAACTTCTCTATCGGAGCGTGATCGATATGGATACCACGGTCAAGCGGGGAGACATCTTTTATGCGGATCTGTCCCCGGTAGTCGGCAGCGAGCAAGGGGGCACCCGCCCGGTGCTGATCGTTCAAAACGACACCGGCAATCGCCATTCCCCTACGGTGATCGCCGCCGCCATCACCAGCCAGACAGGCAAGGCCAGGCTCCCCACCCATATCAATATCGCCGGGGGCAGTGTGGGCCTGTCCAAGGATTCGGTGATCTTGTTGGAGCAGATCCGCACCATCGACAAGCGGCGGCTGCGGGAGCATATGGGCCACCTGGACCCTGCCCACATGGATATGGTGGACAATGCCATCGCCGTCAGCTTCGGACTGCGGGATGGCCAGCCTTAAAGGCATGATCCCCCCTTTGGCGCATAGGATGTGCCGAGGGGGGATCTGTGTTGGAAGGACGGTATGATATCTTTCTGGGGCAGGAACGTGTCGGACAGGCTGTGGTGGAGCGGCAGGGATTGTATTACTGCTTTGACTGCCGGTGCAAGCTCAGCGGCACGGTGATCTGCCGGATAAACGTGTCCTGCAATGGTCATCAGGAAGACCTGGGGATCCCGGTCCCCACGGAAGGATGGTTCCGGCTGAAAAAGAAGGTCCCGGTAAAAAGGCTGGGGAAAGGACTTTTTCGGTTCCAGGTCACGCCCAGGCACCGGGCCTGGGAGAAGGGCTTCGTCCCGGTATACCCGGAGGAGCCTTTTGCCTACCTGAGCAAACTGCAAAACGCCTTCATGGAGGTACGGGAGGGACAGGCCGGTGTGGTGCTCCCATCGGAGTGAGCAGGGAAGGGGGAGAGCCGGATGGGATATCGGATCGAATACGATGCCGGAACGGCGGTGACTGAACGGACCAAGTCCAAGGACCGCAAGCCGAAGATCAAGACGGCGGCGCTCCTGCTGGTGGCAGGACTGGTGGCAGGGACCTTGGTCTGGCCAAAGGGAAGAGCCTGGGCGCGAGATCTCCTGCTGCCCGGGGACGAGGCGGTGACGGCCCAGGCCCTGGAGGACCTGGCGGAGGATCTGGCCGAGGGAGGGCCGGTGTCAGAGGCCGTTGAGGCGTTCTGCCGGCAGATCATCGAAAATGGGTGATCGGAGCGTCGTGGCGGCCATGCTGATCCTGGCGCTGACCTTATTGATCTTGCCGCTGCAATGGATCGTGGCCATGGTCCTGGCTGCGGCGGTCCATGAGCTGTGCCACTACGGCGTGGCCCGACTGCTGGGCGGCAGTGTGGACCGCTTCCGTCTGGGGCTTTGGGGCGCAAAAATGGAGATCCGGGGCCTGACGGCCGGCAAAGAGCTTGTCTGCGCGCTGGCCGGGCCGATCGGGGGTCTGCTCCTGCTGCCCTTTGCCCGGATCATCCCCCGGACGGCCCTGTGCGCGGCGGCTCAGTCGCTGTATAATCTGCTGCCTCTGTATCCTCTGGACGGAGGACGGGCTTTGCGGTGCCTGCTTCAGATCCTACTGCCGCCGGAGCCTGCCTGGGAAGTCTGCCGGTGGATCCAGACCGGCTGCCTGATCGGCATCGGGATACTGGGTTGCTATGGGACTTTCGCCCTGGGCCTGGGGGCGATCCCGCTTCTCGTTTCCTGCCTGGTGATCGTGAGAGCCATCCGGGAAAATGATCCTTGCAAACCGGGGGCTTGTCCGTTACAATAGGGGCAGTATCGACAAAGAGGGTATCTTCATGGATGAAAAATTACGAAGGATCCTGCCCACGGTGCAAAAACCCGCACGATATACCGGGGGCGAGTACAATGAGATCCAAAAAGATCTGAAGGACATCCGGGTCCGGGTGGCCTTCTGCTTCCCGGACACCTATGAGATCGGTATGTCCAATTTGGGTATGCGGATCTTGTACGGTGTGATGAACCAGATGGACGGGGTCTGGTGTGAGCGGGTCTTCGCCCCCTGGGGGGATATGGAGGAGGCCATGCGGGCGAAAGACCTGCCCTTGTGGGCGCTGGAGAGCCAAAGCCCTGTGAAGGACTTTGACATGATCGCCTTTACGATCGGCTATGAGATGAGCTATTCCAACATCTTGAATATGCTGGACCTGGCCGGTGTGCCGCCGCGCAGCTGTGAACGGTCCGGCTTGAAGAATATAGTATTTGCCGGCGGCGTGTGCGCCTTCAACCCGGAACCCTTAGCGGAGTTCATCGACTTTTTCTCCCTGGGGGAAGGGGAGGAGATCACGCCGCAGATCATCTCGGTGTACGATCGGGCCAAGGCCGAGGATTGGACCAAGGACCGATTCCTTCGCCAGGTGGCCCAGATCCCGGGGATCTATGTGCCGTCGTTTTACCGCCATGAATATAACGATGACGGGACCTTGAAAGCGATCGTCCCCCTGGAGGGCGCGCCGGAGCGGGTGACCAAGCGGATCGTGGAGGACCTGGACCGGGCCTACTGGCCCACCAAGATGATCGTGCCTTCCACCCAGATCGTCCACGACCGGGCCAATCTGGAGCTGTTCCGGGGCTGTATCCGGGGCTGCCGGTTCTGTCAGGCGGGCTTTAGCTGCCGCCCGGTGCGCCGGAAAAGCGCCGAGGTGCTCTGCCGCCAGGCGGTGGAGTGCCTGGAGGACTCGGGCAATAATGAGATCACCCTTTCCAGCCTTTCCACCTCGGACTACCGGGAGCTGAAAGAGCTGACAGACCGGCTGATCCCCTACTGTGAGGCGAACAGGATCAATCTGTCCGTGCCCTCTTTGCGCGCGGACAACTTCTCCCGGGAACTGATGGAGAAACTGCAGACCGTCCGAAAAAGCGGCCTGACCTTCGCCCCGGAGGCAGGCACCCAGCGGCTGCGGGACGTGATCAACAAGAACCTGACGGAAGAGGAGATCCTGACCACCTGCGCCAACGCCTTCTCCGGCGGCTGGGATCATGTGAAGCTGTATTTCATGCTGGGCCTGCCTACGGAGACCGACGAGGACGTGCTGGGGATCGCGGATCTGGTCTACAAGGTGATCCGCACCTGGAAGGAGCACGCTGTGAACAAAAAGCGGGGCCTGCGGGTCCATGTGGCCACCGCCTACTTCGTGCCGAAGCCCCACACCCCTTTCCAGTGGGAGAAGCAGATCGAGCCTGAGGAGTATCTCCGGCGGTGCAGGCTGTTGAAGGACCATTTCTATTCCAGGTCCATCGAATACAACTACCATGCCCCCGACCTGAGCCGCCTGGAGGCGGTGATGGCCCGGGGCGACCGGCGCTTGTGTCCGGTGATCCAGGCGGCGGTCCGCAATGGCGCCCGGCTGGACGGCTGGGACGAGTATTTCCGCTGCGATCTGTGGCAGGATGCCTTCCGGGAATGTGGTGTGGATATGGACTTTTACACCACCCGGGGCTATGGTGAGGAGGAGATCCTTCCCTGGGATACCATCGATGTGGGGGTGTCCAAGCGGTTCCTTCGGCTGGAACGGAAGCGGGCCTACGAAGGAAAGATCACCCCGGACTGCCGCCAGGGCTGTGCCGGGTGCGGTGCGGACAAGCTCCTGAAGGAGGTGGGCTGCGATGATCAGAGCCCTATTTGAAAAGACCGGCAACGGGGTGTGGATCTCCCATCTGGACCTGATGCGGCTGTTCCAGCGGGCGTTCAAGCGGGCGGGCCTGCCTCTGACCCACACCCAGGGCTACAATCCCCGCCCCTCGGTGTCCATCGCCCTGCCGCTTTCGGTGGGCGTGGAGAGCCGGTGTGAGCTGCTGGATTTTGAGCTGGAAGGGGAGCGGGTCCCTATGGACCAGATCCGGGACCGGCTGAACGCGGCGTTGGTGGAGGGCGTCCGGGTGCTGGACGTGTATGAGGATGGCCGGAAGCTGAAAGAACTGCGCTGCTTACATTGCCAGGTCCGGCTGTGCTATGACCGGGGGGTGCCTGCCGGGGCGGCGGACCAGATCCGGGCGCTGTTCGGCAGGGAGGAGCTGCTGGTGGAGAAGAAGGGCAAAAATGGCGTCCAGGAGCAGAACATCATCCCCATGATCGTAAAGCTGGAAGTGGGGCAGGAGGAAGGGCAGATATGCCTGGACGCCATGGTGTGCTGTCAGGAGCCTTCCCTGAACCCTATGCAGCTTTCTGCCGCGGTGGAGCGATATCTGCCCGACCTGATCCCGGACGCGGTGTCCTGCTGCCGGATCGGGCTGTATGACCAGGAACATAAAGTATTCAAGTAAGGAGATATCATGGAGAACAAGGAACTGATCGAGCTGGAAGAGTGCCCGGTATGCCGGGGCGCGGGGATGATCATGCACGAAGGCGGCTGGAGCGTCCAGGTGGAGTGCGTGGATTGCAGCGCCCACACGGTATATGTGGAGTATGATAATGAGGAAGAAAAGGCCGAAGCGGAAAAGGCCGTGGCCCACCTGTGGAACATCGGCAAGGTGATCACCAGCGAACGGGGCGAATGATCCTCTGGATGACCGATCCCCATCGCCCCCTCTGAGCCGGGGGCGGTGGGGAAATTTTTTTGAAAAAGCAAAAATAATACTTGCATTTTTCGCCAGGGTGTGGTAATATACTGAGGCCGTTGTGAGGCGCAAGTAAATATCCGGGTGTGGCGAAGTTTGGTATCGCGCTTGAATGGGGTTCAAGAGGCCTCGAGTTCGAATCTCGACACTCGGACCAAAA
>CALXFQ010000067.1 GCA_944387625.1 uncultured Oscillospiraceae bacterium
AGGAGCCGGGGGATGGAAAAGACCGTCCGCTGGCGGCGGACGGTCTTTTAGGGTCTATGGTCACTTTCCGGCGATGGTCAGGCCCTGGACCAAGGTGGTGGGCGCGCCGAAGGCGGTGATGCCCATGGGCATGGGCAGGTGGGCGTCGTTGGCTACGGCGGTGATGTTTTTCAGCAGATCGTAGAAATTGCCCGCCACGGTGAAGGCCTTCACCCGGTCGGTCTTCTGGCCGCCTCGGATCAGACAGCCCTGGCTTTGCAGGGAGAAGTCCCCGCTGATCGGGTTGGCTCCGGCGTGGAGGCCGGTGACGGCGTCGATATACACCCCGTCCCCTGCCATAGCCAGCAGTTCCTCCGGGGCGCGGTCTCCGCCGGCCAGGTACATACTGAAGGGGCTGATCCCCACAGGGCTGTTGAACCCGGCCTTGGAAGCGTTGCCGGTGGTGGCCTTGCCTGCTTTATGGGCCGTTTCCAGGTCATACAGCAGCGTGTTCAGCACGCCGCCTTCCACCACGGTCTTGCGGTGGGTGGGACTGCCCTCGGCGTCGAAGGGGATCGGCATGGGGCTCTCCGGGTGGAACGGATCGTCCACGATCGTGACCACAGGGGCGGCCACCACCGTGCCCTCCGCCTGGGCCAGCTTGCTCAGGCCCTTCTGGGCCTGCCGGGCGGAGAAGATCCCGCTGAAGGTATGGAGCAGGTCGGCCATGGCCTTCGGATCGAAGACCACAGGATAGCTGCCGGTGGGGGCAGGCTCGCCCCCCAGCTTGGTCAGGGCGGCGGACACCGCCTTGGCCGCCAGGGCCTGGCGGTCGATCGTGTCCAGGTCCCCCAGCCGGAGCTGGAAGTCGTTGGACATCTGGGTGCCGTCGGACACCACCGCCACCGCCACCACCCCGGCGATATTGTTCTCATAGCGCAGGTCCAGGCCCTGGGAGTTGCAGATCTGGATCTGGAGCCGCTGGCGCAGGGTCTCGGCCTGGGTGCCGTCGATCACCTGGGGATCGGCGGCGTACAGGGCCTTCTGGGTGTCCAGAGCCGCTTCGATCAGCTCCTCGGTGGAGGGGTCCGGGCAGTCGGGCCGGTCCACCGCCTCATACTCCTGCCCCCCCTGGCCCAGGAACACCGGGTCGGTGGTCTCCAGGGTCCGGGCGTTGTCCAGCGCCGCGTCCACCAGCCGCAGGGCCTCCCGCTCCGTCAGCTCCTGGGTGGAGGCGTAGCCCATTTTCCCGTCGGCCACGCAGCGGAAGCACACGCCCCCTTCGGTGGCGGCGTTGAACTGCTCCACCTCCATCTGGAAGATGCCCACCGAGGTGCTCTCCTCGGCCTGATAGTAAAGCTCATAACATTCGATCCCCAGCGCCTGGCACCGGGCGATCACCGCTTCTTTGAACGTCTGAAAATCCATGGTATCCTCCTTATCTGCCGCCCACGGTGATCTGGCGGACCCGGATCAGGGGCTGGCCCACGTTGGTGGGGATCGAGCCGCTGGACGAGCCGCACATCCCCTGGCCCATGTCCATGTCGGTGCCTACCATATCGATGTCCTGGAGCACCTGGGACCCGGTGCCTACCAGGCTGGCCCCCCGGACCGGCTCACAGATCTGGCCGTTGCGGATCATATAGCCCTCCGCCACGGCGAAGTTGAACTCGCCGGTCACCGGGTCGACCGAGCCGCCGCCCATGCTGGCGGCGTACAGACCGTAGTCGATCGAGGCGATGATGTCCTCGTTTCGGTCCGTGCCTGGGGCGATGTAGGTGTTGGTCATCCGGGAGGTGGGGGTGTAGGCAAAGCTCTGGCGGCGGCCGCTGCCGGTGGGGGCCATCCCCATCCGCCGGGCGTTGAACTTGTCGATCATGTAGCTTTTCAGCACGCCCTTCTCGATCAGCACGTTCCGCTGGGCCGGGTGGCCCTCGTCGTCGATGTTCATGGAGCCCCAGGCGTTGGGGATCGTGCCGTCGTCGATGGCGGTGACTTTCTCGTTGGCGATCTGCTGGCCCAGTTTGCCGGCGAACTGGCTCCGGCCGTAGGCCACGGAGGTGGCTTCCAGGGAGTGGCCGCAGGCCTCGTGGAAGATCACACCGCCGAAGCCGCCCTCGATCGCCACCGGCATCACCCCGGCAGGGCAGTACCCGGCGCCTACCATGGTCACCGCCTGCTTGGCGGCTTTGATGCCCACGTCCCGGGGATCGATCCGGTCGAACAGCTCCAGGCCCTGGCGGGCGCCGGGATTGAAGCTGCCGGTCTGGGTCTGGCCGTCCCGCTCCGCCACGGCGCTGATGCTCATCCGGGTCCTGATCTGCCGGTCCTGGGTGTAAAGCCCTTCGGAGTTGGCTACCAGGATGTTGTGGTCCACATCCAGCAGCGTGCCGGTGACCTGGCTGATCGCCGGGTCGTAGTCCTTGGCGGCGAAGTAGCCTGCCTTCAAGATCTCCACCTTCCGGGGGTTCGCCACCGAGGAGGGGACGATCCGCACCGGGTGGATGTCCCCAAAGATCCGCTCCCGAAGCACGATCTGGATCTGGGCGTCCCCCTGGCCCAGGGCGTCGGCGGCCTGCTGGGCGCACCGCAGCAGCCCTGCCTCGGACTTGTCCACGGTGGTAGCCATCACGCTGCGCAGGCCCTTGTACACCCGCACCGCCGCGCCGGCGGTAACGCCGTCACGGATCTGGTCCACCCGGCTGTCGATCATATACACCGCGTGGTCGGTGGTATGCTGAGCGTAGATCTCCGCATAGTCCGCCCCGGTGGACATGGCCCGGGCCAGCACCCGGGCGCAAATTTCTCTCGGGATCATGTTTGGTCCTCCTTCAAAAGACGATATAGCTAATGGTAACACATCCGTCGCCGTATTGCAACCAAAAGTTTCTGCCTAGCGGACGGTGGTCTCGGACGGAAAAAAGAGCTTTTCCCGAAGAAAAGCTCCTTTTTCGATCAAAGTTCAAAGCGCTCTGTCAGCATGGCCGGCCCTTCCAGGGTCAGGCGGCGAAGGTCCTCCCTGGGGCCTTCCATGGTGACGGTCAGGGTGCCGCCAGGGTTCTCCACGCTTACCCGGTCGCCGCACCGGCCCTGGAGCCAGAGCACCAGGGCGGTGGAAGCGCTGCCGGTGCCGCAGGCCAGGGTGAAGTCCTCCACCCCCCGCTCGTAGGTCAAGATCCGCACCCGGTCCGGGCCGATCAGGGCATACAGATTGGCGTTGGCCCCCTTGGGGAAGGCCGGGTCATGGCGAAGCCGCCGGGCCATATCCCGCAGTTCCTCCCGCCGGGACCGATCCAGGTCCGGCACTTCCTTCACCGCGTGGGGAACACCGGGATCGCCCAGCTCCACATAGGCGGCGTCGGGCTTGCGGCCCAGGTCCACCACCCCAGGCAGGTTCAGCGCCACCCGGTATCGGTCCCGCTCCAGCCGCCAGCCTTTCACGATCCCCGCGTCGGTCTGGACGGTCATCTCCGGCCCCGCCACCCCCAGTTCGCATCCGAACCGGCAGATGCACCGGGCGCCGTTGCCGCACATCTCCCCCCGGGAGCCGTCGGCATTGTAAAAATGGAGCCGGAAGTCGGCAACATCGCTGTCATCCAGGGCCATGAAGCCGTCCGCCCCTTTCAGGGCGCAGGCCCGTTTGGCAAGGGCCGACAGGTCCAGGTCCAGGCCCCGGCCGTCGATCACCACGAAGTCGTTGCCAGCGCCGTTCATGTACCAGGCTCTCATCCCAGCACCGACTCCATATCATACAGCCCGGGGGCCTTGCCCTCCAGGAACCGGGCGGCGGCCACCGCCCCCTCCGCCAGCATGGCCCGGGAGCCGGACTCATGCTTCAAGGTCAACGACTGGTTGCCGGTGTGGATGTGGACCTCGTGGATCCCCACCACATTGCCCAGCCGCAGGGCGTGGATGCCGATCTCCTCTTTGGTCCGCTTTCCCTCCCCGGCCCGGCCGCAATGGGCCACCGCCTGGGGGCGGACCTCCTTGACGGCGTTGAACAGCATCCAGGCGGTGCCGCTGGGGGCGTCCACCTTCCTGTTGTGGTGGACTTCCACGATCTCGATGTCCGCGTCCGGGAAATATCCGGCGGCTTCCTTAGCCAGGCGGCACAGCACCGCGATCCCCAGGCTCACGTTCCCGGCGTAGAACACCGGGATCTGCCTGGCGGCCTGGAAGATCTGCTCTCGCTCCTGGGGGTCGTGGCCGGTGGTGCCTACCACCACTCCGGCGTGGATGGACTTGGCGTAGGCCAGTACATCCCCCACGGCGGTGTGGTGGGAGAAATCGATCACCAGATCCGCCTCCACCGGGCCCAGCTCCTCAAAGGTCCGGGCCACGCCGTTTTCCCCGTCGATGCTCACCCGGCCTACACATTCTTCGCCTAAAAGCCCGTCGATCAAACGTCCCATAGCGCCGTTGGCGCCGCAAAGCACCGCTCTCATACGCCGATCCCCAGCTTTCTCATCTCGGCGTAGAGCTTCTGCCGGGCCGGGTCCTCCATGGGGGTCAGGGGCATCCGCAGATGCTCTTCTCCAAAGCCCATGGCGCTTACCGCCGCCTTGGCGGGGATCGGGTTGACCTCGCTGAACAGGCAGTCGATCAGGGGCATCAAGTCGCACTGCATCCGGGCGGCGGTCTGAAGATCGCCGGCCAGGCAGGCGTCGGTCATGGCCACCGCCTCCCGGGGGACCACGTTGGACAGCACGGAAATGGTCCCCGCCGCGCCCATAGCCATCATCGGCACGGTAAGAGCGTCCTCCCCGGAGTACACGTCCAGCTTATCTCCGCACAGATGGCGGATCTGGATCATCTGGGCCATGTTGCCGGTGGCCTCCTTGATCGCCACGATGTTGGGGTGCTCAGCCAGCCTGGCAACGGTCTGGGGCAGCAGGTCGCACCCGGTCCGGCCGGGGACGTTGTACATCACCACCGGCACGGTGGACGCGTCCGCCACCATTTTGAAATGGGCATACAGGCCGTTCTGGGTGGCCTTGTTGTAGTAAGGGGTCACCACCAGCACCGCGTCCGCGCCGGCGGCGCAGGCGTTGCGGGTGTTGGCAAGGACGTGCTCGGTATTGTTGGTGCCGGTGCCGGCGATCACCGGCACCCGGTGGGCCACCCGCTCCACGGTGTACCGGATCACCTTGGCCTGGTCCTCCGGCTCGATGGTGGCGTTCTCGCCGGTGGTGCCCATGACCACGATGGCGTTGATCCGGCTTTGGATCTGAAACTCCAGGAACCGGCCCAGGGCCTCATAGTCGATGCCGTCGGCGGTCATGGGGGTGACGATGGCCGTAGCCATCCCCTTGAATATGGTGTTCTTCATCGCGCTCTCCTTATCTTTCTCCATCGATCCGGTCCAGATACTGGTACAAGGGGGTCAGTTCCGCAAAAAAGTCCCCCACCTGGTCCTTCAGGTCCGGGCTGAACAGCGCCGGCCCCGGCGTCAGGACCCGGGTGCAGTCGATCTGGCCACGCCAGCCGTAGTAGGGGGCCAGCCTGGGGTCCGGGGCGGGCTTGGGCCGCTTGTAGCACCGGGCGTCCACCTTCCGGCCCACCGCCTGTTCGGTGTCCCGGATCGTTTTCAGGAATTCCTCCGGCCGGGCGGCGATGTCCTGGCGGAACGCCTCCAGCCAGGCGCTGGTGGGCTGCCAGAAGAACAGGCCGTAGTCCGCCCCCTCCGGGGTGATCTGAAAATACAGACACGGATGCCGGGACCACTCCTCCACCTGGCGGCGGATGCAGATCCACAGGCTCTCCTTATAGGGCAGGGGGTGATGGAGCCGGGCGTCCCGGTAGATCCGGCTGACTTTGAGCACCATGCCGGGCATATCCAGGAAGGGCCGGAACAGTTCTTTTCCCAGGGCCTTCATAGGCTCATACAGCTCGTCCACATACTGCTGCTTGTGGGCCTGGAACCAGTCCCGGTCGTTGTTCATGCGGATGCCCCAGAGAAAGTCGAAGGTCTCCGGGGAGAAGCCGGAGAAAGGCCGATCGTTCTTCCCCATGGTCACGCGAAGCTGTGGACGATCTGGGCGCAGGCCCGGACCTCCGCCGGATCTGTGTGCCAGATCTCATACTCCGAGATCCCCGGCAGGCCCATGGACACGGTCTCCTTCCGATAGACCATGCCGCTGTCCTGGATGCCGGTGCGGGCGGTGGCGTGGTAGTGGGTGATGCCGGTGACCTCGTGAAGGTGGCGGATGTTGCCGCTTTTCACGCCGCTGCCGGCCATCAGGTCGATCCGCCCCTCGGCTACCGGCTGGAGCTGGGCCAGCAGGGCAGCGCCGGCGGAAACGTTGTGGGCCTGGCCGGAGGTGAGGATCGCGCCGCAGCCCAGACCGATCGCGTCTTCCAGGGTCTGGAAGGGGTCCCGGGCCATGTCGAAAGCCCGGTGCAGGGTCACATGGATCCCGTCGGCGCAGCGGATCATCCGCTCCATCTTGTCAAGATCCAGCTCGCCGTCCGGGGTCAGAGCGCCGAAGACCACCCCGTCCGCCCCCAGGTCCCGGAAGGCCCGGATGGTGTCACAGATCTCGTCCATCTCCGCCGGTTCGTACAGGAAATCCCCGAACCGGGGGCGGATCAGCACATTGATCTTGCCGTCAAAGACCTGCCGCGCCAGGCGGAACAGGGCCTGGGAGGGGGTGGTGCCGCCGATCACCAGATTGGCGCACAGCTCGATCCGGTCCGCGCCCCCTGCCTGGGCCGCCACTGTCGAGGCATAGGAGCCACAGCACACCTCCAAAAGACCGCTACTCATACAGACCATCCTTTCAAGATGTTTTCCATTATCATACCACAAAATGTTTCAAGTATCAATATAAAATCGCCTGTTCTCCCGGAAAAGAGCACCCCCGATCCCCCTGGCCCCGCCGCCCATGGCTTCCCCGGCCCTCTTGACGATCTCAACCAAAGAACGTCCCGCCCCTCCGCCAAGTGCGGACAGGCAAGGGAGGCTTTGGGGGATACCATGCCTGGGCCTTTTCGGTTATAAGACACGCTGGTCTGAAAGAACAGCGTGAGCACCCTCTCCGTCAGGCCGTTCGGCCTGCCAGCGCGCTGCGGCGCGCCCCGGTCGCGGCTCT
>CALXFQ010000068.1 GCA_944387625.1 uncultured Oscillospiraceae bacterium
TCGCCGGAGCTGGCGGAGAACGATCTATATCAGGATATGCAGGCGAGTTTGTCGTAAATGGTTGCGATCTGATCCATGTTGATGTATAATGGAAAAACATGGAGGTGATGCTTTTGGGCATCAGAAGACGAGCTGTGGCGATACTGTTGGTGCTGGTCCTGGCCCTGGGAGGGTGCTTCGCCGAAGCGCCCAGGCTGAAGGAGCCGCTGCGCGGCGCCATATCCCCGCCGAAACAGATCCAGCATACCACCGGGCAAACAGCAGCCCCCTCTACTCAGCCAACAGATCCCCCCGAGCAGTCTGAAAACTTGGATACCCAGCCCCCGGACACCACCCAGACCACCGATCCGGTGCCTACCCAGCCTTCACAGCCCACGCAAGGGTATGTGGGGCAATGGTCCCTGGAGGAGCTTCGTGCCATGGACAGCGAAAACCAGGGCTACGGGCCGGGCTTTACTTATGATGAAAAGGGCCGCCCCTACATCGCCATGGACCTGAATCAGCGTTACGGCAAATATGACGCTTGGTTCATCGGCCCGGATAATGGGAACATCTACCTGACCTTCGACCTGGGGTGGGAAAACGACGGCCTGACCCACCGGATCTTGGACACCTTGAAGGAGAAGAACGTGAAGGCGGTCTTCTTCGCGCTCCACGAATACTGTGAGCCGAACAAGGACATCATCCGGCGGATCATCGATGAGGGCCATGTCCTGGCCTCCCACGCCTATCACCATGTGCCCCTGGCGGACCAGCCGATCGACCGGATCGTCCGGGAGATCACAGACCTGCACCGGTATGTGCTGGAGGAGTTTGGCTATGAGATGGAGCTGTTCCGTCCGCCCAGCGGGTATTTCTCCGAGCAGGTCCTGGCGATCGCCCAGGGGCTGGGCTATCAGACGGTCCAGTGGAGCTACGCCTATGTGGACTGGTTGGCGGACGACCAGCCGGACCCGGAGGAGGCGCTGAACAAGCTGGTCAAGCACGCGCACAGCGGCTGCATCTACCTGCTCCATACCGTTTCCACCACCAATGCCCAGATACTGGGGGACCTGATCGATACCCTCCGCGCCCAGGGCTACGAATTCTCCCTGGTGGACTTCTGACCAAAACACACACGCCGCCCCAGATCGGGCGGCGTGTTTAGCATGCCAAAAAGCCTCGCAGAGTTTGCCGTCCGCAGACGGCAAAGAGGTCAGATCCATTTTCGGCCAGGGCGTGTACCTGGCCGAAAATACCGCACAGTCTGCAAGTGTGGAATTTGTGCGCCAAAGGCGCACAAATTATGCGCGCGGCAGACTGCGGCTCCTTTGTGGAAAAGCCCCAAAGGGGTTTTTCCACAGTCTGAACACGCCGCCCCAGATCGGGCGGCGTGTTCTTTTACAGTTCCAGGCTCCGGACCCAGGCGGTGAGCGTTTCCTGGGAGGCGGATGCCTTCAGCACCCGGCCGGGGAGCAGCCGGGCGCCGGGGCAGCTGGGGGCCAGGGCCTCGTTGGTCTTGCCCATGGGACTGCCGCCGGAGGTGGCGAAGGGGATGATGGTCTTGCCGGACAGGTCATAGCTCTCCAAAAAGGTGTTCACGATCGTGGGGGCAACGTACCACCAGATCGGGAAGCCGACGAAGATCGTGTCATAGTCCTCCATCCGATGGCAGCTGCCGATGATCTGCGGCCGGTAGGTCGGGTCGCTCATCTCCACCGAGCTTCGGGAGCGCCGGTCTTTCCAGTCCAGGTCCGCCTTGGTGTAGGGGGTCTGAGGCTGGATCTGGTAGAGGTCCGCCCCGGTGGCCTGTGCCAGGCTCTTGGCCAGCCGGGCCGTGACGCCGGTGGCGCTGAAGAATGTGACCAATGTTTTACCCATTGTCGTCCCTCCTTGTACGCTTGCTCCAACGGCCTGAGCCGCATCGTGCCATAGCCACGCAGAGGACATTTGTCCTCATGCCGTGAACTTTTGCTACATTATAGAGGCTATGCCCGGAGAAGTCAAGCCCCCCAGGCAAAAAATCAGGAAAAATGGGAAATTGGACGTGCAGTTCCTGTCCGGAGTCACAGGGCTTTCCCAGGCGGCTTCATCCGGGAGGGGGGAGGATCTGTGAAGAGGCGGTTTCCCCGATGGAGCGGCGGCGGGTAAGCATCAGGCGGTCTTGGTGTGGTTAGGGGGCTTTTATTGCCCAGGGCGGGGGGAATTTTGGGGCGTACTGGGAAAATAGGGATTTGATTTTTGGAAATTGACTGCTATACTAAAAGAATACGATCAAGATCTGGGACCGCCATATCGCCTGGGGTCCGGAAGGGAGCGCGGCTGATCCATGAAATTTATATACGTTTATGAAAAAAAATACAGTAAGCTCATCGTGCTGACGCTTTCGATCAAATTCCTTGGCACCCTGGGGGAGCTGAGCCTGCCGTACATCCTGGAGCATCTGATCGACGAAGTGGCCCCTACCAAAGACCTGGGGATGGCCCTTGGTTTTGGCGGCCTGATGGTCGTTATGGCCCTGCTTACCCGGGTGCTGAACGTTTCCGCCAACCGCCGTGGCTCCAAGCTGGCCCAGATGGTGACCTACGAGATACGGCAGGATCTGTTTTATCATTCCATCCACCTGTCTGGCAGTCAGATGGACGCGTTTGGACTGCCTTCCATCACCTCCCGGATGACCTCCGATTCTTACAACATCCAGAACTTTATCCGCTCCATGATGGCGGTAGGCGTCCGGGCGCCGATCCTGCTGATCGGCGGCATCGGCATCACCATGACCATGGATGTTGGGATGTCCGCGATCTTGTGTATCATCGCGCCCATCGTGACCGTGTGTGTGGTATTGCTCTCGCTGAAAGGGATCCCGCTGTTTGACCGGGTGCAGCGGCTCCTGGATAAAGTCGTCCGGGTCATGCGGGAGAACATCACCGGGATCTTGGTGGTGAAGGCGCTGTCCAAAGAAGACCATGAGCGTTCCCGGTTCGCCGAGGCGAACCAGGACCTGACCAAGGCCGAGCGCACTGCCAGCATCGTTATGAGCCTGCCGGGACCGACCATGCAGTTTTTCCTGAACATCGGCCTGACGCTGGTGGTGCTGGTAGGGGCTTACCGTGTCAACAGCGGTATGACAAAGCCCGGTGTGATCCTGGCGTTCCTTACTTACTTCAATCTGATCATGAATGGCGCTATGGGACTGAACCGGATCTTCATGATGATGTCCAAGGCCAATGCCTCCGCCAACCGCATCGAGGCGGTGATCAAGGCCGCCGACGACCTTGCCCCCATCTCCGCGGAGTCGGCGGCCGCCACCGAAAGCACCGCCCACATCGTCTTCGACCGGGTGAGCTTTGGATACGGCAAGACCAGCACCTCCGGCAACAGCCTCCATTTTGACGGCGGCCAGCGGCAGATGAGCCTGAACGATATCTGCTTTGAGATCGAAAAAGGCGGCTCTCTGGGCATCATCGGCGCTACCGGCAGCGGCAAGACCACGATCATCAACCTGCTGATGCGGTTTTATGATGCCACCTCCGGCCATATCTTCATTGATGGCAAGGACATCCGCACCTTCGATCTGAAGGACCTGCGGCGCAGATTCGGCGTGGTATTTCAAAATGATGTGATCTTTGCGGACACCATTGCCGACAACATCCGCTTCGGGCGGACGCTGTCCGATGAAGAAGTGTCTGCCGCGGCCCGGGATGCCCGGGCGGCGGCGTTCATCGAAAGGTATGACGACGGCTACCAGCATCCGTCCTCCATCCATGGCGCGAACTTTTCCGGCGGACAGAAGCAGCGTCTGCTGATCTCCCGGGCGCTGGCGGCCAAGCCGGAGATCCTGGTCCTGGACGACGCTTCCTCCGCGCTGGACTACAAGACGGACGCCGCCCTCCGAAAGGCCATCCGGGAGCGCCACGGCGGCAGCACCACCATCGTTATCGCCCAGCGTGTTTCCTCGATCATGACGCTGGACCGCATCATCATGCTGGATGAAGGCACGATCCTGGGCTATGGGACCCACGAGGAGCTGCTGAAAAGCTGTCGCCCCTACCGGGAGATCTTCCAGGCCCAGATGGGGGAGGTGGGATAGATCATGGCTAAAAAAGAAGCTTTTTCCAATGCCCGCCCTAAAAATACGAAGGGCACTCTGGCCAGGACCCTGCGATACCTTTCGGCTTACAAGTATCTGCTGTTCTTCGCCATCGCGCTGAGCTTTATCAGCAACGTTCTGGCGCTGCAAGGCCCGAGATACGCAGGCAAGGCCATCCACGAGGCGGCTGCCGGTGTGGGCATGGTCCGATTTGACGCGGTGTTTTACTATGCCAAGTGGATGCTGTTCGTCTACGTCACATCCAGCGTGCTGACGATCTTCATCAACGTGATCATGAACTCCCTGAGCAAGTGGATCGCCCAGAAGATGCGCAGGGACGTGTTCGACAAGCTGATGCGCCTGCCGGTCAGCTACTATCACGACAACTCCGCCGGCGACATCATCAGCCGGGTGTCGTATGATGTGGATGTGGTGTCCACCTGCATCGCCACAGATATCGCCCAGATCATGACCAGTCTGGTCACGGTGATCGGCTCGTTCATCATGATGGTCTATTTGTCCGCCACCTTGTCCGTCGTGGTCATGGTCACGGTCCCCATCAGCATCGCCTACACCGTTTTCATGCGGAAAAAGGTCCGCACCCGGTATTCCCGGCGCTCCAGGAGCTATGGACAGCTCAATGGCTTCGTGGAGGAGATGCTCTCGGGGGAAAAGACCATCCAGGCATATGCCTATGAGGACCGGGTCTGCCAACGGTTCGACGGTGTCAACACCGAAGCCGCGGACGCTTACTACGACGCGGAATACTATAGCTGTTCCATGGGGCCCACCATGGGCTTCATCAACAACCTGTCCCTGGCGCTGATCGCCATGCTGGGCACCATCTTGTTCATGAACGGCGCGATCCGGCTGGATACCATCTCCTCCTTCGTCCTCTACTCCCGGAAGTTCGCCGGCCCCATCAATGAGATCGCCAACGTGGTCAACGAATTGTTCTCCGCGCTGTCTGCCGCGGAACGGATCTTCACGCTCCTGGACGCCCAGGAGGAGCGCGGCGACGTGGAGGATCCTGCCGTGTTGGACCATGTGGAGGGCAAGGTGGAGCTGGACCATGTGCAGTTCGGCTATGTTCCCGGAAAGACGGTGCTTCACGACCTGTCCATGGTGGCCCGACCAGGGAAGACCATCGCCATCGTCGGTCCCACCGGCGCGGGGAAGACCACCATCATCAACCTTTTGATGCGGTTTTATGATGTGGACGAAGGGGCGATCCGTGTGGATGGCAGGGACATCCGAAGCTATACCCGGGCTTCTCTGCGAGGGGCCTACGCCATGGTGCTCCAGGACACCTGGGTCTTCAACGGGACCATTTTCGAGAACATCGCTTACGGCAAGCAGGATGCCACCATGGAGGAAGTGGTGCGCGCCGCGAAAAGCGCCCACATCCATTCCTTCATCATGCGCCTGCCGGAAGGGTACAACACCGTCATCTCTGAGGACGGAGGCAATATCTCCAAGGGACAGAAGCAGTTGCTGACCATCGCCCGGGCGATGCTGTACAACGCCAAAATGCTGATCCTGGACGAAGCCACCTCCAACGTGGATACCAGCACAGAGCGGGAGGTCCAGAAGGCCATGCGTGAGCTGATGGAGGGGAAGACCTGCTTCGTCATCGCCCACCGGCTCAGCACGATCCGGAACGCGGACCGGATCTTGGTGGTGGATCATGGCGATGTGGTGGAGCAGGGAGATCACCAGACGCTCATGGCACAAAAGGGCTTTTACTACGACCTTTACGCGGCGCAGTTCGAGTGACCTTGCGCTGTGTAAGAGCAAGGATCGGCCATTTCGCCGGAAAGGGCGAACTGAAGGAAGACAGAAAAAAGAATGGCGGTCCTCGTTAAGAGGATCGCCATTCCTTTTTGGTGCGAGAGATGGGACTCGAACCCACACGGCGTAACCACACGCACCTCAAACGTGCTTGTCTACCATTCCAACACTCTCGCAGGGACCATGCCATTATACACTTTTTGACTATGGTTGTCAATATTTTTCTGCGGACTGCTTGAAAAAAAGGAAGGGGACTGGTACACTATATCCATCAAAAACGGGAGGTCCCATATGACCAGATTTTTTGTATCGCCCCAGGAGCTTCAGCCGGAGTTTCTGGTGCTCACCGGGGACAATGCCAAGCACGCCAAGGTCCTGCGGCTGAAGGCCGGGGAGGAGGTGCTGGTGTGTGACGGCGAGGGCAGGGAGTGTGTATGCGTGATCAGCGATGTGAGCGAGGGGCAGATCGGCCTGGTGGTCCGGCACCGGCAGGCATCGCAGACGGAGCCTGGGGTGCGGGTCCGGGTGTACATGGCCTTTCCCAAGGCGGACAAGCTGGAGCACGTGATCCAGAAGGCCACCGAGCTGGGGGCTTATGAGATCGTGGCCTTCCCCTCCGCCCGGTGCGTGTCCCGACCGGACGAAAAGAGCTTGTCGAAAAAGCTGGAGCGATGGCAGAAGATCGCCGCCTCCGCCGCCGAGCAGTCCGGCCGGGGCCGGATCCCGCAGGTGAGGGCGCTGGCCAGCTATGCCGCCGCCATCCAGGAGGCCGCCCAGGCGGACAAGCCGATCCTCTTCTACGAAAACGAGCGTGCCACCAGCTTGCGGATGTGCCTGGAGCAGGGCGGCTTCCGCACGGCGAGCCTGCTCACCGGGCCGGAGGGCGGCTTGGAGCCGGAGGAGGTGGCCCAGGCCCGGCAGGCGGGCTTCCAGATCTGCACTCTGGGCCGGCGGATCCTTCGGTGCGAGACCGCTCCGCTGTGCGCCCTGTCCGCCGTGATGTACCACGCCGGAGAGTTTTGAT
>CALXFQ010000069.1 GCA_944387625.1 uncultured Oscillospiraceae bacterium
AAAAAATGGTCCCCCGGCTTTTGCTGGGGGACCAAATGCTGTTGGGGGATCAGCTGATCGGCTCGAAGTCGGCGGCGCCGTGCTTGCACAGGGGGCATACGATGTCGTCAGGCAGTTCTTCGCCTTCATAGACCCAGCCGCAGACCTTGCAGACGTAGCCCTTCTTGCCCTGGGTCTCGGGCTTGGGCTTGACGTTGTTCTGGTAGTAGGTGTAGGTCATGGTGTCCTTCTGGCCGATCACCCGGGCTTCGGTGATGGAGCAGATGAACATACCGTGGGTATCCAGGTCCACATAGCTGTCCACCTTCAGGCTCATGAAGGAGTTGATATACCGGGGCAGGAACCGCAGGCCGTTGTCGCTGCGCAGTTCCTCGATGCCGGCGAACTTGTCGGCGGTGCGGCCGCTCTGGAAGCCGAAGTTCTGGAACACCTCAAAGGGGGCGGTGGTGTCCAGGCAGTTGACGTTCATGATCCCGGTCTGGCGGATCACATGGTGGGAGTAGTTCTGCTTGTTGATGCACACCGCGATCCGGTTGGGGGTGTTGGTGACCTGGGTGATGGTGTTCACGATCAGGCCGTTATCCTTGGCGCCGTCGTTGGAGGTCACCACATACAGCCCGTAGCCGATGTTGAACAGGGCGGTCAGGTCGTTTTTGTTGGCGGTGGCGTCCTGCCGGGCCAGGTACTCTTCGCACAGCTCCTGGGCCAGGGCATCCACCTGGCCCCGGCTCTCCTCGTTCAGGGCGGACAGGAGCTTGACGGTGGTGCGGGTGAAGGTCAGGTCCTTGCTGCCCTCGAACATCTTCTTCATCACCTTGGCGGCCAGAGGCGCCCAGGAGCCGTTCTCGATCAGGCCGATGGTCCGCTTCTGGTAGCTGCGCTCGGTGAGGTGATGGATGAACTCCTTCATGAAGGGGAACACATCGGCGTTGTAGGTGGTGGTGGCCAGCACCAGCTTGCCGTAGCGGAAAGCGTCCGCCACCGCCTTGGCCATGTCGCACCGGGCCAGGTCGTGGACCACCACCTTGGGGCAGCCCTTCTCCTGGAGCTTCTGGGACAGCAGCTCCACCGCCTGCTTGGTGTGGCCGTAGACGGAGGTATAGGCGATCACCACGCCGTCGCTCTCCATCCGGTAGGAAGACCAAATGTCATACAGGTTCAGGTAGTAGCCCAGATCTTCGGTGAGCACCGGCCCGTGGAGGGGGCAGATGATGGAGATGTCCAGTCCGGCGGCCTTCTTCAGCAGGGCCTGGACCTGGGAGCCGTACTTGCCCACGATGCCGATATAGTACCGGCGGGCCTCGTCCGCCCAGTCCTCCTGGACGTCCAGCGCGCCGAACTTGCCAAAGCCGTCAGCGGAGAACAGGACCTTGTCGTATACATCATAGGTCACGATCACTTCCGGCCAGTGGACCATGGGGGCGGTGACAAAGGCCAGGGTGTGCTTGCCCAGGGACAGGGTATCGCCTTCGCCTACCACGATCTGCCGGTCGGCGTAGTCCTCGCCGAAGAAGTTCTTCATCATCACGAAGGCTTTGGCGGAGGACACCACGGTGGTCCGAGGGTAGATCTTCAGGAAGTTGGCGATATTGGCGGAGTGGTCCGGCTCCATGTGCTGGATCACCAGATAGTCAGGCGTGCGGCCGTTCAGGGCCTGGTGGATATTGTCCAGCCACTCGTGGGTGAAGCGCTGGTCCACCGTGTCCATGATGGCGATCTTCTCGTCTTCGATCAGGTAGGAGTTGTAGGCCATGCCGTTGGGCACCACATACTGGCCCTCGAACAGATCCACGCTGTGGTCATTGACGCCGATATAGCGGATATCCTGGGTGATGTTCATTTGATCGCTCTCCTTAAAAAGCAGAATTGTATGTATATTATATTGTACATGGATCTCAGATCCAATACCGTAACTATATCACAGAACAGGTCAAAAGTACATAGTAATGTAAGGCAAAGATCAGAAGGAGGTCGTATCCATGGATGTCCATTCCTGGCTGGCCCTGGCTCTGCCCTTCGGGGGCACGGTGCTGGGGGCCACCGGTGTGTTCGTATTGCGTGGGGGCATGAAACGGTCGCTGCAGCGTGCCCTTACCGGCTTTGCCGCCGGGGTGATGGTGGCGGCGTCGATCTGGAGCCTGATCATCCCCGCCATCGACCAGTCCCAGCACCTGGGGAAGCTGGCCTTTTTGCCGGCGGCGATCGGTGTGTGGGCTGGCTTCGCTTTTTTGCTGCTGCTGGACCGGCTGGTGCCGCACCTGCACCCCCAGACCGGCACCGCCGAGGGGGTGGACGCGGGGCTTGGCAAGTCCGCCATGATGGTGCTGGCGGTGGCGCTGCACAATCTGCCTGAGGGCATGGCGGTGGGCGTGGTGGTGGCCGGATACCTGGCCGGGGAAACGGGGATCACCGCCGCCGGGATGCTGGCCCTGGCTCTGGGCATCGCCATCCAGAACCTGCCGGAGGGGGCGATCGTGTCCCTGCCCCTGGGCAGCGGCGGCATGAAAAAAAGCCGGGCCTTCGCCTATGGGGCGCTCTCCGGCGCGATCGAGCCGATCGGAGCGGCGCTGACGATCCTGCTCTCCCCGGTACTGGTGCCGGTGCTGCCATATCTGCTGGCCTTCTCCGCCGGGGCCATGCTGTTCGTGGTGGTGGAGGAGCTGATCCCGGAGATGTCCGCCGGGGAACATTCCAACATCGGCACCGTGTTCTTCGCCGTGGGCTTTACATTGATGATGATCCTGGATGTGGCCCTGAGCTAAAGTGATAATATCACAGATAAGCCCGGCCGGATCGGAGATAATAAAGAAAAAACTTAAGGAGGAACAAGATATGTCTGTGATCAATGTGACTGAGAAGGATTTCCAGCGGGAGGTGCTGGAGAGCGACGTGCCGGTGCTGGTGGATTTCTGGGCGCCCTGGTGCGGTCCCTGCCGGATGCTCGGCCCCATCCTGGACGAGGTAGCCCAGGAGCGGTCGGACATCAAGGTGTGCAAGGTCAACGTGGACGAGGAAACGTCCCTGGCCAGCCGCTACCAGGTGGTGAGCATCCCCACGGTGCTGGCGGTGAAGGACGGCCAGGTGCTGTCCCGCTCCGTTGGCGTCAGACCCAAGCGGGAACTGCTGTCCATGATCTGAAAAAAGCGGCAGGACCTGCCTGTAAGGACCTATCAGGACTTAACGGCTGTCAGACAGAGCCGTAAAAAAGGACCGGCGTGCTGTTTCGTGATGAAATGGCACGCCGGTTTTCCACGCATAGCCCCCGGTCCGTCCCGGATGGCCATAGGAGTGCCGCAGGCCCATTACAGCCTGGGGCATCCTCCGGCGCGGGTACGATAGGGTGCTTTAAGCGGCAGACCGTATGATCTATGCTCATGCCCTTCTTGCCCGGCAGAGCAAAACGCCGCACTCCGTCAGCAATACGGCGGACCATATCCAGAGGGCCGGTGTATAGGAGCCGACAAAGGCCGCCATCAACAGCATGGTAAGCGGGACAAGATATTTGCGGGGGTGGTGCCACAGATCGCTTTCCGTTTTCCAGTCACGGATCGGGCGTTTCCATTCCAAAAGCACCGACACGAGGGCGCTTTGCAAGGCAAACAGAAGGGCCGTCCACACATGGACAAGTCCGATCCCGCCATGAACGATCTGCCAACTGCCCAGATAGATACCGGCAACGATCCCGTTGACAAGAAAGATAAACAGACAATACCTTCCGCAAAACCGGGCTGTCTGTCCGGGAAGGACACGAACGGCCTGCTCCAGATCCGGGTCGCAGGACAACAGGGTACAGATAGGGGTGTTCAGGCAAAGGATCCCAAGGCCCATGGGAAACATATTCACGCCCTTAAACTCACCCAACAGCAACGGCAGGAAACAGGCGGCCGCGCACAGGCCCACCGTATTGATCAGATGGCTCTTATTTGCCAGCAGGTACCGGGCAAGGTAAGCAAACACGCTTCCGCCGTGACCAGTATGCCGGACCGTTCTTTTGGAAGCGGCAGTACTGTAAAAGTCATAGGCGTCCGCAAAGGACAAATACAGCGTTGCGGCCAAAAGGTTCACTGCCGCGGCGGTCAGAACCGCCGCTTCTTGCCGTGCCAGCAATATCACAGCCAGAATACCGGCGGCCCAAAGGACCGGCAGGACGGCATGACCTTTCAGCCATGCTGCCCTGCGATGATCGGATCGCTTCCTTATGAGCGCGCGCCGTTGGTCATGCCGTTTTTCTCATGGTGAAAGCAATTATGGGAGAAAAAGCTCCATTTCCTGCCCCTTGGGGACGAACCCCTTTTGCGTGTACAGCCGCGCGCCCTGGGCGCTGGCGTGGAGCCACAGCCTTCCGATGTGGTTTTCCCGGCTGAAAGCTAAGATCGCCTCTAAGATCTGGCTGGCAAAGCCCCGGCCCCGGAAGGGCTTGCGGGTGTAGATATTCAGGATATACCCCTCCGAACCGTTCAGGTCCTGGAGGTAAGGGAGCCGGGAGAACAGGCACAAAGAGCCGGCGGCCACCAGCGAGCCTTGCCGGAAGATCCCCCAGGTGAACAGATCCCGGTGGATGTGGGCAAGATAATACCGCTTGGTGGCGTTTTCCAACTCGCCGGTGTCCTGGGTCTGGGATACCTCTCCGAGCTCTCTGAACAGTTCCAGCCGCAGACGCCAGAAGTCCTCTGCCGCCGCTTCGTCCAGCAGGTACAGACCGTCGGGCCTCACGCGGCAGGTCCCTTCTCCTGGCGCTGCAGCCGCTCCAGGGCAGGCAGGTCCACCACCTGGATCGTGCCGCGGGTGAGCTTGACCAGGCCGTCGCTTTGGAAATACCGAAGCATCCGGGTGACCACCTCCCGGGCGGTGCCCAGGTGGTTGGCGATCCGTTCGTGGGTGATCTTCAGGCAGGTGGTCTCCTCCAGGGCGCACTCCTCCACCAGGAAGGCCGCCAGCCGCTTGTCGATGCTCTTCCACATGATCTGCTCCATGAGCCACATGAGATGGGAGAAGTGGCCGGCCATCAGGCTGTTGGCAAAATTGGCGGCGGCCAGGGACTGGCCCATCAGCTCCTTGAACAGGCACGCCGGGATGCTCCAAAGGGCGGAGTCCTTCTCCGCCTCGATCATGATGTTGAACTGCATATCCGGCATGACGCAGGAGGCGCTGAGCAGGCACACATCGTGATCGATCAGCCGCTCAATGGTGATCTCCCGGCCCTCGTCGGACAGGATGTAGGTCCGCAACTGTCCCGACCGGACCATGATCAGGCCCAGACAGTCGGCGCTGCTGTCGTGGATGAAAGTGCCCTTGGTCACCTGGCGGTAGTCGATCGCCTGGGCGATCCGCTCCTGCTGTTGGGGGGTCAGCTTTCCCCATATGGGCAGGTAGTCTGCAAATTCCATGGCCCAGCCTCCTTTTTCACCACTATACCTCCTTTTCAAAAAAAAGTCAACGTTGGTGAGAAAGTCACAGAGAAGGGGCGTAGGGCTTGATAGGATGAAGCTATACTAAAAACCCATGGAGGTAATGACAGATGAAGTACGTTTGCGACGTTTGCGGCTGGGAATACGACGAGGCGGAGGGCTATCCCGAGGGCGGCATTGCCCCCGGCACCAAGTGGGAGGACGTCCCCGAGGATTTCAGCTGTCCCCTGTGCTTCGTAGGCAAGGACCAGTTCTCCGAAGCCTGATACCCCAGACCGCCCGGCTCCGCCAGGAGCCGGGCCTTTGCGTGATATGATCACGGAAGGACCGGGGAAAGGTGGGTATACTGGTATCAAAAGGAGGCGAACGCCATGGAAAAGGTTTATGATATGATCGTGATCGGCGGCGGCCCCGGCGGGTATACCGCCGCCTTGTACGCCGCCCGGGCGGGCCTGAGCACCCTGGTGCTGGAGCGGCTCTCTCCCGGCGGCCAGATGGCCCTGACTCACCAGATCGACAACTACCCCGGCTTCCCGGAGGGGGTGGACGGTTTCACCCTGGGGATGGATATGAAGGCCGGGGCTGAGCGGTTCGGGGCGGTGACCCGGCTGACGGAGGTGCTGTCCGTAGACCTGAAGGCCCAGCCCAAGCGTGTGGATTCGGATGAGGGCACGTATTACGGCAGGACCGTGGTGGTGGCCACCGGCGCCAGCCCCCGTGCGCTGGGGGTGCCTGGAGAGCAGGAGCTGGTGGGCCGGGGAGTGAGCTACTGCGCCACCTGTGACGGGATGTTCTACCGGGGCAAGACCGTGGCGGTGGTAGGCGGAGGGAACTCCGCTGTGGCGGAGGCGTTGGTGCTCAGCCGGATCGCCAAAAAGGTGATCTTGATCCACCGCCGGGATACCCTTCGGGCCACCAAGCTGTACCACAAGTCCCTGCTGGAGGCCCCCAATGTGGAGATCTGCTGGAACACGGTGGTCACCGGCCTGGACTATGACCAGGTCCTTACAGGACTGGAGGTGGAGAACGTGGTCACCGGGGAGCGGTCCGCCATCGCCTGTGACGGCCTGTTCATCAGCGTGGGCCGCAAGCCTGCCACCGGCCTGGTGGCGGGGCAGTTGGAACTGGACCAGGGGGGCTATATCGTGGCCGATGGCTCCACCCGGACCCAGATCCCCGGGGTCTACGCCGTGGGGGATGTGCGGACCACCTATTTGCGCCAGGTGGTCACCGCCGTGGCAGACGGGGCGGTAGCCGCCCACCAGGCGGAAGAGCACCTGCTGCGGTAGCGGTCTTCGGGGCCGGGGGACGGCCCCGAAGTTTTTGTCCTCCGATCGAAAATAATGCTTGACATTTTTTCGACCCGTGCTATAATATGCGTGTTCGGTTCGATGCGCCGGTATAGCTCAGTTGGTAGAGCAACTGATTTGTAATCAGTAGGTCGGGGGTTCGAGTCCGTCTACCGGCTCCA
>CALXFQ010000070.1 GCA_944387625.1 uncultured Oscillospiraceae bacterium
GCTCTGACGGTCCACCGGACCGTCATTCACTACCGCGACTTCGCTTCGCTCAGCCCCCATAGGGAGAGGCAAGTGGGCGGTACAAGGGGCGCGGCGTTTGGCGATCGTGGGAGCGGACGGAAAAGCGCCAGCCGCTCCCGGCTGGCGCTTTGTTCGGATATGTATGACTTACAGCCCCGCCTGTTCCAGGAGCTGGGGCACCTTGGCTTCCCAGCCCAGGGCCATGATGTGGACGCCCTGGCAGTAGGGACGGCACTCCCGGATGATCCGGGCGGCGATCTCCACGCCGGTGATCCCTTCCTTGGCCCGCTCCTTGTCGGCGGCCAGCTCGTCGATCATCTCCTGGGGCACATGGACACCGGCCACGTTCTTGTTCATGAACTTGGCCATCCCGGCGGACTTGGGGATGATCACCCCCAGCTGCACCGGCACGCCGAACTGCTTGGCCCGCTCCATGAAGGAGATGAACTTCTCAGACTCGAACACCGCCTGGGTCTGGAAATACTGGGCGCCGGCCATGACCTTGCGCTCCATCTTCGCCAGCTGGGCGTCCACCGAGTCGGAGCAGGGGGACACCACCGCGCCCTTGGCAAATCTCGGCGGCTCGCCTACCAGGGGGTTGCCGCCCAGGTCCACGCCCTTTTCCAGCTGGCACACGGTGTGCAGCAGGGACACGGAGTCCAGGTCGAACACCGGCTTGGCGCCGGGATGGTCGCCCATGCGGGTATGGTCGCCGGTGAGGCACAGGATGTTGTCGATCCCCAGCATGGCGGCGCTGAGAAGGTCGGACTGAAGGGCGATCCGGTTCCGATCCCGGCAGGTGAGCTGGTAGATCGGCAGCAGGCCCGCGTCTTTGAGCACCTTACAGGTGGCCAGAGAGCCCAGGCGCATGACCGAGGACTGGTTGTCGGTGACGTTCACGGCGGTGATGCCGGAGAGGTACTTCTTGGCCTCCTCCACCACGTGCTCTGCATGGATGCCCTTGGGGGGGCCGACTTCGGCGGTGACCACGAATTGGCCCTGGTCGAAAAGCTCAGTGATCCTCATTGATCTTAACACTCCTTATCACACGTTTTCATTGATGGCCCAGTTTCGGATCTGGACCGGGAAGTTCATCTCCTGGGACCGGCCCAGCTGCTGCAAACGGCGGCAGATCCGCTCCCAGCCACAGTCCATGGTGGGATCGACTTCGCACTTGCCGTCCTTGGCCCCGCCGCACTGGCCGTTGACCAGGCTCTTGGAGCAGGCGGTGATCGGGCAGATGCCGCCGGTCAGGTTCAGGTAGCACTGGCCGCACTGGGCGCAGTCATGCTCCAGCGGAGTGACCCCCTGGAAGCCCGGCAGAGGCACGGTGTCGCAGCAGGCGTACACCCGCTTGCCCTCCAGGTAGTCGGCCACGGTCTGGACGCCTACACCGCAGGAGAACACCAGCACCGCGTCGGCGGCCTGGATATCGTTCCAGTACGGCTCCAGCCGCGCCGCCAGGTTCTCCGGCTGGCAGATGTAGTCGGTGGTGATCCGGCCGGTCAGGTCCAGCGTGGCGATCAGCGCCTCGGCCTCCGCCTCCGGGAAGGAGATCTCCTTACAGCCGTGGCAGCAGATCGCGAACACCTTGCCCTGGGCCAGGCGGCGGATCTCGTTTTCGTCCTTGAGTTTGGTGATCAGCATTACTTCATCCCCCTGACTGCCGCTTTCCCGGCCTTGATCTTGGTCACCAGCGGGATCTTGGAGGAGCAGATGTACTCACAGCACCGGCACTCCAGGCAATCCATGATGGCATAGTCCTTACAGCCCTGCCAGTTCTCCTGGTCGGCGAACTTGGCGAAATACAGGGGCTTGAGCTCCATGGGACACACGTCCACACACCGGCCGCACTGGATGCACGGCTGCGCCACGGACCGGTCCGTGTCCACGGCGATGATGCCGTTGGACCCCTTCATGATCGGCACGTCCAGCTCCTTCTGGACGAAGCCCATCATGGGGCCGCCGGCCTTCACGGTGACGTTCTCCCCGGTGATGCCGCCGCAGTGGGCGATCAGCTCGGCGGTGCTGGTGCCGATCCGGACCCAGTAGTTGCCGGGCTTGGCGATGTGCTCCCCGGTGACGGTGACCGCCCGGGCGATCAGGGGCATACCGGTCTTCACCGCGTCCGCCAGGGCCTTGGTGGTGCTGATATTGCCCACCACACAGCCCACGTCCGCAGGCAGACCGCCGCTGGGGACCTGACGGCCCAGACAGCGCTTGATCAGCATCTTCTCCGCGCCCTGGGGGTACTTGGTCTTGGCCACGCACACCCGCAGGTCTTCGTATCCGGCCAGCTTCTCCTCCATCAGGGCGATGGCGTCCGGCTTGTTGTCCTCGATCACGATGATGCCCTGCCGGGCGCCGGTGATCCGGACCATGAGCTTCAGACCGTCGATCACGTCCTCCGGGTACTCCAAAAGCACCCGGTGGTCGGCGGTGAGGTAAGGCTCACACTCACAGCCGTTGAGCAGGATGGTATCCACCGGCTTGGGGGGCTTGAGCTTGACGGAGGTGGGGAAGCCCGCGCCGCCCATGCCCACGATGCCCTTCTCCCGGGCCAGGGCCACCACATCGTCCTGGGTCAGGCTGTCCGGGTCTTCCACCGGGCGGACGGACTCGTGAACGGTGTACTTGCCGTCGTTCTCGATCACCACCGCCAGGCAGGTGCCCCGGGTGGCGTGGGGCCGGTCCTCGATCGCCACCACCGTGCCGCTGACGCTGGCATGGACACAGCAGCTGATGAACCCGGCGGACTCGCCGATCTTCTGGCCCATATCCACATGGTCCCCCACCGCCACGATCGGGGCGGCAGGCGCGCCGGCGTGCATGGACATGGGGATCGTCACCCGCGCCGGCTCCGGGAAGGCCGCCAGCGGCAGGTGCTCGGTATATTCCTTATGTTCGTTGGGATGGACGCCGCCGTAGTAGCCCTCCAGCCGGCGCGCCCGGATCTGGGCGGCGGTGTCTTTCAGGGTGTCCCGATCGTTTTTGGACCAGTCCCGAAGCTGAACGGGCTGGGCCTTCAGCTCCGCCAGACGGCCCTGAGCCGCCAGGCGCTGCTGGATCTTCTCCCAGGCGCAGTCCTTGGAGGGGTCCACCTCGCACTTGCCGTCCTTGGCGCCGCCGCACTGGCCGTTGACCAGGCTCTTGGAGCACTCCACCACCGGGCAGATGCCGCCGGTCAGGTTCAGGTAGCACTGGCCGCAGCCTTCGCAGGCCTTCTTGGTCAGGGCCATGCCATGATGGCCGGTATAGTGGATGGAATCGGCGGCGGCGTACACGCTCTTGTCCAGCTCCGCCGCCAGGGTCTGCACGCCCAGGCCGCAGCAGACCGCCAGCACGTCCCTGGCCTCCTGAGGCACCTGGAGAGAACGCAGGGTCTGGGTCTTGTTGCACAGGAAATCCACCCGGGCAGAGCCTACCACGGTCTTTCCCTGGCTGGCCGCCAGCTCCAGCAGCTCCTCCAGCTCCGGCTCCTGGGCGGCGGTGAACTCCTTGAAGCACTTGTTACAGGCGACGATGAACAGATCGTCCCTGCCCTTCAGCAGTTCCAGCAGCTCCTCCCGGGGCTTGAGCTGATACTTGGTATAGTTTTCCAATCGATCACTTCCTTCATCGTACCGGCTGGGAAAGGCCGGCAATTCATGCTTTCGCATCTTACATTATATCATACGATCCGGAATAATCCAGTAGGAATTTACAAATTCCCGAAGATTTTTGCTGGGGGACATATCCCGGCCCGGCCGGGCATATCCTGTTGCAGAACGGAGGGGATCTGATGGCGGAGCAACAGGGCACCATGCCCCATAAGCTGATCATAGACCAACGGAAGCGGCTCCAGGTCACCGGGGTGGGGGAGGTGCTCAGCTTCCAGGAGGACGCGGTGGTGATGAAGACCAGCCTGGGGACCCTGATCGTCCAGGGCCGGGGGCTGAAGCTGCGGACCCTGGCCCCGGCAGGGGGCCAGGTGGAGATCGACGGCACGATCGATGCCGCTGTGTACCAGGAGCACCGGGACCGGGGCGGCTGGGTCCGGCGGCTGCTGAAATGACCGGCCCGGCCCTGTCCGCCTGGCGGATCGGGGTGGCCCTGGCCCTGGGGGCGGGACTGGGCCTGCTCAACGCCTTCCTCCGGCCCCTGCGGTCCAGGACCTCGGTCCCGGCGGACCTGGTGCTGGGAGCGGCGGCCATGTACGCCTTCGCCTGGCTGTCCTTCGCCGTCTGCCGGGGAGACATCCGGCTGGGGACCACCGCCGGGCTTTTGGTGGGGGCATGGGCCTTCCAGATCACCGCCGGGCGGCTCCTGAGGCGGCCGGCGGCCCTGTTTTGGCAGGGGGTGGGGGCGGTTTTCCGCTGGGCGTGGCGGCCCTTTGAAAAATTTTTTGAGTTTTTCACGCTTTTTTTCAAAAAAGTATTTGCATATCGAAAAAAATCGGATACAATAGCAGAGAATACACCCCCCATCAGGGGGCGGTCCGGAGGGATCTGCCATGTCCAAACCCAAATTCAAGATCGTCGTAGGCCGGGGCAGGCCGGTGACCAAGCTGGCACTGCTGGCGGTGATCGTGCTGTCCACCCTGACACTGCTGGCGATCGACGGCGCCGCCGACCGGGAGCGGGAGAAAGCCGAAGCCGCCCGGGCGCAGGCCGCCGCCGAGGAGCGGGCTCAGCAGGAGCTGGAGCAAAAGATCGACGCCCTGGGGTCGGACCAAAGCATGGAGCAGATCGCCGGGGAGGAACTGGGTCTGGTCGATCCGGACACCATCATCATTGAGGAAGACGGGGAAAATTAACGAATGGAAGAAAACATGGAGTTGACTGTTGGATCCGTTGTGGAAGGGAAGGTCAAGTCGATCACCAATTTCGGCGCTTTCGTGGCGCTGGGCGGCAGCAAGACCGGCATGGTACATATCTCTGAGGTGGCCAATGCCTATGTCAGCGATATCCGCCAGCATCTGACCGAAGGCCAGGATGTGAAGGTGATGGTGATCGGCAACGAAAACGGCAAGATCAACCTGTCGATCAAGCGTCTGGAGCCCCGGCCCCAGCGGGAGAACAACCCCCGCCGGAACGACCGCCCCAGCCGCCCGGCTCAGGACCGGTCTGCCCGTCCGGCGCCGGTGCCGCCTGCCGCTCCCAAGACGGCCGATCAGCTTTTTGAAGAGAAGCTGAAGGCGTTCATGTCCGAATCGGACAGCAAGATCTCCTCGATCCGGCAGTATTCCGAGCATCGGACCAAGAGCCGGAGAAGATAACATCCATGGGCCGCCACCCCGGCGGCCCCGTTTTACGGCGTGGAGCGCCCTGCAGGGCCGGAGGGATTATGGATACTGCGTTGATCACCGGCGGATCGCGGGGGATCGGGGCCGCGGCAGTGGCCTGGTTCGCCCGGCGGGGCTACCGGGTGTACTTTTTATATGAGAAGGACCACGCCGCCGCCCGGTCGGTGGCCCAGGCCACCGGGGCCGTGCCGATCTGCTGTGACGTGGCCCGGGGCGCGGCGGTCCAAAAGGCGTTCCGGGAACTGCCGGACCTGGACGTGCTGGTGTGCGCCGCCGGGATCAGTATGTACGGTCTGCTCAGCGCCATGCCGGAGGAGGACTGGGACCGGATCTTCGACGTGAACGTGAAGGGGATCTACCACTGCGTCAAGGCCGCCATGCCCTTCTTTTTAAGGAAGCAGAAGGGGTCGATCGTCACCGTCAGCTCCATGTGGGGCCAGGTGGGGGCCTCCTGCGAGGCGGCCTATTCCGCCACCAAGGGGGCGGTGATCGCCCTGACCAAGGCCCTGGCCAAGGAGCTGGGACCCAGCGGGGTCCGGGCCAACTGCGTGGCCCCGGGGGTCATCGCCACGGATATGTGCGCCGGCATAGACCCCCAGAGCCTGGAGGACCTGCGCCAGGATACCCCGGTGGGCCGGCTTGGCACGGCGGAAGACGTGGCCGGGGCGATCGGCTACCTGGCAGAAGCGGATTTTATCACCGGTGAGGTGCTCAGCGTCAACGGTGGATATGTGATCTAAGGAGGATGATAGCAATGAAGATCGCCATTGGCTGTGACCACGGCGCGCTGGACCTGAAAAACGCCCTGGCGGCCCATCTGGAACAGCAGGGCCACCAGATCGCCGACTTCGGCACCTACGGCCAAAGCTCCTGCGACTACCCGGACTACGCCCAGGCGGCGGCGGAAGCGGTGGCCCGGGGAGAATGTGACCGGGGGATCGTGCTGTGCACCACCGGCATCGGGGTGAGCATCGCCGCCAACAAGGTCCGGGGGATCCGGTGCGCCCTGCTGTCGGACCTGATGTCCGCCCGGCTGACCCGGGAACACAACGACACCAACATGATGGCCCTGGGGGCCGGGGTGGTAGGCCCGATGCTGGCCCTGCAGATCGCGGACGTGTGGCTGTCCACCCCCTTCTCCGGCGAGCCCCGCCACCAACGCCGGATCGACAAGGTCATGGCCATAGAAGGATAAAGGAAAAGCTGTCCCGACCGGGACAGCTTTTCGGTCATCCTGGGACAGCCAAGGGCGCTGGCGGCAGGCCGAACGGCCTGCCGGAGAGGGTGCCCACGTTCGTTCTTTTGTATAACGTTCCTAAATGCGGAAAGCCGCCACCCTCTCAGTCACGGCCCCTCCGGGTCCGTGCCAGCTCTCCCAAAGGGAGAGCCAAGTGGGCTGGCGGAAGATCGGACGCGCTCCCAAAGAGAGCGCCAAGGGCGCACTGCGTGCGCCGGTACTGCCTTTCGGCATCGTA
>CALXFQ010000071.1 GCA_944387625.1 uncultured Oscillospiraceae bacterium
TTTATCCACCCCACAGGCACTGACAAAACCGCCCTCTTCGTCCAGGGTGATCTCCAGGTCCGCCTTGACCAGCGCATGGCAGGCCGGTGCCAGGGTCTCCTTTTCTTCCGCGGAATACCGCCCGGCATGGCTGCGCTCCATGGCGCAGTAGGTCTCATAGGCGCGCTGCATCAGGCCCATTTACTCCACCTCCCCAAATTCCCGCAGACCGGCGAAATTTCCAAGTCCCTCCCCGAACGGCTTCATCTCCATTTCCCGCAGGGGCTTTTGTCCCGGGCAGTCCTCCGGCCGGGGGAAGGTGATGATCCCCTGCCGCATCACCGGATACCAGAACCGGGCTGTCATCCTCCCCTGGGTCTGCAGGGAGTAGGCCTCATCGGGATAGGTGATCCCGTGGTACATCAGGCCAAAGCTCAGCTCCGGCAGGTCATCATAGGCGCCCGCCCCTTCGCCGAACACACACGGCTCCACATAGCCCTGGCACTCCCTGGCCCCCAGAAAGATGTCCCTTCTGCCGCCCTTCCCGATCATCCGCAGGGCGATCTGGTGGTGCTTGTTCTCGTTTTGGTCCTCCTCCAGCTTCGGGCGGTTTTTGTTCCACTCAAAATGGGCCTCCACCTGATAGACGCAGTTTTTCAGATACGTATAATAGGCCAGGTCATTGTCGCCGCCGTATTTGATGGGGCGGATCCCCTTCACCTCCGTCTGGATCCGGTTCATGACCCGCACCCGGTCGATGTACCAGATCAGAGTGGGCTTCCAGTACACCGAGGACAAAATGCCTTTCAGCGCCTCGTAGGTGGGCACCTGATAGGTGCATTTCTCGCCTCCCACCCGCATGATCGGGTCGGAAAACAGGGCATAGTTCCCGGTCACCTGGAACCGCACGATGTTTGGATGTTTGGTTCTCACTTGGACACCTCCCAAAAGTCCTTTATGTTTTTCAGCGAAAAGCCGGTGGCTTCGTGGTAATACCCGTCGGTCAGTGCCAAAGCCCTGCCGTCGAAAAGTTGGATCAGCGCCCCCTGCGCCTGGAGCCGGTCGATCTGATAGCGGTACATGGACACGGTGTAGGGCCGGGCCTCCTCCAACAGCGTTCGGAGTTGGTCATAGTCCCAGGTCTGGGCGGCCCGGATCAGCTTCTCCCGGATCTGGCGGCCCTCCTGATAAGGCACCAGCACATCGGTGGTATCCTGGTCAAAGACCTGGAACAAGTTCCCGGCCAGCCGGAAGGCCTGATGCAGAACATAGCGGTCCACATCCTGGCTGTAGGCGGTGGCGTAGCGTTCATTCAGGGCCAGCAGGTCCAGCAGTCTGCCATGGGGCGTAACCACATAGTCCTGGTGCCCCTGGTCCATGCTCTTGTAGAGCTTTCGATAGTAGTAGGCGATCGCCTGGTCGCTGTCCAGTCGCCGGTCAAATCGGTCCGGGTCCTTCCGGTAGGCGTAGAGCAGGCTCTCCGTGGCGGCCTGGCCCCGGCGGATCTGCCGCAAGCGGTCCAGCCGCTCCCCGGCACACCGAAGGACGGTCACCGGCTGGGGCGTAGGATCCTCCCCGTTTCGGTTGCACCGGCCGGCGCTTTTCCGGCGCACGGCGGACCTTTCACAGGGACCGGGCGCGGTCCGGCTTGGAGGGGCGGCTATAAATGTTTGGTAGCGCTGGGCGTGTTTCCGATCTTTCCATGGGAAGCATAATTCCAGAAGATCCGGCAAACAATACCCATGGAAAAGGAACACAAGGAGAGGAAGATATATGAAAGCAACTGGCATCGTCCGCCGGGTGGACGATCTGGGGCGGATCGTGATCCCCAAAGAGATCCGCCGGACCCTCCGCATCCGGGAAGGCGACCCCCTGGAGATCTATACGGAGAAGGACGGCGGGGTGATCTTTCGGAAGTATTCCCCTATGGGGGAACTGCAAGAGCTGGCGGCTCAGGTCTGTCAGTCGATCAATGACAATACCGGCCGGATCGCCGCGGTGTCGGACCGGGACGCGGTGATCGCCCTGTCCGGGGCCTCTAAACGGGACCTGCTGGACAAGCCCAACTCCCCGGCTCTGGAGAAGCTCATGGAACAGCGGAAGCAATACCGCTATGTCCCGGGAACGGATCTGATCCGGGCCGTGGAGGGGTGCGAGAGGTACCATCTGGGGGCGGCGGCGCCGATCTTGTCCCGGGGGGACCTGATGGGCTGCGTGCTGCTGCTCATGGGAGAAGACCGGGGGGCCATCACCGAGGCGGACCAGAAGCTGGCCCAGACCGTGGCCGGCTTCCTGGGCAAACAACTGGAGAGCTGAAAAAGCGGAGCCTGTCAGGCTCCGCTTTTTTATGTAAACCACGCTTGGGCATGAAAAAACGGCCGGCCCTTTTGGGGCCGGCCGATGGCGTTCAGATCCGATACAGGCGTTTGCCGTTTTCCATGGCGATTCGGCAGATCCGCTCCACCGGCAGATCCCGGATCTGGGCCAGACGCTGGGCGGTGTGGATCAGCTTGGCCGGGTCGTTCCGCCGTCCCCGGTAAGGCTCCGGGGCCATGTAAGGGCAGTCGGTCTCCAGCACCAGCCGGTCCAGGGGGATCGCGGCGGCCACCTCCACCGCCTTTCGGGCGTTTTTGAAGGTGAGCACCCCGGTAAAGCCGATGTACCAGCCCCGCCGGATCAGCTCCTGTGCCATCTCCAGCGAGCCGGAGTAGCAGTGGAACACCCCGGTGACTTCCGGGAAGTCCCGCACCACCTCCAGGCCGTCGCCATGGGCCTCCCGCTCGTGGACGATCGCCGGCAGGTCCAGCTCCCTGGCCAGGGCCATCTGGTCCCGGAAGGCCCGGATCTGGATATCCCGGGGGATGTCCTCATAGTGGTAGTCCAGGCCGATCTCCCCGATCGCCCGGATCTTGGGGTTTTGTTTACATAATACCCGGTATTCCTCCAGCACCTGGTCGCACACCTCGTCCGCCGCGTCCGGGTGGGAGCCAACGGCCCCGTAGACGTGGGGATAGCGGCGAGTGAGTGCGTCCACCGCCTGGGCGGAGGCACGGGAACAGGCCGGGTCCATCACCAGGGCCACCCCCGCTTCCGGCAGTCCGGCGATCAGGGCGTGGCGGTCGGCATCAAAGGCCCGGTCGTCCAAATGGGCATGAGTGTCAAAGAGCATAACGCCCTCCTTATACGATCACGGCCACCAGACAGCCGCATAATTCCTGAACACGGGGGTCGTCCAGGGAGAAGTCCGTGTACCTGGGGTAGCCTTGCAGGCCCCGGCCGGTGTACTTGGCCGCCGCCTCCTTCAGCACCCAGAAGGTCAGCAGTGCCCGCTGGGGGTCCGGGGCGGTCCGATACTGTGCCAGCTCCCTGGGGGAGAGGATCTTCTCCGCCAGGGCCGGACGCATGGCCCGGTCCAGCTCCTCCGCGTCCAGCCCCACCGGGCCGTCAGCCAGGACGCAGAACACATGGCCCCGGGTGTGGCTGATGGAGAAGTGCAGGTCCCCGGCGGCAAAATAGGGCTTGCCCCACTGCCCCCGGCGGATGGGCGGAGGGTCTTCCCCCACGGTCTGCCGGTACAGCCGGTCCAGCAGGTCCCTTCCCGCGTCATGGCCGGGGCGGCCTGCCAGCGGCTCGCCTGCCAGGGCCAGGATCTTACTGCTCATCGTCCTCCGGCCGGCTCAGCAGCCGGGCGGCCCGGAGGCGGAACCAGGCGCCGGCCCCGCCCCAGATCACCAGCGCCGCGCCGGCCACCCGGATCACCCAATGGGTGGTCCCCAGGGGGAAGAAGATCAGCACCAGCCCCAGGGCGCAGCCGATCAGGGCGAAGATCCGCTGGGGCCAGAAGGACAGGCCGATCTTTTCCAGCCGGCGGCTCTCCATCAGGCTCCCCAGGCCCTGGGCCACCAGGCAGATCCCCAGGCCCAGCCCCAGGAGCTGGAACAGGGCCTCCGGCCGGACCAGCAGGAAGATGCCTGCCGCCGCCGCGGCGATCCCAGCCGCCAGCTGGCCAAAGCCCATCACCGGCCAGCTCAGCAGGGATACGGTCACCCCCACGCCGCCCACGGCGATCAGCACCCAGCCCACCACCGCCGCCACGGCGGTGGTGCCCAGGTCCGGCCGGACCAGGAGCACCAGGCCCATGACGATCAGCAGCAGGCTGCCCCAAAGGCTTTTGAACACCGCCCAACGGCGCTGCCGCTGATCGATCTGACGCTGCTGCCGCTCCAGGCGGCGCTGCTCTCTCCGTTTGCCCATGATGTTCCTCTCCTTTCCCGGATCTTTACTGTTCCTGGGCCCGCTTTTTCATCAGCTCCCGCATCCGGATGCCGTGGTCGAGCTGGCGCTTCCGGATCCGCAGGCTCTTGGGGGTACATTCCAGCAGCTCATCGTCTGCCAGGAACTCCAGGCACTGCTCCAGGGAGAAGTTTTTCGGGGGGACCAGCCGGAGGGCCTCATCGGAACCGGCGGCCCGCATATTGGTCAGCTGCTTGCGCTTGCAGACGTTCACGGTCATATCTTCGTTGCGGCTGCAGATGCCCACCACCATGCCGGCGTACACCGGGGTGCCGGGACCGATCAGCAGCGCGCCCCGCTCCTGGGCGGCGGCCAGGCCGTAGGCCACCGCCTCGCCGCTTTCATGGGCGATCAGAGAGCCGGTGAGCCGGCGCTCGATCTGGCCTTTCATGGGGGCGTAGGAATGGAGCACGCTGGACATGATCCCCTCGCCCCGGGTATCGGTCAGAAATTCGTTGCGGTAGCCGAACAGGCCCCGGGAGGGGACCAGAAATTCCAGCCGGTACCGGCTGCCCATGGGGGCCATGGCCAAAAGGTCGCCCTTCCGGCGGCCGATCTTCTCGATCACCGCGCCCATGCACTCCTCCGGCACATCCGCCACCATCCGCTCGATCGGCTCGCAGAGCTTGCCGTCGATCTGCTTGGTGAGCACCCGGGGGGTGGACACGGAAAACTCATAGCCCTCCCGGCGCATCGTTTCCATCAGGATCGACAGGTGCATCTCGCCCCGGCCGGCCACGTTGAACGCGTCGGTCCCCTGCTCGGTGACGTGGAGGGACACGTCCTTCAAAAGCTCCTTCTCCAGCCGGTCCCGCAGGTTCCGGGAGGTGACGAACTTGCCCTCCTTCCCGGCGAAGGGGGAGTCGTTCACGGCGAAGGTCATCTCGATGGTGGGGTCGGAGATCTTGACGAAGGGCAGCGGCTCCACCGCCTCCGGGGCGCACAGGGTCCGGCCGATGGTGATCTCCGCCATGCCGGAAAGGGCCACGATCTCCCCGGCGCCGGCCTCCTGGATCGGGGCCTTGCCCAGGCCGTCGAAGGCGTAGAGGGCCACCACCTTGCCCTTCTGGCGGATATCCGGATCGTGGAAGTCGCAGATCGTCACCTCCTGGTTCACCCGGATGGTGCCACGCTCCACCCGGCCCACGGCGATCCGGCCTACATACTCATTATAATCGATGGAGCTGACCAGCAGCTGAAGGGGCTGATCCTTGTCCCCCTGGGGGGCAGGGATGTAGCGCACGATCGTTTCAAAGAGGGGCGTCAGGTCGGTGCCGGCTTCGTCGGGACCGTAGGAGGCGGTGCCTTGGCGGCCGGAACAGAACACGGTGGGGCTGTTGAACTGCTCGTCGGTGGCGTCCAGGTCCAGCAGCAGCTCCAGCACCTCGTCCATCACCTCATGGACCCGGGCGTCGGGCTTGTCCACCTTGTTCACCGCCACGATCACCTTGTGGCCCAGCTCCAGCGCCTTTTGCAGCACGAACCGGGTCTGGGGCATGGGGCCTTCGGCGGCGTCCACCAGCAAGATCACGCCGTTGACCATCTTCAAGATCCGCTCCACCTCGCCGCTGAAGTCGGCGTGGCCGGGGGTGTCCACGATGTTGATCTTATAGTCCTTATAATACACCGAAGTGTTCTTTGCCAGGATCGTGATGCCCCGCTCCCGCTCCAGGTCCCCGGAGTCCATGACCCGCTCCTGGGTCACCTGGTTCTCCCGGTAGATGCCGCCCTGCTTGAGCATCTCGTCCACCAGGGTGGTCTTGCCATGGTCCACGTGGGCGATGATCGCGATATTACGGATGTTTTCCTGAGATACCATATGGTCTGCTCCTTAATGATCGAATTCTCACAACTTTTGATTATACTACCTGACCAAATGAATAGCAACACTTTTGTTAAAAAAGCCGGGAACTTCCTGGTTTTTTCCCGGCGGGGATTTTAAATTATCCGTAAACAATGGGCTTTAGCCCTTGCGATCTTCCGGGAACGGTCTATAATGGTAACAAAACAATAACAGTCGAGGTGCGCTGCATGAGTGCGATCCGGAAATTCTTTCAAAAACTCTCTCAGAGCCTGACCCGGGCCATGTCCGGCCGGTACGGCATGGACAAGCTGAACTCGGTACTGCTGTGGACCAGTGTGGCGATCGTGTTCGTGGCCATGTTCCTGCCCTGGGCCATGGTCCGGCTGATCTGTACGATGCTGGCCTATGTGCTCATGGGCGTGGTCCTGTATCGGACCTTCTCCCGGCAGACCTACAAGCGGTATCGGGAGAACCGGCGGTTTTTGATGCTGCTGGACCGGGTCCGGGACCGGGAACACCGGCACTTCGAGTGCCCCCGGTGCCACCAGCCGGTACGGGTCCCCCGGGGCAAGGGCAAGATCGCGATCACCTGCCCCAAATGCCGGGAAAAGTTCATCAAAAAGACCTGAACCTCCAAAAAAGCCAGCCGCAAGGCTGGCTTTTTTGGGTGTTTTCTAAGCTCC
>CALXFQ010000072.1 GCA_944387625.1 uncultured Oscillospiraceae bacterium
CCCTTGGCTCTCCCTTTGGGAGAGGCAAGTAGGCAGGCAAAATGTTGGGGCGTGCCACGACCCCCCGAAAGGGGTTTTCGACAGTTTAACTGCCCGGACCGATGGTCCGGGCAGTGGCTTTATACGGATGCGGGGGCCGGATCGTCCATGGCCTCCTTGGCGGCGGAGAGCATGAGCTTGATCCGGTTGAGCTGGTTGACCTGGGACGCGCCGGGGTCGTAGTCCACCGCGGCGATGTTGGCCTGGGGATAGGCTTTCTTCAGCGCCCGGATCACCCCTTTGCCCACCACATGGTTGGGCAGGCACGCGAAGGGCTGGATGCACACGATGTTTGGCACGCCGCTTTGGATCAGCTCCACCATCTCGCCGGTGAGGAACCAGCCCTCGCCGTACTGGTTGCCCAGGGAGAGGAAGGGCTTGGTGCCTTCGGCGATCTGCTCGATCGGCATCGGCGGCTCGAAGCGTTTGGACCGCTCCAGGGCCTTCAGGGCAGGCTTTCGCAGGAAGCGGATCAGCTTCACCGCCGTATCCGCCACCAGGGCGGCGGAGTGCCGGACTCCCAGGAACTCGGCATTGTACTTGCCGTTATACACGCTGTAGTTCATAAAGTCCACCAGGTCCGGCACCACCGCCTCGGCCCCCTCCCGCTCCAGCAGGTCCACCAGATGGTTGTTGGCCAGAGGCATATACTTGACCAGGATCTCTCCCACGATGCCCACCCGGGGCTTTCTCATATCCTCATGGATCGGCAGCCGGTCAAACTCCTCTACGATCCGGGCGCAGAGCCTTTTGTAGTCCCGGACGCTGCTCTTGCCGGTAAGGGACTGGACACATTCCAGCCGGAGCCGGTCGTGCAGGGCGTTGGCAGACCCGGGGACCCGCTCATAGGGCCGGACCCGGTACAGGCAGCGCATCATCAGGTCGCCGTACACCGCCCCGAGAGCCACATCGATCAGCAGCGCCGGGAAGAGCTTGAAGCCCTCGTTCTTCTCCATACCGTTGAAGTTCAGGGAGATCACCGGGATGTGGGACAGCCCCGCCTTTTCCAGCGCCCGGCGGATGAAGGCCACATAGTTGCTGGCCCGGCAGCAGCCGCCGGTCTGGGTCATCACCACCGCCAGGTGGTCCGTATCGTACCGGCCGGAGAGCACCGCCTCCATGATCTGGCCCACCACGGTGATCGAGGGGAAGCAGGCGTCGTTGTTCACGAATTTCAGGCCCATGTCGATCGCCGCCCGGGAATCGTTGTCCAGCAGGACCAGATTATAGCCGTGCTTGTGGAACACCGGCTCCAGGATCTGGAAATGGATCGGGCTCATCTGGGGAGCCAGGATGGTGTATCCGTCCTGGCGCATCTGCTTGGTGAACTCCACCCGCTGATAGGCGGTCTTGGGAGCGGTGGGGCGGATGCCCTTTTCCCGGCGCATATCCATGGCCGCCAGCAGCGACCGGATCCGGATCCGCACCGCGCCCAGGTTGCTCACCTCGTCGATCTTCAGCAGGGTGTAGAGCTTGTTGCTCCCCTCCAGGATCTCGCTGACCTGGTCCGTGGTCACCGCGTCCAGGCCGCAGCCGAAGGAGTTGAGCTGGACCAGCTCCAGATCCTCCCGGCGGCTGACGAACCGGGCCGCCTGGTACAGCCGGGAGTGATACACCCACTGGTCCACCACCCGGGTGTTCAGCGGCTCTCCCTCGTCCACCGGCAGGCTGTCCTCGGTGAACACCGTCAGGCCGTAGGAGGCGATCAGCTCCGGGATGCCGTGGCTGATCTCCGGGTCGATGTGATAGGGCCGGCCGGCCAGCACGATGCCCCGGCCGCCCTTGGCCTCCATCTGCTTCAGCAGACGCTGGCCCTCCGCCCGGATGTCCGCCTTGGCCGCCTGCTGGGCCCCCCAGGCTGCGTGGACCGCCGCCCGGACCTCCTTTTCCGGGATCGACCACTCCTCGGCGGCGGTCTTCACCAGCCGGTCGGCGGCGGTCTTCTCGCTGGTAAAGGCGATAAAGGGCCGGATGTAGCGCACCTCTCCCCGGACCACCGGCTCGACATTGTTCTTCAGGTTCTCGGCGTAGGACACCACCATGGGACAGTTGTAGTGGTTCTGCGCCCCAGGCGTTTCCTGATGCTCATAAAACACACAGGGATGGAAGATGGTCTTCACCCCCTGGTCCACCAGCCACTGCACATGGCCGTGGGCCAGCTTGGCCGGGTAGCACTCCGACTCCGAGGGGATCGACTCCATGCCCAGGGCATAGATCTTTCGGTCGGAGAAGGGGGAGAGCACCACCCGGAAGCCCAATTCCTTAAAGAACGTGGCCCAGAAGGGGTAGTTCTCATACATATTCAGCACCCTGGGGATGCCGATCGCCCCACGGGGGGCCTGGTCGGCGGACAGGGGCGGATAGGCAAACAGCCGCTCCCGCTTATACAGCACCATATTGGGGGCCTTCTCCCCGGCAGCGGCGCTGCCGCCGCCCTTTTCGCAGCGGTTGCCGCTGATATGGCGGCGGCCGCCGGGGAATTTGTTCACCGTCAGGGTGCAGTTGTTGGAGCAGCCGCCGCAGCGGATGGTGGTGCTGGTGTAGGTCAGCGCCAAAAGCTCTTCCAGGCTGGGCATCCGGGTCTGCTGGCCGTGGTAATGGTCCCGGGCCACCAGCGCCGCGCCGAACGCGCCCATCAGCCCGGAGATGTCCGGGCATACCGCCTCCACCCCGGCGATCTGCTCAAAGGCCCGCAGCACCGCGTGGTTATAGAAGGTGCCGCCCTGGACCACGATGTGCCGGCCCAGCTCCTGGGCGGAGGCCAGCTTGATCACCTTGTACAGCGCGTTCTTGATCACGGAATAGGCCAGGCCCGCGGAGATGTCCGCCACGGACGCCCCCTCCTTCTGGGCCTGCTTGACGTTGGAGTTCATGAACACGGTGCACCGGGTCCCCAGGTCCACCGGCGAAGGGGCGAACAGAGCCTCCTTGGCAAAGTCCGCCGCGGTGTAGCCCAGGCTGGTGGCGAAATTTTCGATGAAGGAGCCACAGCCGGAGGAACAGGCTTCGTTGAGCATGATCGTGTCCACGGCCCCGTCCTTGAGCTTGATGCACTTCATATCCTGGCCGCCGATGTCCAGCACACAGTCCACCTCCGGCTGGAAGAAGGCGGCGGCGGTGCAGTGGGCGATGGTCTCCACCACCCCCTCGTCCAGAGAGAAGGCGGCCCCCAGCAGGGCCTCGCCGTAGCCGGTGGAGCAGGCCCGGCAGATCCGGGCGGTGGCAGGCATCCGGCCCCGGAGCTGGCCGATGGCGTACTGGGCGGTCCGGATCGGGTCGCCCTGGTTATTGGCATAAAACTGGTACAAAAGCGAACCGTCCTGGCCGATCAGCACCAGCTTGGTGGTGGTGGATCCGGCATCGATCCCCAGAAAGCAGTCCCCTTGGTAATGCTCCAGGTCCCCTTTGGGCACCACCGCTTTGCTGTGCCGGTCCAGGAAGGCGTCGTAGTCCTGCCGGTCCCGGAACAGGGGCGGACACCGGGGGGTCTGCGGCCGGAGCTGGACCCCCTCTTTCAGCCGCTGGGCCAGGCCGGTAAGGGACACCGGCTCACTGCTCTGGGCCTCCAGCGCCGCGCCCATGGCGGCAAACAGATGGGAATTTTCCGGGTCGATCGCCGTTTCCTCGGTGAGCCGCAGGGTCCGCACGAAAGCGGCCTTCAGCTCGGTAAGGAAGTGGAGCGGCCCGCCCAGAAAGGCCACATGGCCCCGGATCGGCTTGCCGCAGGCCAGACCCGAGATGGTCTGGTCCACCACCGCCTGGAAGATCGACGCCGCCAGATCCGCCTTGGCCGCCCCTTCGTTGATCAGGGGCTGGATATCGGTCTTGGCGAACACGCCGCACCGGGCGGCGATGGGATAGATCCGCTGATAGTTCTTGGCCGCTTCATTCAGGCCCTCCGCGCCGGTCTGGAGCAGGGCCGCCATCTGGTCGATGAAGGAGCCGGTGCCGCCGGCGCACACGCCGTTCATCCGCTCCTCCAGTCCGCCGGTGAAGTAGATGATCTTGGCGTCCTCCCCGCCCAGCTCGATGGCCACGTCGGTCTGGGGGGCCACGGTCTTCAGGGCGGTGGCCACCGCCACCACCTCCTGGACGAAGGGGATCTTCAGCGCCGCGCCCAGATCCATGGAGCCGGAACCGGTGATCCCCAGCCGGAGCGGCCGCTCCCCCAGGGCCTGCCGGGCCTCCATCAGCAGGGAATACAGGGTCTGCTGGGTGTGGGCATGGTGACGCCGGTACTGGCCGAACACGATCCGGCCCTGGTCATCCAGCACCACCAGCTTGACAGTGGTAGAGCCGATATCGATACCGGCTCGAAGGCTCTCAGACATTTTTTCCTCTCTTTCTTACGTGGAAGCCCAGCCAATAGCCCACCGCCGTCACCGGCAGGGCCGCCAGGACATCCAAAATGGAATGTTGCTTCAAAAACACGGTGGACATGGCCACCAGCACCGCCAGAACGGCGAAAAACACGATCTTCCCCGGGGAGCGCAGCCGCTTGGTATGCAGCACCGCCAGGAAGGCCAGGAACGCACCGATGGCGTGCTCCGAAGGCAGCACGTTGGTATTGGTGTCCACGGCGTAGAGCATCTCCACCAGCCGGGTGAACAGCCCGTCCCGGGGGAAGGTCTCCGGCCGGAGCTGCTGGCAGCTGGGGAAGAGCAGGAACACCGAGGTGGAGATCACCGTGGCCGCGATCAGCGCCCGGCTGTAGCCCCGGAACGCCTGGGGGTCATACACATAGGTATACAGGTGCATCCCCACGATCAGCACATACCAGGCCACATAAAAGATCAGGAAATACTCGCAGAAGGGGATCCGGTCGTCCAGCGGACTATAGATCTCGGTATACCCTCCCCGCTGGATCGATTCGATCAGCATATAGCGCAGCAAAAACACCGGCCAGAACAGGAGATACCACCGGTCCTTGTACTGCGGGCTGTCTTTTCCCGGCAGGGCCAGGCGGGCCGGGCGCTTCGTCGATACGGCTTGCATATGTATGGTCACAGCCTCCCATCATCTAATATCCATACCATATAATCTCGCACCAAATTACGACAAAAAAATGAACCCATCCTCAACGATCGTTGAAAATTACCCATCATACGTTGCATCCCAGGCCAAAACGTGCTATGATAGGGCGTATGAAACAAAGAAAGGACCGATCCAAGATGCGTGAAAAGCAAAAACTCATCTTGTGGGCCGCCGCCGCCGCGGTGGGCGTGTTCCTGGTGATCTACTATTGGGACGCGGTCAGCGGCCTGCTGGGCCTGATGCTGGGGGCAATCTCCCCTCTGATCAGCGGCATGATCATCGCCTACGCCGTCAACATCATCATGAGCGGCTATGAGCGCTGGTACTTCCCCAAGTCCACCAGCGCCTGGGTGGTGAAGAGCCGCCGCCCGGTGTGCCTGGCGGCGGCGTTCCTGACGATCCTGGTGGTGCTGGCCCTGGTGGTGTATCTGGTGCTGCCGGAGCTGGTGGCCTGTATCAAGCTGCTCCTGGCGGAGGTCCCCGACGCCTTGTCCGGGCTGCTGGCCATGATCCCCGGGGATAAGGACCTGCTGACCCCCATCCTGGACTGGCTGGAGGGGATCGACTGGAAAAGCATCCTGACCAGCCTGGCCCAGGGCCTGGTCAGCGGCATCGAAGGGGTGATCGGCGTAGCCACCGGCCTGGTAGGCGTGGTGGTGGACGTGGTGCTGGCGCTGATCTTCTCGCTGTACCTGCTCTCCGGCAGGGACAAGCTCCTGGCCCAGGTCCGGCGGCTGACGAAGACCTATATGCGGCCGAGCTGGTACGAGAAGCTGACCTACACCCTGGGGGTGTTCAACACCAGCTTCCGCAAATTCATCGTCGGCCAGGCCACGGAGGCGGTGATCCTGGGCGTTCTGTGCTGCCTGGGCATGCTGCTCTTCCGCTTCCCCTACGCGGTGATGACCGGCGTGATCGTAGGCGTCACCGCCCTGATCCCGATCGCCGGCGCCTACATCGGCGGCGCGGTGGGCTTGCTGCTGATCCTCACCGTGGACCCGATCAAGGCACTGCTGTTCGTGGTGTACCTGGTGGTGCTCCAGCAGATGGAGGGCAACCTGATCTACCCCAGAGTGGTGGGCTCGTCCATGGGCCTGCCGGGGATCTGGGTCCTGGCCGCCGTCACCGTAGGCGGCGGTGTGGCCGGCATCCCGGGGATGCTCCTGGGGGTCCCCCTGGCGGCGGCGATCTACCAGCTCCTGCGCCAGGACATCCGCAAGCGCTCTGCCCAGACCTCTCTGGAAGAAGTCCCGCCGGAAGATTCGCCTCAAGCCTGAATGCCCTTAAGCGCCCCGGCTCTCGCCGGGGCGCTTCCGCTGTGGAAGCCCCCTCCGGGGCATTTGTACCAAGCCCCGGCATTTTGCCCACCCACTTGCCTCTCCCTATGGGAGAGGTGGCAGGCCGAACGGCCTGCCGGAGAGGGTGGCCACGCAGGGTATTT
>CALXFQ010000073.1 GCA_944387625.1 uncultured Oscillospiraceae bacterium
CGGTGGAAGGATGGGGCGTGGGTGGGAGGACGGACGGCTTTTCCAGAGGGAACGGGAAACGGCGTGGCTGGGAGGGCCACGCCGGTGTTTATTGGAGGTCGGGCACTACATGGGCGCCCTGGAACTCTACGAACAGGGGGAGCATCTGCCAGTGGGCGGTGGTCACCGTGTCCAGCTTTTGGGCCAGCTTTTGTTCCAGGTCTTTGTCCCGGGTGACGCACAGCACTGTCGGGCCGGCGCCGCTGAGGCAGAAGCCTGCCCCGGTGGGCCGGACCAGGGCCTCGATCGCCTCAAAGTCCGGGATCAGGCTCTTTCGGTAATTTTGGTGGAGCCGGTCCTGCATGGCGTTTCGCAGGAGCTTCTCATCTCCCAGCTCCAGGGCCTTGAGCACCAGCGCGCCGTGGGAGATGTTGTAGATCGCGTCCGCCCGGCTCACCTGGTCCGGCAGTACCGCCCGGGCCTTGGGGGTGGGCAGGTCGAAATCCGGCACCAGGGCCAGAAACTCCCACTCCGGGTGCAGCGGGAAGCTGACGCACACCGGCAGGCCGTTGTCCACCATGGAGGCGGTGAGCCCGCCGTAGAAGGCCGGGGCCAGGTTGTCCGGGTGGCCCTCCATGGCGTTGGTGATGTTCAGCAGGCCCTGGGTGGAGAGCTTGTTCCCCCGGAGCGCATTGGCCCCCATAGCCCCCGCCACCAGCAGCGCGGCGGAGGACCCCAGCCCCCGGCACACCGGGATCCGGGCGTCGATGTGGATCTTCACCCCCCGCAGTTCCTCGCTCATGGAGGCCAGCACCGCGCAGTAGGCCACATACGCCAGATTGTCCGGCCCGGTGAACTCCTCCGGGCAGCCGGTGATCTCCAGACCGGCGTCGGTCTCCTCAAAGGTCACGTCGGTATACAGGCTCAGGGCGCAGCCAAAGGCATCGAACCCCGGCCCAAGATTGGCGGTGGTGGCCGGCACCCGGATCGTTACTTTGTTCATAGGTCCTCCTTACCGGCCCAGCGCGTAGGCCGGCATCTGTTCTTTGTCGATCACGTCCAGGTGCCGCTCCGGCTTCCAGCGGAGGCCGGAAAGGCCCGGCGGCACCGGCGTGCCGGTGATCTGGTGGAGCCGGTCCATCTGATCGAAGCCGTCCCCGATCGGGTCCTCCCCCAGAGCGGTGAGCACCGCCGCCGGGAATTTGTAGGCCGAGGCGGTGGAGAGCACCACCATGGGCCGGTCCCCCTGATGGCGCTGGGCGGCGGTCCAGGCGGCGGCGGTGTGGGGATCCATCAGATAGCCGTGATCGCGCCAGACCTGGCCGATCGCCGCGGCGGCGGCGGCATCGTCGCACCAGTGCGCCGGGAACTGCTCCTGGAGCCGCTTTAAAAGCGCCTCCCCGATCTGATAGCGGCCGGTGGCGGAAAGGTCCGCCATCCACCCGGCCACCTGGTCCGGGTCTTGGGTCATGAAGTACAGGAGCCGCTCCAGATTGGAGGACACCAAAATGTCCATGGAGGGGGAGGTGGTCTTATACAACGGCCGCCGCCGGTCATATACGCCGGTGCGGAAGAAGTCGGTGAGCACCTTGTTGGCGTTGGAGGCGCAGACCAGACGCCCCACCGGCAGGCCCAGGGCCTTGGCCAGATACCCGGCCAGGATGTCCCCGAAATTGCCGGTAGGCACGGAAAAGTCCACCGGCTCTCCCAGCCGGACGGCCCCCTGGTCCATCAGGTCCCGGTAGGCTTTGAAATAGTACATGATCTGAGGGACCAGCCGGCCGATGTTGATCGAGTTGGCGGAGGAGAGCCTGCAGCCCAGGTCCTGGCCCTGGCAGGCGGCGAAGATCTGCTTCACCCCGGTCTGGGCATCGTCAAAATCCCCCCGGACGGCGCAGACCTGAACATTGGACCCTTCCTGGGTGACCATCTGGGCCCGCTGGACCTGGGACACTCCGCCGTAGGGGTAGAACACGCAGATCTGCACCCCTTCCACGTCCCGGAACCCTTCCAGGGCGGCTTTGCCCGTATCCCCGGAGGTGGCGGTGAGGATCTTCACCGGCCTCCGCTCCCCCAGGACCTGCCGGGCGGCGGTGAGCAGCTGGGGCAGCATACACAGCGCCACATCCTTGAACGCGGCGGTAGGGCCGTGGAACAGCTCCAGCACGAACCGGTGGCCTACCGGCACCGTGGGGGTCAGCGCCGGGTGGGTGAATTTGCCGCCATAGGCCCGGGCGGCCAGCGCTTCCATGTCCGGGATGTCCGGCAGCATGGCCGACGCAATCGCGGCGGACATCTCCAAAGGGCCGCCTGCCAGGCACTTTTCCCAGTCAAAGGCCGGCAGCGCCTCCGGCACATACAGTCCCCCGTCAGGAGCCAGCCCGGTGAGCACCGCCTGGGCGGCGGAACACCGAAGGCCCCGGTCCCGTGTAGAATGATAGATCATGGTCCGTCCTCCTCCCGCCCGCTGGCTCATGGAATATGCACAAAAGGGGCGGTGTTTCCCATCCATTCCTTGAAGCGTGGATGCTCTTGCATTTTCAGCAGGTATATGATATACTGTTTCCGGCAAAAAAGCAAGTGTTTTCCCACTGCGGCCAAATGTGCGGCGGTGACGATCCTACTATATAGATAACGGAGGACGGAACATGAATATCGCGTTGCTTGGCTTCGGTGTGGTGGGCCGGGGGGTCTACGACATCCTGGCCAACATGGACCATATCCAGGTGAAAAAGGTGATCTGCCTGGAGGATATCGCCCTGCCTGACGCCCAGGTCTGCCACGATATCCGGGACATCCTGGACGACCCTGCCATCGACACGGTGGTGGAGGCCATGGGCGGCCTCCATCCGGCGTATGAGTTCGTCCGGGCCTGTATGGAGGCTGGCAAGAACGTGGTCACCTCCAACAAGGCCCTGGTTTGTACCTTCTACGATCAGCTGATCCCCCTGGCCTCGGAAAAGGGGATCTTGTTTCGGTGCACCGCCGCGGTAGGCGGCGGCATCGGCTGGCTGTCGGAGCTGGAGCGGTCCCGCCGGGGCCAGCGGCTGACCCAGGTGGGCGGCATCATGAACGGCACCTGCAACTACATCCTCTACGCCATGACCCAGCTGGGCCTGGGGTATGAGGAGGCGCTGAAGCAGGCCCAGTCCCTGGGCTACGCCGAGGCCAAGCCCGCCACCGACGTGGAGGGCATCGATACCTGGCACAAGGTGATCCTCTCCAGCAACATCGCCTTCGGCGTGAGCATGGACCCGGCCAGCGTGCCGGTGGCAGGGATCAGCCGGATCTGTGCCGGGGACGTGGCGGCCTTTACCGCCCGGGGCTACACCTGCAAGCTGATATCCACCGCCGCCTGCCGGGACGGGGCATACACCGCCTACGTCCAGCCCACTCTGGTGCCTGCCGGTCAGCCGGAGGCCGCCGTGCCATCCAATTACAACCTGGTGTCCTTCCAGGGGGAATACTCCGGCCGGATGAGCTTCTTCGGCCAGGGGGCGGGGCGGTATCCCACCGCGTATAATGTGGTCCAGGACCTGCTGGACCTGACCGCCGGGAAGGGCTTCTACAGTCCCTACGGTCCCAAGGTGGAAGCCGTCAACCAAAACAAGATGCGCTACTATGTCCGGGGCGCCAGGGACGGCTGGCTCCAGAGCCACGCCGCCGAAAACTGGGGGGACGCGGTGGTCACCGAGCCGGTGGCGGTGGACGAAATGCACCGCTGGCTGAAAGACCAGGATGGGGCGTTCATCGCCGCCATCGCCGAAGACCTGCTGTGATACACCGGAAAGAGGGATATTTATGCTGAAAGTTACGAAATTTGGCGGCTCCTCCATGGCCGACGCCGGGCAGTACCGCAAGATCCGGGACATCATCCAGGGCGACCGGGGCCGCCGGGTGGTGGTGGTCTCCGCCGCCGGCAAGCGGGAGGCCTCCGACCATAAGATCACGGACCTGCTGTACCTGTGCTATGCCCACACCCAGTATGGGGTGGACTGCGACCGGATCTTTGAGATGATCACCTCCCGGTATCTGGCGATCCGGGACGAGCTGGGCCTGAAGGTGGACCTGGAAACGGAGTTTGCCGACCTGAAAAAGCGGCTGGACGCCAAGGCGATCAGCCAGGACGCCTTGGTGAGCCGGGGCGAGTATTTCTCCGCCAAGCTCATGGCCGCGTTCCTGGGCTTCCAGTTCGTGGACGCCACCGAGTGGGTCCGCTTCCGCTTCGACGGGTCCGTGGACCAGGAGGCCAGCTACGCCCTGCTCAAGCAGTGCATGAAGGTCAAAGGGGTGGTGACCCCGGGGTTCTACGGCCTGCTGCCTGACGGCACCATCCGCACCTTCTCCCGGGGCGGCAGCGACATCACCGGCGCCCTGGCCGCCGCCGCGCTGGACGCGGACGTGTACGAGAACTGGACCGACGTGTCCGGCATCCTGATGGCCGATCCCCGGATCGTGGACGATCCCATGGTGATCCCCCAGGTGACCTATGACGAACTGCGGGAGCTGAGCTACTCCGGCGCTCAGGTCCTCCATGAGGGGACCATCTTCCCGGTGCGGGAGAAGAACATCCCCCTGAACATCCGCAATACCAACGACCCTGCCGCCCCAGGCACCATGATCCGGGAGCGGTTCAACCGGGACTCGGACCCCAATCGCTTCATCACCGGCATCACCGGCAAGAAGGACTTCACCATCGTCCACCTGTCCAAGCGGGGCATGAGCAACGAGGTAGGCGTGCTGCGGAAGGTCCTGTCCGTGATGGAGCGGCACAACATCTCCGTGGACTACGCCCCCAACGGGATCGACTCGGTGAGCGTGGTGGTCCCCAGCGAGGCGATCGCCCCGTGCCTGTACACCGTGCTGGCGGAGATCCAGCGGGACGTGCGGCCTGACACCCTGGATGTCCACGACGAGATCGCGGTGGTGGCCGCCGTGGGCCGGAAGATGGCCTCCCGGCCGGGCATCTCCGGCAAGATCTTCGCCGCCCTGGGCCAGGCGGACATCAATATTCGGATGATCAACCAAGGCCCGGACGAGCTGAACATCATCATCGGCGTGGAGAACCGGGATTTCAACACGGCCATCCGGGTGCTCTACGACAGTTTCGCAAAATAGACCTTTTCCGGCCTGAGGCAAGATCGGGCCTGTATCTTAGGAGGAAGCATATGAAGCAGTATACAGTTGCCGTCCTGGGCGCCACCGGTGCGGTGGGCCGGGAGATGATCAAGATCCTGGAGGAACGGAACTTCCCGGTGGGCAAGCTGGTCCCCCTGGCCAGCGCCCGGAGCGCGGGGAAGAAACTGCCCTTCCGGGGGGAGGAAGTCACCATCCTGGAGGCCCGGGAGGACGCGTTCCAGGGGGTGGACATCGTGCTGGGCGCGGCGGAGAACGATGTGGCGGAGCGTCTGGCCCCGGCCATCGTCCAGGCGGGGGCGGTGTTCGTGGACAATTCCTCCGCCTTCCGGCTGGACCCCAAGGTCCCGCTGATCGTGCCGGAGGTGAACCCGGAGGATGTGTCCTGGCATCAGGGCATCATCTCCAACCCCAACTGCTCCACGATCATCACCGTCACCGCGGTGAACGCCCTGAACGCCCTCTCTCCGATCCGGACCATGACCGCCTCCACCTACCAGGCGGTGTCCGGGGCCGGCGCCAGCGGCCCGATCGAGCTGATGGAGCAGGTGGAGGCCCTGTCCCAGGGCAAGGCCGTGGAGCCGAAGGTCTTCTCCCACCAGATCGCCTACAACCTGATCCCCCAGATCGGTGGGGAGCAGTACCAGGGCTATACCAGCGAAGAGATGAAGATGCAGAACGAGGGCCGGAAGATCATGCACCTGCCGGCGCTGAAGGTCAGCTGTACCTGCGTCCGTGTGCCGGTGGTCCGAAGCCACTCGATCTCGGTGAGCCTTCATTTTGACCGGCCGGTGAGCGTGGAAGAGGTCCGGGCCGCCATCGCCGCCGCCCCCGGCTGTCTTCTGGTGGACGACCTGGCCGGGAAGCGCTATCCCATGCCTCTGGACACTTCCGACCAGGACCTGGTGTTCGTAGGCCGGATCCGCCCGGACCTGACGGACCCCAACGGGGTGTGCCTGTGGTGCTGTGGCGACCAGATCCGCAAAGGCGCCGCCACCAACGCCATCCAGATCGCCGAACTGCTGGTAAAATAAAGAAAGACCACGAAGCGCCTTTCCCCAGGGAAAGGCGCTCAGTTTTTCCGCCTGCAGGCGGCAAGGCCCGCAGGGCTTCTCTATTCGGATAGTTTTGTGGGAAGATCCTCCCAAGCCCAACGGAAGCGCCTTTCGACAAGCTACCACCCACTTGCCTCTCCCTATGGGGGAGGTGGCACGGCGAACGCCGTGACGGAGAGGGTGCCCACGCAGGGTATTTTTTGTATCACTTCTCCGATCTCGCACCA
>CALXFQ010000074.1 GCA_944387625.1 uncultured Oscillospiraceae bacterium
TTTTATTTCGGCTGGCTCTTAGATGATCGCGTCGCAACGGCCGCCATCCGATACAAGGCCGCCAAAACACAGCGCGTCATTGGCGACCCTACACAGACGATCCAACGGTCTTACGATAGATCCTTGAAGAAAATGACGATATGTGATATGATCCTTACATTGGGAGGGTCATTCCATGGCCGGGTCATACAACAGGCCCACAATAGCAAAAAATACAGGTCTTATGAGCCGGGACGATCTTGCGTAAGGGCGCGGTCGTTCATTGGGATCGGGAGCGGCCGGGGACCTGTTTTCACAGATGAGTAAGGTCGAAGCGGATACCAAAGGACACGCAAAGGAGAAAAGCCCGAAGTGCTATGTCGGGATATAATGTTCCTATTTGGAAAAGAAGGGGGGATGGAACATGAGATACTATGTTGTAGCCGATCCTCACGGCTATTACAGCGCGCTGGTGGAGGCGCTTGAGGAGCGCGGTTTTTTCAAAGATCAGGAACCCCATAAGCTGATCGTTTGCGGAGATCTGTTCGATCGGGGCTCTGAAGCGATCCAAATGCAGAAGTTTATTCTGGACCTTATGAAAGAGGACAAAGTGATCCTTGTACGAGGCAATCACGAGGACCTGGCTTTGGAAATGATCCATTCATGGCACCGGGCAAGCTACTGGCAGTATCACCATCGTGCCAACGGTACGGTGGACACCGCCTGCCAGCTTGCCGGATCGACGATGGAGGAACTGTTTTTTAACCCGGAACGGATAGGCAAAAGGTTCCTGAATAGTCCGTTCATCCAACGGATCATTCCCCAAATGGTCAATTACTTTGAAACGGCCAACTACATCTTCGTTCATGGGTGGATCCCTTCAGAGCCGGTTCAGGTGGACGATCTGCATACAGAATACATTAAAATACAAGATTGGCGCAACGCGTCTGAAGAACAGTGGAGAAAGGCCCGTTGGATCAATGGGATGTTGGCGGCGCATACGGGCGCGACAGAAGAGGGTAAAACCATCGTTTGCGGTCACTGGCATTGTTCCTATGGCCACGCCCGGTATGAAGGACGGGGCGGAGAATTTGATAATGATCCTGACTTTTCTCCCTATTACGGTGATGGGATCATTGCCCTGGACACCTGCACCGTATGTACGCATAAGATCAACTGCATCGTTATCGAAGAGGAATAGGCGGAAAAGTTCTGCTTATACATAAAAAAGAGTACCTCCAATGACGGCGTGCCGGCAGGTCCGCCGGACATTGCGATCTGGCGTGGTTTATGCTATGATCTTCGGGTAAGCATTCTTGTTTTGTGACAGGAGGCGAACATGAAGAAAAAACAGAGCCTGTACATCATCCTTGCGGTGACGCTGCTTTCTCTGGCGGTGACGCTTATCGATGCCTTTATCGCGCCTGCGTATTTTGTAAAGGTCCTATTCAAGGTCATCTTCTTCCTGCTGATACCCATGTCGTATTTTTTCTTCTTCAAAAGCGAGAAAGAGGGGTTTAAGAAGCTCTTCCGCTTCCAAAAGCAGACCATGCTCAAAGCCCTCCTCTTCGGCGTGGCGATCTATGCCGTGATCCTGGGCGGCTATTTTCTGACAAGGAACTATTTTGACTATTCCGGCATCGTTTCCTCGATCGGCAAAATGGGCATCGATGGGGATAATTTCCTGTATGTTTCGATCTATATCGCGCTGATAAACTCGTTTCTGGAGGAGTTTTTCTTCCGGGGCTTTGGCTTCATCACCCTTTCCGCCCATACAGGCAAGCGTTTTGCCTATATTTTCAGTTCCGCCCTTTTCGCTGTGTACCACGCGGGCATGATGCGGGGGATGTTCGAGCTTCCCATACTCATCCTGGTGTTTGTCGGCCTCTTTATCGGCGGGTGTATATTCAATTACCTCAATGGCTCGAGCGAAAACATCTATACCTCCTGGGCGGCGCATATGTTCGCCAATTTTGCCATCAATACGGTGGGCTTCATCGTTCTGGGCGTGATCTGAGGAGGTCTTCTGCTTTGTACGCAAGGAGCGACCGATCATGGACTTTGAACAACTGGCGAAAATCGAAAACGAAAGTGAACGTGTGAACAGGACCTATGACATTTTCAACGAAGATGCCAGGCTCAACCATTCCAAAGCCGCAAGAGTGGAGTTTCTGACCACCGCTTACTACATAGAAAAATACTTGAAAGAAGGCGACAAGATACTCGACATCGGCGCGGGCGCAGGGGAATATAGCCTCTACTTTGCCCGCAAGGGCTATGAAGTGTGGGCGCTGGAGCTTGCCGATGCCAACATTGCCGCGTTCAAAAAGAAGATCGCCCCTGAAGACAGGATCGATCTGGTGCAAGGCAACGCCCTTGACCTGTCCCGCTATGCCGACAGCTCCTTTGACGTGGTGCTTCTGCTGGGGCCGCTTTATCATCTGAAAAAGGACGAGGACAAACACAGATGCATCAGCGAGGCAAAGCGTGTGTGCAAAGACGGCGGTAAGATCTTCTTCGCCTTTATCTCCAACGACTTTGTATTCCTTACCGAGTTTGGATACGATATCCACTATTTTGGCAACGGCGACTACGATCACGAAACATTCAAGCTCCATGACTTTCCGTTCGTGTTCCATACGGTGGACGCCGCGAGAAAAGTCCTGGCCGGCGGCGGTATCAACATATTGCACGAGGTGGCCTCCGATGGCGCAAGCGAGCTTTTGGCGGCAAGGATCAACGAAATGAGCGATGCGGACTACGGGCAGTATCTGCGGTATCACTTCTATATCTGCGAAAAGCCGGAACTGCTTGGCATGACGAACCATCTGCTGTTCGTGGGAGAAAAGAACGGATGCAGATCCGATATGGACCGCATGGAAGCAGGATGCCAGCCGTAGAAAAAGCCCAAAAAATACCGTGACCAAGAAGATGTTTTTGTGAGTTCTGTGGTTGCTTTCCGGGGGATCTGCTGTTATGATAGTGGTGGCGAAGACGAAGGCGTCTTCGCAGCAGGACCATCATGACGCAGTGCAAAAGGAGTGATCTGCCGATGAAGATCGGATGTGTACGAGAGATCAAGAACAACGAGTTTCGTGTGGGCATGACCCCGGACAATGTGAAGAGCTATGTCCAGGCCGGTCATGAAGTCTACATCGAGAAAGGGGCCGGGCTTGGTTCCGGCTTCCCGGACGCGGAGTACGCCCAAAACGGGGCGGTGCTCCTGGACCGGGCCGGGGACGTGTGGGACCGGGTGGAGATGATGATCAAGGTCAAGGAGCCGCTGAAGGAGGAGTATCCCTGCTTCCACCAGGACCTGATCTTGTTCACCTATCTGCACCTGGCGGCGGACCGGCCGCTGACCGACGCCATGCTGGCCGCCCAGGTCAAGGGCGTGGCCTATGAGACCCTTCAGGAGAAAAACCACACCTTGCCTCTGCTGGCCCCCATGAGCCAGATCGCCGGCCGGCTGAGCATCCAGGAAGGTGCGAAGTATCTGGAAAAGCCCTTCGGCGGCAGCGGCGTGCTCCTGTCCGGCGTGCCAGGCACCCCCAAGGCCCGGGTGGTGATCTTAGGCGGCGGCACCGTGGGCACCAACGCCTGTAAGATCGCGGTGGGCATGGGCGCGGATGTGACCATCCTGGACATCAGCATGGAGCGGCTGGCGTATCTGGATGACCTGTTCGGCGCCCGGGTCCAGACCCTCTACAGCACCGACGCCGCCATCGAGAAGGCGGTGGCCCAGGCGGACCTGGTGGTGGGCTGTGTGCTGATCCCCGGCAAGGTGGCCCCCAAGATCATGAAGCGGGCCTATCTGAAGAGCATGAGGCCCGGCAGCGTGATCGTGGACGTGGCGGTGGACCAGGGCGGCTGCTGCGAGAGCACCCATGTGACCTACCACGACGATCCGGTATACACCGTGGACGGCATCGTCCACTACTGCGTAGGGAATATGCCTGGGGCCGTTCCCCGGACCTCCACCATCGCCCTGACCAACGCCACCCTGGGCTACGGCCTGCAGATCGCCGGGAAGGGGCTGGAAGGGGCGTGCCGGGACCATCCGGCGCTGTGCTCCGCGATCAACACCTATGGCGGCAAGCTGACCTGCAAAAACGTGGCCGACAGCTTCGGCCTGGCCCACACCCCGATCGAGAGCCTGATCTGACGGATCGGCAGTCCACAAAAAATGAGCAGACGTCCAGACCACGGGCGCCTGCTTTTTTTGGACAAAATATCCATCCCCCCAGGGGGCTTCAAGGGGCGGGGGCTTTGTGCTATGATGGGGAAAACGACACGAGGGGGGACGCGCAGCATGGTATTGGAATACGACAGCGGACAGATCACCGCCGGCCTGGCGCGCTCCCGAAGGACGCTGGTGGACCGGGCGGCTTTTTCTTTGGAGGAAGGCCGGACCCTGGCGCTGATCGGGGAGACCGGCTCCGGCAAGACCATGATCGCCATGTCCATCCTGGGCCTGCTGCCCTCCAACGTGACCATGGAGGGGGGACAGGTGCTGTTTTTGGGGCAGGAGCTGACCGGCAGGCGGACCCTTCGGTCCCTGCTGGGGGTGGAGCTGGTGTACATCCCCCAGAACGGCCTGGAATTTCTGGACCCCTCCCGGACGGTGCGGCGGCATTTGTACGACAGCCTGAAAAAGCTGGGCCTCCGAGGCAAAGCCCTGGAGCGGACCGCCCTGGAGAAGCTGGCGGCGGTGGGGTTCCCGGATCCGGGCCAGGTGATCGGGAAATATCCCTTCCAGCTCTCTGGCGGCATGGCCCAGCGGGTGACCATCGCCCTGGCGGCCTGCTCCCGGGCCAGATTGCTGATCGCCGACGAGCCTACCAACGGCCTGGACCACCAGGCCAAGGTCCGCTTCATGGCCCTGCTGGAGGAGCAGTTCCCGGAGGCGGCCAAGCTGGTGATCACCCACGACATCGCCGTGGCAAAGCTGTGCCAGACCACCCTGGTCTTGTGCGGCGGGCGGATGATGGAGCGCGGCCCTTCCGCCGCCCTCCTGGCCCGGCCCAGACACCCATATACCAAGGCGCTGATCGGGGCCTTGGTGGAGAACGGTATGCAGGAAACGCCGGTGCTGCGGCCCCAGAACGGGCCGTGCCCCTTCTTCCGCCGGTGCCCGGAAGCCGCCCCCTCCTGCGTTCCCGCCCGGCAGCAGGCCGGTGACGCCCAATGGTGGTGCAGCCGATCATGATCCGGGGAGAACATTTGGGAAAAGCCTTTGGGTCCTGCCAGGTACTGGAAGACGTGTCCTTCCAGATCGCCCAGGGGCAGATCGTAGGCGTGTACGGCGCCAGCGGCATCGGCAAATCCACCCTGGCCAAGATCTTATGCGGGGTCCTGCGGCCGGACACCGGGCAAGTGTATTTGGATGGGGAGCTGATCTGTTCTGCCCGGACCAAATACCGCCGGGAGAAGGGCATCCAGATTCAGATGGTCTATCAGCAACCCTATGCCTCGTTGGACCACAGCCAGAAGATCATCGACGGCTTTTACGAATTGATCCGCTACCACCGACTTGCCCCGAACAAGGCGCTGGCCCGGGAGCGGATCGGCACGCTGATGGAAGAGGTGGGGCTGAGCATGGAGATCGTCAACCATCTGCCCCATCAGATCTCCGGCGGCGAGGCCCAGCGGATCGCGATCGCCAAGTGCCTGCTCTTCGCGCCCAGACTGCTGATCCTGGACGAGGCCACCTCCATGCTGGACGTGTCCACCCAGGCCAATGTGATCGCGCTGGTGAAGCGGGCCATGCTCAGCCGGGGCGGGTCCATCCTGCTGATCAGCCACGACAAGGAGCTGGTGGAGCATCTTTGCGACCAGATCTATGTATTTGACGATAAAAAACTGCGTATAAAGGAGCGAATAGAACCATGAGCAAGAGGATCCTGTCCGCCCTGCTGGTGCTGGTGATGGCGCTGTCCCTGTTCGCCGGATGTGCCGCCGGTCCGGCGGCGCATACCTCGGAGGGCCAGACCGACCCCTCCGGCGAGGCCTCCCAGATCGCCCAGATCATCATAGGCACCACCTCCACCATCGAGGCCGCTGTCCGGGGGGAGTATGCCTTTGATATGCTGGCCTCCGGCGTGTCCGAGATGCCCCTGGTGTATCAGGACACCAACGGCAGTTACCATCCTCTTCTGGTGGACTTTGCCACCGAGGATGCCGCCACCTGGACCTACACTATCCGGGAGGGCATGACCTGGTCCGACGGCACCCCCGTCACCGCCG
>CALXFQ010000075.1 GCA_944387625.1 uncultured Oscillospiraceae bacterium
GTACAGGGCTGGGGGGCGCTCTAAAAGGACCAAAAACCATCAGCACCGAGATCGCCAGGACAAAAAACACCGGGCCGCCGTTTGGCAGCCCGGTGAGGGTCGTTATAGGGTCTTGCCGATCATTCCTCCGCTTTCGCGTCGGCGATGATCTTGGCCTGGTTCTGCTTGGGGACCTCCTCGTAGCGCTGGAAGGTCAGGGAGAAGGAGCCGCGGGCCTGGGTCATGGCACGCAGGTCGATGGCGTAGCTGGACATCTCCGCCATGGGGACCTCCGCCTCCACCACCGTGTTGCCCTCGCCGTCCGGGTTCATGCCCATGACCCGGCCCCGGCGCTTGTTCAGGTCGCCGATCACGTCGCCCATGAAGTTGTCCGGGATGGTCACAAGCAGAGAGCCGATCGGCTCGAGCAGGGTGGGCATGGCGTTGGGCATGGCCTCCTTGAAGGCCAGGATCGCCGCCAGCTTAAAGGCCATTTCGTTGGAGTCCACCGGGTGGTAGGAGCCGTCGTACAGCGTGGCCTTCAGGCCCACCATGGGATAGCCTGCCAGAGGGCCTTTCTGGATCGCTTCCTGAACGCCCTTTTCCACCGCGGGGTAGAAGTTCTTCGGCACGGAGCCGCCGAAGACCTCCTCGGCGAAGATCAGGCCGTCCTGCTCATCCTGAGGCTCGAATCGGATCCACACATCGCCGAACTGGCCGGAGCCGCCGGTCTGCTTCTTGTGGCGGCCGTGGGCCTCCACCTTTTTCTTGATCTTCTCCCGGTAGGCCACCTTCGCCGGCATGAGCACCGCGTCCACACCAAAGCGGCTCTTCAGCCGGGACACGATCACGTCCAGATGCTGGTCGCCGGTGCCGGAGAGGACCTGCTGGCGGGTCTCGGCGTTGTTGACCAGGGTGAAGGAGGGGTCTTCCTCGTTGAGCCGGTTCAGGCCGGTGCCGACCTTGTCCTCCTGGCCCTTGACCTTGGGGGCGATGGCCATGGAGTAGCAGGGGGCGGGGTAGGGGATGCCCTTCAGGCTCACCACCTTCCGGGGATCGCACAGCGTGTCCCCGGTACGGACCTTATCCATCTTGCCGATGGCGCCGATGTCGCCGCAGGTCAGGCTCTTGACCTCGGTATTTTTCTTGCCGCACATGGTGTACAGCCGGCCCAGCTTCTCGGTCTCGCCGGTGCGGGCGTTGACCAGGGCGGTGTCGGAGGTGATCTCGCCGGAGAGCACCTTGACGAAGGAATACTTGCCGTACTGGTCCGACACGGTCTTCCACACGAACGCCACCGGGACGCCGCCGGGGGAGACCACGAATTCCTCGGTGGAGCCGTCGGCGGTGGTGGCCTTGTGATAATTGCCCTCCACCGGGTCGGGCAGCAGGTCGATGATGTGGTCCATGAGCATCAGGCTGCCCAGGCAGCTGACGCCGGAGCCGCAGAGCACCGGGAACAGGTTACACTCCAGCACGCCCTGGTGCAGTCCGCCGATCATCTCCCGGTAGGTGAAGTCTTCGCCGCCGAAGAACTTGTCCATCAGCTCCTCGCTGGTCTCGGCCACCGACTCCTTCAAAGCGTCGTTGAATTCCTCCACCACGGAGAGCTTGTCCTCGGGAACGGAGACCTCCACCCGCTTCAGCTTCTGCATCTCGTAGGCCCGCTTGTTGAGCACGTCGATGATGCCGGTGATCTTCTTGGAGCTGTCCCAGATCGGGACCACCACCGGGGCGATCTTGTTGCCGTACTTGGCCCGGAGGGCCTCGAAGGTGGCGTTGTAGTCGGCGTTGTCCTCGTCCACCTTGGAGATGTAGACGAAGCGGGGCATATTCCGCTCCTCGCAATACTTCCACGCCTTTTCAAAGCCTACGGTCAGCCCATCCTTGGCGGAGCAGACGATGATCGCCGCGTCGGCGGCCCGGAGGGCCTCCATCACCGCGCCGGAGAAGTCGAAGCCGCCGGGGGTGTCCAGCAGGTTGATCTTGCAGTTATGATACTCCAGCGGCACCACAGCGGTGGAGATGGAGATATTACGGCGGATCTCTTCCGGGTCGAAGTCACAGACGGTATTGCCGTCGGCGTTGCGGCCGATCCGGTCGATGGCGCCGGTCATGTAAAGTAAGCTCTCTGCCAGGGCGGACTTGCCGCTGCCGCTGTGGCCCAGCAGGCAGATGTTGCGGATCGAGTGGGCTGTGTACATTTGTCATTTACTCCTTTCGGGAAGGCCCCCGGCCCTCCGGTGGTTCGATGGGTGCCGGGCACCACAATGAAGACATTATACACGAAGAACACGCCGATCTCAATGGTTAATTTCGTCAAAGTGCAAAATTGGTGAAACTGGCAGATGGACACTTGTTTTTCTGTGCAAAACTGCTAAAAATCAGGGGCCATTTCTGGGAAGGATGACAAGAGCCTCCCGGATCTTGCAACATGAAGATTGACAGAAGCGTCGGGAAAAGGTATCATCGGGGCAAACGATGCCCTGCCCTCCCAGGAACGGAGGGCGGGAGGAGGAAGATCTTTATGCGTTTCGTATACGGCAAGCAGGATCTGCGGACCTTGGAGCGGTCCCAGGAGGTGGGCTTCCTGCTGACCAACGGTCTGGGAGGCTATTGCTCCGCCATGGCCGGTCTGAGCGTCCCCCGGTGCGACCAGGGACTGCTGGTGGCGGCGGTGCGGGCGCCTAATGTGCGGATCGATATGGTCCACCGGCTGGGGGAGGTCCTGGACATCGGCGGGGAGCAGGCGGCCCTGTCCACCCAGCGCTTTGCCGATGGGACCCCGGACGAAGAGGGCTACCGGCATCTGAGCACCTTCGTCTTCGACGGTCTGCCTGTCTGGACCTATGATGTCCGGGGGGTCCGGGTGGTCCGGCAGGCGCTGATGGCCTTCGGGGAGAACACCACCCTGGTGCGCTATCAGCTGTCCAACCGCTCCGGCCAGCCGGTACGGCTGACGGTCCGGCCCTTCCTGCGGTTCACCGCCCGGGAGGACGCGCTGGCGGAAAAGAAGGACTTTGTGTTTGAAAACGGGGTGGTCCGGGCTTCGGGCTATACCTTATATATCCAGACCCAGGGAACGCTGGAGAAGATCTGCCCCCAATGGCAGACCCTGGACTACAGCGAGGACGCCATGGACGGCCGGCCGGAGAAGGGGCTGTGCTGTGCCGTGTGCCAGATGGCGGTTTTTCTGGCCCCGGGGGAGGACCGGGCGGTGGTGCTCTCTTTCAGCACCCGGGACCGGGCCGCCTCCTGGGAGGACCTGCTCCAGGCCCATCGCCGGCGGGAGCGGGAGCTTCTGGACCGGGCGGGCCTTTCGGAGCCGGTGGCCCGGCAGTTGGTGCTGGCGGCGGACGCCTACATGGTCCGCCGGGACTCGACCAAGGGCAAGACCATCATCGCCGGATACCCCTTGTTCAGCGACTGGGGCCGGGACACCATGATCGCCCTTCCTGGCTGTGCCCTGTCCACTGGCCGGTATGAAGACGCCCGGAGCATCCTTCAGACCTTCCTGGCCTATGAGCGGGACGGTCTGGTGCCCAATCTCTTCCCTGAGGGCGGTGCGGCGCCGATGTACAACACGGTGGACGCGGCGCTGCTGCTGATCGACGCGCTCTGGCACTACCACCGCCGGACCGGGGACGACGATCTCCTCCGGCAGGCCTGGCCGGTGCTGGAGCGGATCGTGGAGCATTATCAAAAAGGCACCCGCCACGCGATCGGTATGGATGAGGACGGCCTGATCTTCGCCGGGGCCGGGCTGGACCAGGTGACCTGGATGGATGTGTGCGTCAACGGCATCCTGCCCACTCCCCGGCATGGGAAGCCGGTGGAGATCAACGCCTACTGGTACAACGCCCTGAAGATCCTGGAGGCCCTGGCTCCCCGGGCGGGGGCGGACGGCAGCGGCTATGGCCTTCTGGCGGAGAAGGTGAAGACCTCCTTCCTGGAGAAGTTCTATATAAAGGAAGAAGGGTATTTAAAGGATGTGCTCTCCGGGTCAGACTGCGACCGGCAGATCCGGTGCAACCAGATCTGGGCGGTGAGCATGGCCTTCTCCATGCTGGACGCGGACCAGGCCCGGTCGGTGGTGGACACGGTGGGCCGTCATCTCTACACCCCCTGCGGTCTGCGGACGCTGTCGCCGGAAGATCCCCAGTACCACGGCATTTACACCGGGCCGCAGGTCCGGCGGGACATGGCCTATCACCAAGGCACCGCCTGGGTCTTCCCGCTGGGGGCCTACTACCGCGCCCACTGGAAAGTCTACCGGGACCGGGCCTATATCCAGGAGGGCCTGGCGGCGCTGGAGCCGATGCTCCGGGAGGGCTGTGCCGGTCATCTGCCGGAGATCTACGACGGCGACTTCCCCACCAGGAGCAAGGGCTGCTTCGGACAGGCCTGGAGCGTGGGGGAGATGCTGCGGGTATTTGAGGAAATGGAGAGGATGTAAAGATGCTGGACAAGCGCAAACGGGGCTGGTGGCAGCAGGCGGTATTTTATCAGATCTATCCCAAGAGCTTCCAGGACACGGACGGGGACGGAGTGGGGGACCTGCGGGGGATCATCTCCCGGCTGGACTATCTGCAGGAGCTGGGGATCGACGGGATCTGGCTCTCCCCGGTGTTCCGCTCTCCCCAGGTGGACAACGGCTACGATGTGTCCGACTACCGGGACATCGACCCCATGTTCGGCACCATGGCGGATATGGAGGAGCTGATCCAGGCGGCGAAGGAGCGGCAGATCTCGATCATCATGGACCTGGTGCTCAACCACTGCTCGGACCAGCATATCTGGTTCCGGGAGGCGCTGAAGGGCCGGGAAAACCCCTTCCACGACTATTTTCTCTGGCGGGACGGCGGCCCGGACACGCCGCCTAACGATATGGAGTCGGTGTTCGGCGGCCCTGCCTGGACCTATGTACCGGCGCTGGGGCAGTGGTATTTCCACCAGTTCGCCCCGCAGCAGCCGGACCTGAACTGGGAAAATGAGCAGGTCCGGCAAGCGCTCTATGAGATGATCCGCTTCTGGGTGGACAAGGGCGTGGAGGGCTTCCGGCTGGACGTGATCGACCAGATCGGCAAGGACCCGGACAGGAAGATCACCGGCAACGGACCCAGGCTCCACTTCTTCCTGGAGGAGCTGAGCCGGGAGGCCTTCCGGGAGGAGGGGCTGGTCACCGTAGGGGAAGCCTGGGGCGCGGATGTGGAGCGGGCCAGGCGCTACAGCGCTCCCGACGGTTCGGAGCTGAGCATGGTCTTCCAGTTCCAGCATATGTGCCTGGACAACGCCACCTGGGAGAAGTGGGATGTGGCGCCGCTGTCCCTGGTGAAGCTGAAAGCGTGCTTCCGGGACTGGCAGGAGGGACTTTACGGTCAGGGCTGGAACAGCCTGTTCCTGAACAACCACGACCTGCCCCGGATCGTGTCCCGGTGGGGGGACGAGGGGGCTTATCGGGAGGTATCCGCCAAGATGCTGGCCACCATGCTCCACGGTATGCAGGGCACGCCCTACATCTACCAGGGAGAGGAGCTGGCCATGGCCAATATCCGGCTTCCGCTGGAGGGCTACCAGGACGTGGAGATCCACAATTTTTATAACAAGCGCCTCCGCCTGGGCTATGCCCATGAGGACATCATGGCCTCGATCTGGGCGCGGGGCCGGGACAATGCCCGGACCCCCATGCAGTGGACCGCCGGGGAGAACGCCGGTTTCACCACCGGCAAGCCCTGGCTGGCGGTGAATGAGGACCATAAGACCTTCAACGCCCAGGCGGCGCTGGCGGATCCGGACTCCGTGTTCCACTATTATCGGAAGCTGATCCAGATCCGGAAGGACTGCCCGGTGATCCGGGACGGCCGGTTCAGCCTGCTCAGCCCGGAGGATGAACACATCTTCGCCTACAGCCGGGACATGGACCGGGCGCATCTGCTGGTGGTGTGCAATTTTACCGGGCAGGACCGGCCCTTTACCATGCCGGCGCGGTTCTGCCAGGCCCGGACCCTGATCGCCAACTACCCGGAACCGGCGGAGAGCCTGCGGCCTTATGAGGCACGGATGGTCTACTGCGAAGACTGAACACCGATCCCCCACCGTCAAAGCGGTGGGGGATCGGTACGTTTCCGGCGGCTGTGGTGGTGCTGGTTTTCGATGCTGCGCCACCTACTTGCCTCTCCCTATGGGAGAGGTGGCAGGCCGAACGGCCTGACGGAGAGGGTGC
>CALXFQ010000076.1 GCA_944387625.1 uncultured Oscillospiraceae bacterium
CTTCACGTTCCAGAACTTCTCAAAGCCGATGTCGGCGGCGAAGCCGGACTCGGTGACATGGTAGTCAAACAGCTTCAGGGCCAGCCGGTCGGCGATCACGGAGGACTGGCCGATGGCGATGTTGGCAAAGGGACCGGCGTGGATCAGCACAGGCTGATGCTCCACGGAGTAGCACATGGTGGGGTTGATGGTGTTACGCATCCAGGCGGTCATGGCGCCGGCCACTTCCAGGTCCTCGCAGGTCACCGGCTCGCCGGAGCGGCTGTAGGCCACCACGATCTTGCCGATCCGCTCCCGCAGGTCCTTCAGGTCCCGGGCCACCGCCAGGATCGCCATCAGCTCGGAGCCCACGGCGATGCCGAACTTGCTCTCCATCAGGTAGCCGTCCAGACGGCCGCCGATGCCGATCACGATGTTGCGCAGGCTCTGGGCGCAGAAGTCGATGATCCAGCCCATCTCCACCCGCTTGGGGTCGATGTCCAGCCGCTTCAGGCCCTTCTTGGCCAGCCACTCATCGTTGTTGTTCCGCTCGTGCTGCATCCGGGCGGTGAGGGCCACCATGGCCAGGTTGTGGGCGTTCATGATGTCGTTGATGTCGCCGGTCAGGCCCAGGGAGAACTCGGTCATGGGCATGAGCAGGGCGTTGCCGCCGCCGGCGGCGGTGCCTTTGACGTTCATGGTGGGGCCGCCGGAGGGCTGACGCAGCGCGCCGCCCACGTTCTTGCCCAGGTAGCCCAGGCCCTCGATCAGGCCCAGGGACACGGTGGACTTGCCCTCACCGAAGGGGGTGGGGGTGATGGCGGTGACTTCGATGAACTTGCCGTCGGGCTTGTCCTTCAGACGATCCATCACCTTGATGAAGTCGATCTTGGGGGTCTTGCCGTAGGGGATGATCTCCTCTTCCAGCAGGCCCAGCTTCTGGCGGAAGTAGTCCACCGGGGGCAGGGTCTTTTCCGCCTCCTCAGCGATCTGCCAGTCCTTGTAGACGGTGGGGTCCAGCTTGACCCGGCCCTGGGGGTCTACGTACTTGCCGTTGACGAATTCGATTGCCATGGGTATGTTTCCTCCTTTTGATCGTTCCTCCGGGCCCTTGCCGGTCCCCGGAGCAGTTTTTTGATCATTTGCTATCGATACAGGGATATCTTAACGCCCATCGGGCGAAAAGTCAAGATTAGACTGTCCGCTCCGTCACCTGGGCATGGTCCCGGATCAGGGCCGTCACCTTCCCGGCGATCACGGACTGTTCGATCTGCGCTTCCAGCTCCGGGCCGTAGTGGGGCCGGATCTGCTCCACGGTCATGCCGTTTTGGCGGCACACCAGGGCCAGGGCCTGGGCCAGCTCCTGCTGGGTGGCCTCCACCCCCTCCTCGGCGGCGATCCGGGCCACGGCGGCGTCGCCGCGAAGGGCGGCCTCCGCCTCCGGCCGGGCATCGGCCCGCAGGGCCTCCGGGGTGGTGTTCAGGAAGGAGCAGTACATCTCCAGGGTCAGGCCCTGGCGGGCCAGCTGGGCCTGGAGCTGGCGAAGCTGCTCCTCCACCGCCTGGTCGATCTGTTCCTGAGAAAAGGTCACGTCCAGGGTGGCGGCGGCCTGACGGAGGAGCTGATCTTGCAGCTCCATCTCCCCCTGCCGGTCGGCATAGTCCTGCAGGTCCGCCCGCAGCTTCTCCCGGAACTGGGCCATGGTGTCGCAGCCGCCTACCTCCTTGGCGAAGTCATCGTCGGCCTGGTAGGTCCCTTTGATCCGGATCTGGTGGATCGTACACTGGAACCGGGCGTCTTTCCCCGCCAGGTCCGGGGCGTGGTATTTTTCCGGGAAGGTCACCTCCACGGTGACTTCCTGGCCGATGGCGGCGCCGATGAGCTGCTCTTCAAAGCCGGGGATGAAGGTCCCGCTGCCCAGCACCAGGGTCTGCATCCGGGCGGTGCCGCCGGGGAAGGGCTGCCCCTGGCAGGAACCGGCATAGTCCAGCACCACCTCGTCGCCCAACTGGGCGGGCCGGTGGGTGACGGCGGTGTATCTTGGCGTCTGGAGCACCAGCTTTTGGATCTGATGGTCCAGCTCTGTGTCGGTGACGGTGTGCTTTTCCAGCACGCCGGTAAGGCCCTTGTAGATAAATGGCATAAAAATGGGCTCCTTGGTTCAAAAATGCAAAAAAGCGACCTGATCCAGACTGATCAGATCGCCCAGACGGTCGGCAAGTCAGGCATCACACTCCCCCGCAGTGATCCGCGAAACCCGTCAGTCATGTGATGTCCTCTACATGATACTAAGATCTGGCAGATTTGTCAAGTGCCGATCCGGGGGCGAAGGCGTTAAAGCACCTTCCCCCCGTTCACCGTCAGCCGGAAGCGGCACCCCAGCATCTGGGCGGCTTCCCGGCACATGAGCATCCGGCCCAGGAAGATGTCGAAATACTCATACATGGAGCAGATGCCCTCGTCCACCTGCAGGTTCAGGGCGATCTTCTTCTCCACCGGGTCCACCTTCAGGCTCGAGCCGGTGACGGCGTAGTTCACCCGGTCGTGGATGTCGAATTTCTCCGGGTCTTTGGTGCGGACCCGGTCCCGGCGGACGTCGGACTTGTCCGCCAGGATCAGCGCGGCGGACACCGGGTCCTTGGCCCCGCCGGTGGACTCGTCGTGGTTGCCGATCGCGCCGATCACCACCACCCGGTCCGCCAGGGGCATATCCAGCTCCTTTAAAATGTCGTAGGCCAGCAGCGCCCCGTTCTCCGCGTGGTGGGTCCGGTTGACGGCGTTGCCGATGTCGTGCATAAAGCCGGCGATCTTGGCCAGCTCCACGTCGTGGGCGCTGTAGCCCAGCCGCTCCAGGATGTTCCCTGCCCGGTCGGCCACCAGGCCGCAGTGGGCCCGGGAGTGGTCGGTGTAGCCCAGGACCCCCAGGTCCCGGTTCCCCCGGTCCAGCAGGGCCAGCACCACCGGGTGCTTGCGAATGTTCTCAAAGGTCATAGCTTCCTCCTTTACACGTCCCCTTCCCGGACCAGCATGGGCGTCAGCTTGGGACGGCCGAACCGGGCGATGAACCGGGGACATTTGATCAAAAACGCGTACCAGATCGGGTAGCCGCACCCCAGCAGGGTCTCGGCGTTGCCCTGGCCCTTGGCGACGATCATATCCGCCTGATCCAGGGCCTGGCGGGCCTCTTTGCTGAGCAGGCTCAGTTCGGTGCCGGGGACGCGGTTGCCGTTGTCCAGCACCGGGAATTCCAGGCCCACCTGCCGGGCGTCCGCCCGGGTGGCGTCGTTCTGGGCGAAGCCGCCCCGGACGATGAACACGATCTGCATCGCCGGGAACGCCTGCCGCAGCTGCCGGGCGAAGACCCGGTCGAAGCCGATCTCCCCGGCGTTGTCCGTCAGGTATACCAGGCGGCGGCACGTTTCCAGCTCCTTGCGGAACCGGGGGTACGCCGGCAGGTCCATGTGCAGGGCCTGGGTGAGCATCTGGTCCAGCTTTTCAAAGGACACCTCCCCCTGCAAGGCGGAAAAGTCCAGATAATTGCCTAAGATCGCCAGCTGCGCGCCGGCCAGCACCGGGTCCGGGGCGCTCTCGGCCAGGGCCAGGAGCCGCTCCAGCCGCTCCAGCACGAAGGCGTTGGAGGCTTCCTTCTCCCGGCGGAACCGATCCGGCTCCAGGCCGTAGAACTTCTGGAACAGCTCGTTGGTGGCGGGGGCCACCGTGGGGGAGCTGGCGTCTTCCGGCATGGACAGGTACAGCGCCATCAGCGCCCGGGCGAAGGCGGTGGCGGTGGCCTCGTCCCCAAGGGCCTGGGCGGTCTGCATATTCCTGTTGAAATGGCAAAGATAGCAGGTGGCGTCCATCCCCAGGCTCATTTGAGCACCTCCTTCAGATCTTGGAACCGTTCGATCCGGGCGTCCCACCGGGCCGGGCGGCCGAAGCCGTAGGCGGCGTAGATGAAGCCGATCTGTGCCGCCTCCGCCGCTTCCAGGTCCCCCTGGGTGTCCCCTATATAGACGGCGCTTTGGATCTGGTGCTCTTCCATGAGCAGACGGATCGTAGCGCCTTTGTCCAGACCGGTGTCGCCAAAGCATTTGTGGCCCTGGATCAGGTGGGCGATCCCCAGCTTGTCCATGCACAGCGCCGGATAGCCTTGCTGGCTGTTGCTGACGATGAAGAGCCGGTGGTCTTTTGCCAGGTCCTCCAGGGTCTGGCGCACCTGGGGATAGCCCAGATCGGCGGTGGCGTGGTCCCGGAGATAGCGGTCTTCCGTGTCCATGCACCGGGCCATCAGGTCGTAGCGCCGGTCCTGGGGGATGGAGGCGAAAAGGGCGTCCGCGATCTGGGTCATCACCTTCCCGAACAGGGGGGTCAGATCGTCGGCGGTGACGCGCAGATGGTCCAGCCCCTCCGCCTGGAGCTGGAGGTCGTACCCCTGGGCCACCAAGGCCCGGGAGTCCCACAAGGTGCCGTCGATGTCAAAGATCAGGCTCTCCGGCTTCATTGGCCGCTCCCATCCAAATGCCGGCAGATCCGGCTCATGATCATGTCCAGGGCCACCAGGTTCTTGCCCCCTTCAGGGACCACCAGGTCGGCAAATTTCTTGCTGGGCTCTACATACTGCTCGTGCATGGGCTTGACCGTGTCCTGGTACTGCCGCAGCACGCTCTCCAGGGTCCTGCCCCGCTTCTTCACGTCCCGCAAGATCCGGCGGCACAGCCGCACGTCCGCGTCGGTGTCCACGAAGATCCGAATGTCCATCAGCGCCCGCAGGGACGGCTCCACAAAGATCATGATCCCCTCCACGATGATCACCGGCTTTGGCTCCACCCGGATCGTGTCGCTGCTGCGGTTGTGGAGGGTGAAGTCGTACACCGGGCAGTCGATCGCCTCCCCCCGGCGGAGCCGGTCCAGGTGGCCGATCATCAGGTCCGTGTCGAAGGCGGCAGGCTCGTCGTAGTTCAGACGGCAGCGCTGCTCATAGGTCAGATCGTCGTGGCGCTTGTAGTAGTTGTCGTGGCTGATCACCGTCACCTCCCCAGGGAAGCGGTCGATGATGTTCTTCATCAGCGTGGTCTTGCCGGAGCCGGTGCCGCCGGCGATGCCCAGCACCAAGATGTCTTTGTCCATACCGTTATCCTTCCTTTAATAAGGTCTTTGACAGTTCCAGCAGCCGGGGGTCGCTGTTCTCCCAATGGAGCGCCCCTTCCCCGGTCCGCAGCAGTCCGGCCTGTTCCAGCCGGCGGCGGGTCTGGGCGGCGATGCCGGGGCCGCCGTCTATGATCGCGCACCCCGGGCCAAGGAGCCTGGCGATCGTGGAGGCGGCGAAGGGGTAGTGGGTACAGCCCAGGACCACCGCGTCCAGCTTCCCGTGCCAGGGGGCCAGCAGGGGGGCAAGGAGCGCCTCCGTTTCCGGGGACTCGGCCCGGCCGCTCTCCACCAGCTCCACCAGCCCCGGGGCAGGGAGGCGGACCAGGGTGCACTCTTCGGCGCAGCGGTCCACCAGCCGGGAGAACTTCCCCTCCCGCAAGGTGGCGGGGGTGGCCAGCACGGCGATGGTCCCGCCGGGAAATCGGTCTGTGGCCACCTTCAGCGCCGGCTCGGTGCCGATGATGATCAGCTCCGGGTAGGCCGCCCGAAGGGCCTTGGCGGCGGCGGCGGTGGCGGTGTTGCAGGCCAGCACCAGGGCCTTGATCCCCTGCTCCATCAAATGGGCGGCGGCGGCGAAGGTCAAGGCCCGGATCTGCTCCGTGGGCCGGGTGCCGTAGGGGGCGTTGGCCGAGTCCCCATAGTACCAGAACCGCTCCTGGGGCAGTTCCCGGACCAGGTGGCGCAGTACGCTGATCCCGCCCACCCCGGAGTCGAACACGGCGATATAGTCATTTTTCGAGGCCAATCGGATCACCAGCTGTCTTTCTCATTTCTCCCATTTTACCAAAAAAGATCCGCCCTTGCAACATGGAAAAGGACCGCCAAAGAAAAAACCGGGGAAAAACGCCTAAATGAACAGGCGATGTAAAGAAAAAATTACCGCCACGCCCTAAAAAAACACCGGATCTGCCCCTTTCGCGGTGACCATCAGACTGTCACCCCCCTTCAGGGCTTTGTACTACCCCCCAACATTCTGCCCACCCACTTGCCTCCCCCTATGGGGGAGGTGGCACGGCGAACGCCGTGACGGAGAGGGTG
>CALXFQ010000077.1 GCA_944387625.1 uncultured Oscillospiraceae bacterium
TTGGGGGATACTTACTGCTTCTGCTCCTTCAGCAGGTCCCGGATCTCGGTAAGGAGGACCTCTTCGGCGGAGGGGGCCGGGGGCGCGGGGGGCTGGGCGGCGGCTTCCGCTTCCTCTTTTTTCTTGCCCAGCTCGGTGAGCTTGTTCAGTCCCTTCACCAGGAAGAACACCACCAGGGCCAGGATCAGGAAGTTGATCACCGCCGAGAGGAAATTGCCGTAGGTCAGGTAGTTCTGGACCTCCCGTACCACTTCCTCACCGGCCTCGTTGATCACCGTTTCGTAGGTCGGCTCCACCCAGGGCATCCGGGGCAGGGCGATCTTGGCCTCGCTGAAATCCGCGCCGCCCATGAAGATGTTCACGATCGGCATGATCAGGTCATCGGTCAGGCTCTTGGTGATCGTGGAGAACGCGCCGCCGATGATGGTACCAACGGCCAGGGCCATGGCGTTGCCTTTGATGGCAAAGGTCTTGAATTCCTCCCACCAGGAGGGCTTTTGGACCTTCTCTTTCATCTATCTCTCTCCTTGCCAAAAGGTCACTTCTTCTCGATGACCTCCAGGCCGCCCAGGTACTTTCGCAGGACCTCCGGCACCACGATGGAGCCGTCGGCGCGCTGGTTCTGCTCCACCATGGCCGGGAAGATCCGGGAGGTGGCCAGGCCCGAGCCGTTGAGGGTGTGGACGAACTCCGGCTTGCCGGTGGCCTCCCGGCGGAAGCGGATATTGCCCCGCCGGGCCTGGTAATCCCGGGCGTTGCTGACGGAGGACACCTCCTTGTAGCCGTTCATGGAGGGGATCTGGATCTCGATGTCGTAGGTCCGGGCCATGGAGGCGGAGCAGTCCCCGGCGGCCAGCTTCACCGTGCGGAAGTGGAAGCCCAGGCCCTTCACCAGAGCCTCCGCCTTGGTCACCAGCTCGTCGAAAGCCGCGTCCGAGTCCTCGGGACGGGTGAACTGGAACATCTCCACCTTGTTGAACTGGTGGCCCCGGACCATGCCCCGTTCGTCGGCCCGGTGGGAACCGGCCTCCCGGCGGAAGCAGGGGGTGTAGGCGAAGAGCTTCTTGGGCAGGTCCGCCTCGGTGAGGATCTCGTCCCGGTAGATGCTGCACAGGGCCGCCTCGGCGGTGGGCAGCATATAGTGGACCCGCTCATCGGTGGGGTTGGCGATCTTATATACCTCGTCGGCAAACTTGGGGAATTGCCCGGCGGTCTCGCCGCACTGGTATTCCAGCATATGGGGCGGCAGGATAAAATCGTACCCGTCGGCGATGTGGGTGTCGATGAAGTAGTTCAGCAGCGCCCACTCCAGCCGGGCGCCCATGCCGGTGTACATCCAGTTGCCGGCCCCGGCCAGCTTCACGCCCCGCTCATAGTCGATCAGGCCCAGACCGGCGCACAGGTCCACATGGTGCTTCGGCTCAAAATCAAAAGTATGGGGCTGGCCGAAGTAGCGCAGAGGCTGGTTGTTCTCCTTGCCGCCAGGCAGCAGGTCCGGGTCCGGCAGGTTGGGCAGGCTGAGCATGGCCGTCCGATACTCCTCAGACAGGGCTTTCAGCTGGGCGATCTGGTCCGCCACGTCCCGGTCCAGTTGGATGCTCTGGGCGTTGTTGGCGGCGATGGCCGCTTCCAGGCCGGACACGTCCTCCCCCCGGCGCTCGGCGGCCTTCTTCTGGCCAAAGAGCTTGCCGTTCTCCTTTGCCAGCTTGTTCTTCTGGGCGGTCTTGCCCTCGGAGGCGGTCTTCAGCCCCCGGATCTGCTCGTCCAGCACCAGGATCTTATCGATGGTGGCGTCGCAGTCCACCTCCTTGGCCCGCAGAGCGGCCTTTACCCCCTGGGGATCTTCCTTTATTCTTTTGATATCCAGCATATTTCCTTCTCCTTTTGGGAATTGACTTCTTTATTTCTCCAGCCGCATCAGGGCTTCCAGCAGGCGCTGCAAGTCCTCCTGGCCGTAAAACTCCAATTCAAAGCGGCCCTTCCGCTTGCCGTTGACGATCTTGACCCCCCGGCCCAGGTGCTTGGATAGGCTCTTTTCGCACTCGGCCACATAGTCCACCGTCAGTCCCGGTTCCGGCTTGGGCGGCTTCTGCCGGGTCATGTTCTTGCACAGCAGTTCCGCCTGGCGCACCGACAGGCCCAGGGCGGCGATCTTCTGAGCCGCCTCGATCTGCTTTTTCTCCTCTTTCAAGGTGAGGATCGCCCGGGCGTGACCGGCGGTAAGGGTCCCGGCACGGACCTGCTCCAGCACCTGGGGGCAAAGGCCCAACAGCCGCAGGGCGTTGGCCACCGCAGGCCGGGACTTGCCCACCCGGGCGGCGGCTTCCTCCTGGGTCAGGCCGTGCTCCCGGATCAGGGCGTCATAGCCCAGGGCTTCTTCCACCGGGTTCAGGTCCTGGCGCTGAAGGTTCTCGATCAGGGCCAGCTCCATGGCCTTTCGGTCGTCGGCCTCGATCACCACCGCCGGTACCTCCTGCAGTCCGGCCAGCCGGGCCGCCCGCCAGCGCCGTTCACCGGCGATGATCTGATAATACCCCGAGGGCATGGCCCGGACGGTCAGGGGCTGGATGATGCCGTGGACCTGGATCGACTCGCACAGGGCCTGAAGCTCCTCCTGGTCAAAATCCTGCCGGGGCTGGTCCGGGTTTGGCTCGATCTTGTAGATCGGAAGGGTCTGATAGGGGCTTTTCTCCCGGGAAACTTCTTCCTCGAAGTCCCCCAGCAAGGCCCCCAGGCCCTTGCCCAGTCCTTTTGGGGATGCCATGTATATTCCTTCCTTTCTTAGTGCCCTGGGCACGGTCATAGTTTTTCCTTAAATTCCTCGGCCATGGCCCGATAGGCCGCCGCTCCCCGGCTGGACCGGTCATAGACCGTGGCCGGGACGCCGTGGCTGGGGGCCTCCGCCAGCCGGATGTTCCGGGGGATCACGGTGGTGAACACCTTTCCCGGGAAATGCCGCCGGACCTCCTGGGCCACCTGGGCGCAGAAGTTGGTCCGGCCGTCGTACATGGTCAGAGCCACGGCGAAGATCTCCAGCCGGGGATTGATCCGGCGCTTGACCATCCGCAGGGTGGCCATCAGATCCGACAGCCCCTCCAGGGCAAAATACTCGCACTGCACCGGCACCAAGATCGCGTCGGCGGCGGCCAGCGCGTTCAGCGTCAGCAGTTCCAAAGAGGGGGGACAGTCGATCAGGACCACGTCGTAATCCTCTTTCACCGGCGCCAGGGCCTGTTCGAGCTGCCGTTCCCGATGCTCCGCCCCGATCAGCTCCACCGCCGCCCCGGCCAGATCCGCCGAGGAGGGCAGCACATGGCCGTAGGGGGTGGCCACCACCGCGTCCTTGGCAGGGACGCCGTTGATCACCACATCGTAGACGCTGTACTTGGTTTTCCGCTTGTCCACCCCCAGGCCGGAGCTGGCGTTGGCCTGGGGGTCGAAGTCACACAGCAGCACCTTCACCCCCAGGTCCTGGAGGGCTGCGGTCAAATTCACGGCGGTGGTGGTCTTGCCCACGCCGCCCTTCTGGTTCACCACGGCGATCGTTTTGATCATATATCTCTCCTTGGTCTGAGATGTTTCACGTGAAACGATCCGGCAGGGGATGTTTCACGTGAAACATCACCCTTGCGTTTCATCGGAAGAGGATGTGCTGTAATTCTGGCCCGGGGGGATGGAACTGGACGCGTCCTCCAGCTTCTCCACCAGGATCCTAACGGTGATGGCAAAGGCCAGGGTGACGGCCAGCAGCATCACCAGGCTGGCCAGGAGCATCTTTTTCAGCAGCTCCACCACTTCCTCCGGCTTCCGGGCTTTCTTCACCGGCCGCCGGGGCGGCGGAGCGTCCTGCCGCTGGGGCAGGTGGATCGGTGTGCCGGGGGCCACCGGGGCGGTATCCATATCCGCCAGACATTCCTTGCAGAACACCTGGCCCAGGGGGATCTCCCGGCCGCACTTCATACAATTCAAAACCGGCACCTCCTTTCGGTCTTTTCCCATTGTACATCATTTTTGAACGTTCGTAAAGGGGAGGACCGTCTTTTTTTATAATGGATAATGGAACGGAGGCTGGGGTCTTTGTTGACGATCGGATAGGGGTATGGTATGATCGTATCCAAAGGGCCTTTTGCGGCCCGGAAAAAAGAAACAGGAGGAAGAACAAATGGAAGATACCACATACCGCTGGTCTGCCGGATCCGGCGGCCGGGACTATAAAAAGCTGGCCCGCTTCCTGCCGCTGGTCCTGGCGGTGCTGGTCCTGGTGGCCGCCGCCCTGACCTGCTTCTACACCGTGGACGACAAGCAGCAGGCGGTGGTGACCACCTTCGGCAAGGTCACCAACGTCACCGGCCCCGGTCTCCACTTCAAGCTGCCCTTTGGGATCCAGCAGGTGGAGAAGGTGGACGTGAACGTCTATCAGAAGATCGAGCTGGGCTACACCACCGACGAAAACGGCAATATACTCACCAATACCAGTGAGTCCACCATGATCACCGGGGATTACAACATCGTCAATGTGGACTTCTTCGTGGAATATAAGATCTCCGACCCGGTGCAGTATCTGTATTCCTCCACCGCCCCGGAGCTGATCCTTCGGAACCTGATCCAGAGCCAGGTCCGAAACGTGGTGGGATCGTCCACGGTGGACAGCGTGCTCACCGACGGCAAGGAGAGCATCCAGCTCCAGGTCAAGGAGCTGGTGGCCCAGATCCTGGCGGAGTATGACATCGGGCTGAGCCTGGTGGACGTGCGGATCCAGGACGCGGAGCCGCCTACGGTGGACGTGATCGAAGCGTTCAAGGCGGTGGAGACCGCCAAACAGCAGGCCCAGGCGGTGGTCAACGACTCGATCGCCTATGAGAACGCCCAGCTCCCTGCCGCCGAGGCGGAAGTGGACAAGTTCCTCCGGGAGGCGGAGTACCAGAAGACCGCCCGTATCAACGAGGCGGTGGAGCAGGTGGCCATGTTTGCCGCCATGTATGAGGAGTACGCCCAGGATCCGGACATGACCAAGGCCCGGATGTACTACGAAGCGATCCAGCGGATCTTGCCTGGGGTACGGCTGTACATCAACACCGGGGACGGGACGGACATCCAGATGCTCCTGCCCCTGGAGAGCATCCTGGGAGGGCAGTGATATGAAAAAATACGTGATCATCGGCATTTTGGTGGTCCTGCTGGGAGTGGTGGGCCTGAACAGCGTGTACACCCTGGCGGAGAACGAGTCCGGGTGCGTGTTCCGCTTCTCGGAGATCGTGGACACCCAGCAGACGCCGGGCCTGCACTTTAAGATCCCCTTTGTGGATTCGGTGAAGACCTTCCCCAAGGCCACCATGCTCTACGACATCCCGCCTTCTGAGGTATTTACCTCGGACAAGCAGAACATGACCGTGGACTGTTACATCCTCTGGCATATCGAGGATCCTCAGCAGTTCTACCGGGCGGTGGGGACCATCGTGGAGGCGGAGGAGCGGCTCAACGCGATCACCTACAGCGTGCTGAAAAACTCCATGTCCACCCTGGCCCAGTCGGACATCATCAACATGGAGGACGGGTCCCAGCGCAATGAGATCTACGACTCGATCGCCCAGCAGGTGGACGAGCAGACCGCGATCTACGGCATCCGGGTGGAGGACGTGAAGATCAAGCAGTTCGACCTGCCGGAGAGCAACCTGAACGCGGTGTATCAGCGGATGATCTCCGAGCGGAACCAGATGGCCGCGGGCTACACCGCCGACGGCAACAAGGAAGCCTCTCTGAAACGCAATCAGGTGGACCAGCAGGTGAACATCATGATCTCCAACGCCAAAGCCGAGGCCGCCAAGCTGGTAGCCGAGGGCGAGGCGGAGTATATGCGCCTGCTGGCGGAGGCCTACGACACCCAGGAGAAGAAGGACTTCTACACCTTCGTACTGGCGCTGGAAGCCCTGGAAGAGAGCCTGACCGGGGAAGAAAAGACCGTGATCCTGGACCGGGACTCGGCCCTTGCCAAGCTCCTCATGGGCCTGATGGAAGAGTAAATAGTGACCAGGACCTTTCCGAGGGAAAGGTCCTGGTTTTTATAGAATAAAGTGGGCACCCTCTCCGTCACGGCGTTCGCCGTGCCAGCGCGCTGCGGCGCGCCCCGGTCGCGGCTCTGACGGTCCACCGGAC
>CALXFQ010000078.1 GCA_944387625.1 uncultured Oscillospiraceae bacterium
GGAAGGCCGGGGCGTTTATGCCACGTCCCAACACGCCGCCCGCCCAAAAAACAAAAGCGCCGGCGCGGGCCGGTGCTTTTGGTATTGCTCTGGACTTCTCCCCTGCCGCCGTGGTATAATGGGCGAAAAATAAGGAGGTTCGTTTATGGACGCGATCGTAGCGGTGTATGACGACTGGGGGATCGGGTGCGAAGGCACCCAGCCGATCGCCCTTCAGGCGGATCGGAGGTTCTTCCGGCAGACCACCAAAGGGGCTATGGTGATCGCCGGGCGGAAGACCGTGGAGGACTTCCCTGGCTGTCAGCCCCTGCCCGGCCGGGTGAACGTGATGCTCACCCGGTCCAAGGTCAGTTTCCCCGGCTTTATCACCGTCAGTTCCCCGGAGGAGGCGGCGGCGCTGGCCAAAGGGGCGGAAAAAGCCTTCGTCCTGGGCGGCGGCTCGGTGTACCGGCAGATGCTGCCCTACTGTGACCGGGCGTATGTGACCAAGGTCCACACCACCACCCCCTGCGACACCTATTTCCCGGACCTGGACCGGGACCCGGACTGGGAGCGCTCCCAGGTCCTGCTGTCAGGCCAAGAGGACGGGATCGGCTACGAGATGTGCCTGTATGTCAGGCGCGGCGCTGGCGGTTGAGCTTGTCCGCCTGGCAGAACAGTACGAAGCCCACCACGAACAGCACCACCAGCGTGCCCACCGCCAGATTGGTGCCGTGGAGCCGGTAGCCGAAGAAGTCCAGCTCCACCTGGCCCAGCAGGGCGCTGACCGTGCCCACCATGGTGGTGCCCACGAAGCTGGCGCCCTTGCCGCAAATGTCCATCAGGCCGTAATACTCTCCGCTTTGTTCCGGGGGGATGATCTTGCCCAGGTACGACCGGCTCATAGCCTGGATGCCGCCCTGGAACATCCCCACCAGCACCGCCAGGATCCAGAACTGCCACTGATATTTCAGGAACACGGCGAACAAGGTGATGAAGGTGTAGCACCCGATGGATACCTTGATCAGCAGGCCGGTGTCATACCTGGCGGAGAGCCGGCCGAAGAGGATCGAGAAGGGGAAGGCCACGATCTGGGTCAACAGCAGGGCAAGCAATAGCCCGGTGGTGTCCAGGCCCATGGACTTGCCGTAGGCGGTAGCCAGGTCGATGATGGTATACACCCCGTCGATGAAGAAGAAAAAGGCCACCAGGTACACGAAGATGTGCTTGTGGCGCTTAGCCTCCTTGAAGGTGGCGTAGAGCCGCTTGAAGGAAGCCCCGATGGCGCTGCCCTGGGCGGAAACGCTGGCGGTCTGGCGGTAGCGCCGGGCCAGGGGCACGGAACAGCCGATCCACCACACGGCGGTGATCAGGAAGGACACGGTCATGGCCGAGGCGGTATCCAGGCCAAAACTGCCACCGGCCAGCACCAGCACCAGGCACACCAGGAAGGGGATCACCGAGCCGATGTAGCCGTAGGCGTAGCCCTGGGCGGAGAGCCGGTCCATGCGCTCCGGGGAGGTGATCTCCGGGAGCATGGAATCGTAGAACACCAGACTGCCGGAAAAGCCCACTTTGGTGACGATGAACAGCACCAGAAAGGCCATATACCCCCAGGGGCCGCCTAAAAAGCCACAGCCCACCGCCCCCAGGAGCATGAAGATCAGCCACAGGGGCTTTTTGTAGCCGGAGCTGTCCGCCAGGGTGCCCAGGATCGGGCCCAGCACTGCCACGATGATGGTGCTGATCGATCCGGCGAAGCTCCACAGCGACAGATACTCATGGTCCGCCAGCCCGGCGGTGGAGGTCAGATGCTCGAACCAGATCGGCACCAGGGTGGCGACCAGCAAAATGTAGGCGGAGTTGCCGATGTCGTACAAGATCCAGCTCTTTTCCAGAGCGGTCAGTTTGTTTTTCATGTTTCTTCCTCTTTTCAGTCGAATACCAGGGAAAAGTCCGGCCCCAGAGGGGTCTTCCGGCGCAGATGGGTCTGGACCTGTTCCAGCAGGCCCGGGTAGCGCTCTTTGGCGATCTGATACAGCTGCAGAAGGTCCCGGTCCGCCGCCCGGAGCTTTCTCTCCGGCCCCAGGGGCATGATCAGCTGGGCGGAGGAAGGCATGACGCGCTTCATGGTCCCCTCCACCACCGTCCGGCGGGAGCCTGGGGGCATGGTGGTCAGCCGGGTGACGCTCCGCATGAACTTCAGGCACCGGCCGATCGCCGCGGGGCTGACGTTGGGATAGAACATGGCCACCGTCCGCTGTTCCCCCGGGGTCAGGTGCATATGGGGGGTCAGGTCATAGCCGGTAGGATCCAGACCGTCCAGCTCCAGCAAAAACCGGTCGAACTCCGTTTCGATCCGGTTGTGGCCGCCCCAGCCGGCCTCCTCCACCCGGTGGACATAGGGATGGCACAGGCTGTCCAGGGTGTAGTGGGCCAGCACGCCGTACAGATAGGCCCGGGCGCCTTCGCTGTTGTTCAGCCGCACCGCCCGGCATACCCGCTCAAAAAACTCCTGGCCGGTCTGCTGATGGTATTTGTCCGCCAGCTTCTCCACCGAGCCGCCCAGGCCCAGGCTGTGGTAGCACATCAGGTCCGGGCCGTGGAGCCCTACGTCATAGAGCTGGCGGAACCGATCCACCGTCCGCCGGACCAGGGGAGGCATGGTGGTCAGCAGGTCCTTGCCAAATCGGTAATGGGCATATTTTCCAGGCACGTTCATTCCCTCCTTCAGACGATACTACATCCATCATACTACATTTTTCCGAAAAAGAAAACCCTTTCCACAAAAAAAGGAGGTCCATCATGACCAGAAAGCTGTATTACGAAGATCCATGGCTCCTGCGGTGGGAAAGCGCCGTCACCGGCTGTGTCCAGGTGGACGGGGCCTGGGAGATCTGCCTGGACGCCACCGTTTTTTATCCCGAGGGCGGCGGCCAGCCCTGGGACCAGGGATACCTTGGCGGCGTCCGGGTGCTGGCGGTGACGGAGCGGGACGGGGAGGTGATCCACCGCTGTGACGGCCCTCTGGCAGTGGGCCGGACCGTGGAGGGCCAGGTGGACCGGCACCGGCGGCTGGCGCTGATGCAGCAGCATACGGGAGAGCACATGGTCTCCGGCACGATCTGCCGCCGGTATGGGGTGAACAACGTGGGCTTTCATGTAGGCTCCACGATCGTGACCATCGACTTTGACGGCCCGGTGCCGCCTGAGGACCTGCCGAAGATCCAGGCCCAGGTCAACGAGGCCATTTGGCAGGACCTGAAGGTGGAGTGCTTCGTCCCGGACCGGGCAGCGTTGGAGAAGATCCCCTACCGCTCCAAAAAGGCGCTGGAAGGGCCGGTGCGGATCGTGCGGATCGGGGAGGTGGACAGCTGCGCCTGCTGTGGGGTCCATGTGACCTCCACCGGCCAGGTGGGGCTGGTGAAGCTGCTCTCCTGCGTCAAGTTCCACCAGGGGGTCCGGATCGAGATGGCCTGCGGCCATTATGCCATGGACCTGCTGGAGCAGGTCTTCGACCAGAACCGGCAGGTGTCCCAGACCTTCTCCGCCAAGCTCCTGCACACCGGCGAGGCCGCCCGGGCCATGGCGGATCGGCTGGCCCAGGCCCAGTATCAGATCGGGCATTTGCAGCGCCAGCTCTTCGATCAGATCGGGGAGGGCTTCCGGGGCGCCGGGAACGTGCTCCTTTTCCGGGAGGACCTGGAGGGGGAGGCCCTGCGGCTGCTGGCGGACCGGATCGCCCAGAGCTGCGGCGGCACGGCGGCGGTGTTCGTCCCGGCGGGGACGGGCCACCGGCTCTGCCTTGCCAGCCGGACCCAGGACGTCCGGCCCCTGGGGGACCGGCTCCGGCAGGCCCTCAGCGCCAAAGCCGGCGGCCGCCGGGAGATCGTCCAAGGCACCGTTCCGGCGGACCGGGCGAAGATCCGGGACTTTTTCCACACCCAGGGCTGGGACCTGTGAGCTTGCAAAAAGCGGAGCTTTTTGCAAGCTCCGCTTTTTCTTTTACAGCTCCCGCAGGGCCTCTTCCAGGGCGGTCTTGGAGGCGGTCTTCTCGTCCTTCATCTTGATCAGGCGGGCAGGACACCCGGCCATCACCGCGTTGGCAGGCACATCGGAAGTGACCACCGCCCCGGCGGCGATCACCGCCCCCTGGCCGATCCGACAGCCCTCGATCACCACCGCGTTGGCCCCGATCAGCACCTGGTCTTCCACCACCACCGGGGTGGCGGAGGCAGGTTCGATCACCCCGGCCAGCACCGCCCCGGCGCCTACATGGCAGTTCCGGCCTACGATCGCCCGGCCGCCCAGCACCGCCCCCATGTCGATCATGGTCCCTTCTCCGATCTGAGCGCCGATGTTGATCACCGCCCCCATCATGATCACCGCGTTGGCCCCGATCTGGACCTTCTCCCGGACGATCGCGCCTGGCTCGATCCGGGCGGGGATGTCCTTCAGGTCCAGCAGGGGGACGCCGGAGTTGCGCCGGTCGTTCTCGATCTCATAATGGTCGATCCCCGCCCGGCCCGCTTCCAGCGCCGGGGCCACGTCCTTCCAGTCCCCGAAGACGATCTTGTGGCCCGGGGCGGCGGGGAACACCCGACAGCCCGGGAACGCCACCGGCTCCTTCTCCCAGACATAGACCTTCACCGGGGTCTTCTTCTCCGAGGAGCGGATATATTCGATCAGATATTTTGCGTCCATCTGTACGCCTCCTATGGTTTTTTACCATGGTAACATCTTTCCCCCGGAAACTCAAGGGGCAAATTGACAGGCCGGGCAGGATACCCTATAATGAAAGAAAAAACCCACGGAGGCCCATCATGCTCAAGCAAGACCAAATATATGAAGCGCGGATCTCAGACTACACCGATCAGGGCCAGGGCATCGCCCGGGTGGAAGGCTGTGTGGTCTTCGTCCCCGGCGCCCTGGCCGGGGAGCGGGTCCGGGTGAAGATCCTGAAGGCCAAGAAGACCTGGGCCGCCGGGGCGCTGGTGGAGGTGGTGGAGCGATCCGCCCACCGGGCGGAGCCGAAATGCCCGGTGGCCCACCGCTGCGGCGGCTGTGCCTTCTGGCATATGGACTACGCCGGCGAAACGGCGCTGAAAGCCTGCCGGGTCCGGGACTGCCTGAACAGGATCGGGGGAGAGGACCTGGCGGAAGTGCCGATCCTGGCCGCCCCCAGCTGTGAGGGCTATCGGAACAAGGCCCAGTACCCGGTGACGGAGAAAGACGGCCGGGCCTGCGCCGGGTTCTTCCGGGCAGGGAGCCATGAGGTGATCGACGCCCAGCGGTGCCTGCTCCTGCCGGAACAGATGGACCGGGTAAAGGACCTGGTGCTTCGGCATATGAACAAGTTCCGTATCCCGGCCTACCAGGAGCGGACCCACACCGGCCTGGTCCGGCACATCTATGTCCGGATCGGGGCGGTGAGCGGCCAGATCCTGGTGTGCCTGGCGGTGAACGGCGGCGGAGTGCCCCATCATGAGGAGCTGATCCGGGAATTGAAGAAGATCCCCGGCTTTGCCACGTTGGTCCTCAGCGTGAACCGGGAGCGGACCAACGTGGTCCTGGGCAAGGAGGAGATCGTGCTCTACGGCCCGGGGTGGATCGAGGACACCTTGTGCGGCCTGACCTTCCGGCTCTCTGCCCGGTCGTTTTACCAGGTCAACCACCACCAGGCCCAGCGGCTGTACCAGGCGGCGATCGAGCAGGCGAAGATCACCAAGGCGGACACGGTGCTGGACCTGTACTGCGGGGTGGGCACGATCACCCTGGCCATGGCCGCCGCCGCCAAAAAGGTCTACGGGGTGGAGGTGGTCCCCCAGGCGGTGGACGACGCCTGGGACAACGCCCGGCGCAACGGGATCGGCAACGTGGAGTTCCTCTGCGCCGACGCGGGGAAGGCCGCCCTGGCCCTGGCGGCCCAGGCGATCCGGCCGGACGTGGTGGTGGTGGATCCGCCCCGAAAGGGGCTCAACGCCGACGCCATCCAGGCCATCGGCCAAATGGCCCCGGAGCGGCTGGTCTACATCTCCTGCGACCCGGCCACCCTGGCCCGGGACGTAAAGCTCCTGAAAGACCATGGCTACGCCCTCACCACCGCCCAAGCCGCCGACCTCTTCCCCCGCTGCGCCCATGTGGAGTGCGTGGTATTGATGT
>CALXFQ010000079.1 GCA_944387625.1 uncultured Oscillospiraceae bacterium
GCGGAGAGCGAGATGCCTAAGCACTTCCACGGCATCATCAAATACCAGGAGAGCGGAAGCACGATCGATACCAGCAAGTTCCCGTCCTGGGCCATGCAGGTCAAGATCGACAGCATCAACAATGTGTCCACCCCGACCACCGGCACCACCGGCGGCACCGGGTATGTGGGCGGCAGTCAGGCGCACAACAATATGCCCCCCTACCTGACGGTGTATATGTGGAAGCGGACCGCGTGAGCAAGGGCGTGGTGCCGTGTCCGCAATGACCAGAGAAAGGATGAGCGCGCGATGGCAACAAGATTTTTTCCCAACTACGACAACTACATCATCACTTCCCCCTTCGGTCCCCGGAAGCTGTGGGGGCAGACCGGGACCCACAACGGCATCGACCTGGTAGCCACCAAGGACGGCAAGACCGGCCGGACCGATCAGATCACCGCCCACACCGGCGGCACGGTGGAGAAGGTGGGCTATGATGACAACTCCGGCAACTTTGTCCGGATCCAGGTGGACAAGCAGACCCTGATGGTATACTGCCACCTGCGGGACAAGCCCACGGTGAAAAAGGGCGACACGGTGGCCGCGGGCCAGCCGATCGGCTACATGGGCAAGACCGGCCGGGTCACCGGGGCGCACCTCCACTTCGGCATCCGGCAGGATGGGCGGTGGATCGACCCGGAACCGTACCTGGACACGGATTACATCCAGCCGGGCAAGACCTATGATCTGAAACTGCCCCAACTGGAGCGTGGATCCCGGGGCGACAGCGTGAAGGCGCTGCAGATCCTGCTGGCCGGTCTGGGCCACAGTCCTGGGACGGCGGACGGCATTTTCGGCGGCCGGACCCTGGCGGGGGTGAAGGGATTCCAAAAGGACCGGGGGCTGGCGTGCGATGGGATCGTAGGCCCCAAGACCTGGGAGGCGCTGCTGGGGTCATGAGCGAGGCGATCGTGGTGGCCCTGATCACCGGCGGCTTGTCGCTGGCAGGAGTGGTCCTGACCTGCGCGGTGACGGCCAGGAAGAACGAAACGGCATTGAAGGTCGCCCAGGCGGTGACGGACACCAAGATCGATGCCCTGACCCGGGAGGTGCAGAAGCACAACGATTTTGCCAACCGGCTGCCGGTGGTGGAGGAGAAGCTCAAGGTGGTCGATCATCGCCTGGCGGACCTGGAGGAGTATCACAAATCAGGATAAGGAGGAAGAGGATGAAGGAAAAGCTGAAAAAGCTGATCGATGTAAAATCGATCATGACGCTGCTGCTGACGGTGGTGTTCTGCGTGCTGGCGCTGACGCAGAAGGTTTCGGCGGACCAGTTCGTCACCATCTTTACGGTGATCGTAGGCTTCTATTTCGGCACCCAGAGCATGAAGCGCGCGGACACCGGGCAGGACAAACAGGGATGAAGGGGAGAGCTTCGGCTCTCCCTTCGCTTTTTTTTCGGGGGTATAGATTTCTCAGGGGCGGTGTGGTATAATAAGAACGAATGATCTGACCGTGTCATGTTTTTTCAGATCTTATCTTGAAAGGTCTTTCATATCATGCTGGAAAAATCTTCCCTGAAACGCAATTTCATCATGAACGCGATCCTTACCATGTCGTCGTTCATCTTCCCGCTGATCAGCTTCCCGTATGTGTCCCGGATCTTGCTGCCGGAGGGCACAGGCAAGGTGTCCTTCGCCACGTCGCTGATCGCCTACTTCGTCATGTTCGCCCAGCTGGGCATCCCCACCTACGGCGTCCGGGCCTGCGCCCGGGTCCGGGACGATAAAGAGAAGCTCTCCCGGACCGCCCATGAGCTGCTGATCATCAATCTGGTGATGACGGCGGTGTCTTACGCCGTGCTGGCCCTGGCGTTGATCTTCGTGCCCAGGCTCCGCCAGGAGCGGCTGCTGTACATCGTGGTGAGCTTTACCATCTTCTTCACCACCATCGGCATGGAGTGGCTGTACAAGGCGCTGGAGCAGTACACCTACATCGCCGTTCGGTCCATCGCCTTCAAGGTGGTGGCGCTGGTGGCCATGTTCGTCCTGGTCCGGGAGAAGGAGGACTATGTGATCTACGGCGGGATCTCCATCCTGGCGTCGTCGGCCTCCTATGTGACCAACTTCTTCCACGCCCGCCGGTACATCTTTATGAAGCCCCTGGGGGGCTACCAGTTCCGGCCCCACCTGAAGGCGGTGATGGTGTTCTTCGCCATGAGCTGCGCCTCCACGATCTACACCAACCTGGATACGGTGATGCTGGGCTTTATGGACACGGACACCACCGTGGGCTATTACAACGCCGCGGTCCGGATCAAGAACATCCTGGTGAGCATCGTCACCTCTTTAGGCACCGTGCTGCTGCCCCGGGCATCGTATTATGTGGAGCATAAGCTGTGGGACCAGTTCCGGGGCATCACCCGGAAGGCCCTGAACTTCGTGTTCGTGGCGGCCACCCCCATGATGCTCTATTTTATCCTGTTCGCCCGGGATGGGATCTATCTGCTGTCCGGGCCGGAGTATGCCGGGGCGGTGCTGCCCATGCAGATCGCTATGCCGGTACTGCTGTTCGTGGGGATCTCCAACATCCTGGGGATCCAGATCCTGGTGCCCATGGGCAGGGAACTGTCCGTGCTGTGGTCGATCGTGGCCGGGGCGGTGGTGGACCTGGTGCTCAACGCCCTGCTGATCCCCCGCTTCGGCGCCGCCGGCGCCGCCACCGCCAACATGGTGGCCGAAGGCGCGGTGATGGTGGTCCAGCTGGTGATGCTCCGAAAGGAGGTCCTGCCCTCCATGAAGAAGATCCAGTACTGGAAGATCGGCCTGGCCCTGGCCGCCGGTGTGGCTGCCTCCTGGTGGGTCAACGGGCTGGACCTGAGCCGGTGGGGCCAGACCCTGGGCAGCTTCCTCTCTCTGGCGCTGTCGGCGGTGCTGTTCTTTGCCGCCTATGGCCTGACCCTGCTGGTGGCCAGGGAACCGCTGGTGCGCCAGGTCCTGGGGCAGATCCTGGGAAAACTGAAAAGAAGATCCTAAAGGCCCGATACATGGCCGCCCCGAAACGAGCGGGGCATAAGAAATAAAGGAAAAAAAGGAGCATATATCCATGAAAACAGCATTGGTCATCATGGCTGCGGGCCTGGGGTCCCGGTTTGGCGGCGGCATCAAGCAATTGGAGCCGGTAGGGCCCAATGGCGAGATCATTATGGACTATTCCGTCTATGACGCGGTCTGCGCGGGTTTTGATAAGATCGTATTCGTGATCCGGCGGGACATCGAAGCGGCCTTCCGCCAGGCCATCGGCCATCGGATCGAGGCGGTCTGCGCCGCCCGGGGGGTGGAGGTGGCCTATGCCTACCAGAGCCTGGAGGATGTGCCGGCTGGGTTTTCTGTCCCGGAGGGGCGGACCAAGCCCTGGGGCACCGGCCAGGCGGTGCTGGCGGCCAAGGCGGTGCTGGATGGGCCGTTCGCCGTGATCAACGCCGATGACTACTACGGGAAAGAGGCGTTCCGGCGTTTCCACCGCTTCCTGACCCAGGAGGTGGGGCCGGGCAAGTACTGCATGGCGGGCTTCGTGCTGAAAAACACCCTGTCGGAGAACGGCGGCGTCACCCGGGGACTGTGCCAGGTGGACGAGCAGGGGTATCTGACCGATGTGGTGGAGACCCGGGACATCCTGAGCACCCCGGAAGGCCCCCGGGTCGGTGGGGCGGCGATCGATCCGGCGTCGATCGTGTCCATGAATATGTGGGGCCTGGACGCCCACTTCCTCCAGATCCTGGAGGAGGGCTTTCGGACCTTTTTCCAGACCCAGGTGGCCCGGGAGCCGCTGACCGCGGAGTATCTTCTGCCGATCTATATGGGCGGCTTGCTCCGGGAAGGGAAGGTGTCGGTGAAGGTGCTGCCCACCAATGACAAGTGGTTCGGCTTCACCTATCGGGAAGACAAGCCCATGGTGGTGGAGAACTTCCGGCGGCTGATCGAGTCCGGGGCCTACCGGGAAAAACTGTTCGGCTGAGGACGGTGGGACGATTGAGACCGTGGAAGCATTTCAAGACCATCACCATCCACCGCTTTCTGGTGCTGAAGGGCTGCTTTCGGATGGGGCTGTATTGGCAGGGGCTGACCCATGATCTGTCCAAATACGCCCCGGTGGAGTTCTGGACCGGCGCCCGGTACTATCAGGGCAGCCGCAGCCCTAACGCCGCCGAGCGGGAGGACAAGGGCTACAGCGAGGCTTGGATGCACCACAAGGGCCGGAACCGCCATCACTACGAATACTGGACGGACATGGACCCGGTGAGCCGTACATATCAGGCGGTGCCTATGCCCAGGCGCTACCTGGCGGAGATGGTGGCCGACCGTCTGGCCGCCTGCAAGGTCTACGAAGGCGACCGCTACGACACCGGCTCGCCTTTGCGGTATCTGCTTCGCAGCCGGGAGAAGGACCTGATGCATCCGCAGACCCGCCGGGAGCTGGAGTTCCTGCTGACCATGATCCGGGACCAGGGGGAGGAGCGGACCCTGGAACACATCCGCCGCCAGGTGCTCAAAGGCGCGCCGTTCCCCTGGGAACGATAGGATAAAGCGCAGATCCGCCGCGAAAACGCGGCGGAACTCAGCGTGTCCCCAAAGCCTCGCAGAGTTTGCCGTCCGCAGACGGCAAAGAGGTCCGATCCATTTTCTGCCAGGGCGTGTACCTGGCGGAAAATACCTTACAGGCTGCAAGTGTGGGATCTGGACGCCAAAGGCGTACAGATCATGCGCGCGGCAGAGTGCATCTTTTTTGTCGAAAAGCCCCGAAGGGGTTTTTCGACAGTCTGAGATCCGCCGCGAAAACGCGGCGGATCTTTTGGATTTTACCGATCATTCACACATTTTTTGAAGGATCATGCTAGAATGAGGATCCAGATCAAGGATCTGCACTCGACAATGAAAGGAAAATGTGGTATGATTGAAGCGGAATTGCGAGCGGATATCCATACTGACATATACGACTTTAGGAGGTCATGCTTCGTGAAGAGGAATGGGACCGCGCCCCAGAAGGAGCGGTTGGTGACTCTGGACCGAAAGGAGCAGCTGCGTACCAAGCGCGGCTATTGGATCCTTCGCCGGGGACAGGATATCATCTTCTCTGCTTTGGCGCTGGCCTTGCTGCTGCCGGTGATGGCGATCGTTGCCCTGGTGGTATTTCTGGACGATCCTCATGGCAGTCCGATCTTCTCCCAGGTCCGCTGCGGCCGGGACGGGAAACTGTTCAAGATGTATAAGTTCCGCAGTATGTATGTGGACGCGGAGGAGCGGCTCCAGGAGCTGCTGCAGCACAATGAGATGGACGGCCCGGCCTTCAAGATCAAGGACGATCCCCGGATCACCCGGGTGGGCCGGTTCATCCGGGCCACCAGCCTGGACGAGCTGCCCCAGCTGTGGAACATCCTGAAAGGGGACATGAGCATCGTCGGCCCCCGTCCGGCCCTGCCCCGGGAGGTGGAGATGTACGACGACCTGCAAAAGCAGCGGATGTATGTGACCCCCGGCCTGACCTGCTACTGGCAGATCCAGCCCAAGCGCAACGAGATCAGCTTCGACGATTGGATGGCCCTGGACCTGAAGTACATCCAAGAGCGCAGCTTCCTGGTGGACTGGAAGATCATCTTCAAGACTGTAGGCGCTGTGCTGAACCGAGAAGGGGAATAAAACCAGATATCCCGGGCAAGCTTCCCTTGCCCGGGAATTTTCCAAAAAAGAAAATTGGGTATTGACTTTTTTGGACTTGTGTGTATAATATCATTGTTCATGAGATAGAGGATTTGTGTAACGGTAGCACACCGGACTCTGACTCCGTTTGCGGGGGTTCGAATCCCTCATCCTCTGCCAA
>CALXFQ010000080.1 GCA_944387625.1 uncultured Oscillospiraceae bacterium
GGCTCTGACGGTCCACCGGACCGTCATTCACTACCGCGACTTCGCTTCGCTCACCCCCAAAGGGAGAGCCAAGTGGGTCGGTGGAAGATCGGACGCTCTCTCAAAGGGAGAGCCAAGCGGGCTGGCGGGAGGCCGGGGCGGTCACACCACCATGTAGTCGTAGCCGAACACGTCCCGGACCTTGCGGTAGATCGGGGTGTAGCCGCCGGCGGCTTTATAGCGCCAGCCGGTGCTGTAGGGGGAGGCGTTGTTGTCCGCCAGGGGATTGAAGGTGATCCAGCAGGTGGGGAACTGCTCCTGGATCTGCTCCCAATGGTATTCGGTGAAGCCTACCCGGTTGCCGGAGTTTACATAACTCAGCATTTTCAGGTCCAGGCCGGTCAGGGCGGAGAAGTCCTTCACCCGGGTGTGGCCCACGTTCAGGTAGCGAAGCCGGTGGCACCCGGCCAGGGGGGACACGTCCTTTACATAGCCGCACCAGGCGATCTCCAAAAACTCCAGCTTCTTACAGTTTTGCAGGGGGGTCAGGTCCGTGATCGGGGAGCCGGAGAGGATCGCGATCTCCAGGTCCGGCATATAGGCGCAGAAGCTGATGTCGCTCATCTCCGTATTGTGGCCCAGGTCCATGTACTTGACCTTGGTCAGGTACTTGAAGGGGCCGGAGTTGGAGTCGTCCACATGGTACACCGCCCGCAGAGTGTCGGTGTCGGTGAGCCAGCTGCGCTCCCATACCCATACACGCCAGACCACTTCGGTGTCAGGGTAGTCGTCCCGGATCGAGGCCAGGATCTCATAGTCGATGCCGCAGTCGTCCAGCTTGAAGTAGGTACAGCACTGCAAAATGTCCAGGGCCTGGCGGAGCTTGGCCTCCCCACTGTTGCCGATGGACACCTGCACATACTCGATCCGCTGGTCGGTGGTGGACACGGTCTTGCCGAACAGGTCGAAGGTGTAGTGGAAGGTGATGTTGGGGTAGGTCTGCTGGAGGAGCTTTACATCGGCGATGGAGAAGTTGGAGCCGCCGCCGGAGGTCATCAGTTCCACATACACCGCGTCCGGGTATCCTGCCAGGGCGTCGATCGCCTGGTCGGCAGGGACGGCGGACAGGTCCACGGCGGTCTTGCCGGTGCAGTTGATGTCCAGCGCCGGATAGGCGGCCCGGAGGCCGGCGATCTGCTGGGAAGTGAGGGTGGTGGCAGGCAGGGTCAGGTGCTTCAGCGCCGGCAGATACCGAAGACCGGCCAGCAGGCGTTCATAGCTGTACTGGCCGGCGGACAATCTCAGCTCCACGTCGGTGCTTTTCGCCGTGCAGCCCCCCAGGGGGACGGTGTAGAGCACCTCCACCCGGGGATGGGACTGGATGTATTGGATGATCGCGTCGTAGCAGGTACTGCCGGACAGGTCCGCCTTTTCCAGATGGGGGTAGCGGTCCAGGCCGGAGATGGTGTCGGAAGTGACCACCTGGGTCACTTCCGTCACCGCGGCGTCGCCGGTGAGGGTGGGGGGCGTGTTGCCGGCCATGGCGTCATAGCCGAACACGTCCCGGACCTTCCGATAGATCGTGGTGTAGCCCCCGGACCGGGTGTAGCGCCAGCCGGTGCTGTAGGGGGTGGCGCTGTTGTCCTGGAGGGGCTCATAGGTGATCCAGCAGTCGGGATGCTGGGCCTGGATCTGCGCCCAGTCGCTGGCGGTGAAGCCCACCCGGTTGCCGGAGTTGACGAAGCTCAGCATCTCCAGCGGCAGGTCCTTTACCGGGGACAGGTCGTCCACCCGGGTGTGGCCCAGGTTCAGGTACTTCAGCCCGGTGCACCCGGCCAGGGGGGAGATGTCCGTCAGGTGGCCGCACCAGGCCAGCTCCAAAAATTCCAGCTTCTTGCAGTTTTGCAGGGGGGTCAGGTCCGTGATCGGGGAGCCGGAGAGGATCGCGATCTCCAGGTCCGGCATATAGGCGCAGAAGCTGATGTCGCTCATCTCCGTATTGTGGCCCAGGTCCATGTACTTGACCTTGGTCAGGTACTTGAAGGGGCCGGAGTTGGAGTCGTCCACATGGTACACCGCCCGCAGAGTGTCGGTGTCGGTGAGCCAGCTGCGCTCCCATACCCATACACGCCAGACCACTTCGGTGTCAGGGTAGTCGTCCCGGATCGAGGCCAGGATCTCATAGTCGATGCCGCAGTCGTCCAGCAGGAAATAGGAGCAGTCGGTCAGCAGGTCCAGGGCCTGGCGGATCTGGGCCTCTCCCTGGTCGCCGATATTGACCTCTTTGAACTCCACCCGCTCCGCGCTGGCGTTGACGGTCTGGCCGAAGAGCTGGAAGTTGTAGTCGATCGATGCCTGGGGGACGGCCTGGCGCAGGGCCAGGACCTGGTCCACGGTGAGCGGGGAAGCGCCGGACTCGTCGGTCAGGTCGATCTTCTCCAGCTGCGGCAGGAAGGCCAGCTTCGGCAGCAGCGCGTCCACCTCTTCGGCGGTCAGGCCGCTCAGGTCCAGCTCGGTGGTCTGGGAGTCCAGCTCCAGATCGCCCGCCATCACGGTGCAGGAGATGGCCATGTTGGGGGCGGCCTCCCGCAGGGCCTGGACCTGCTGAGCGGTCCGGCTGGTGCCGGGCAGGTGCAGGGAGGTCAGCTGGGGCAGGTATTGCAGGTTCTCCAGCAGGGTGTCGTAGTCATAGGAGCCTTCCGGCAGCCGCAGAGCGGTGATGGTAGGATCCACCCAGGTGTTGCCCAGGCATACGGTGTAGATCACCTCCACCTCCGGGTGGCGGGCCTGGTACTCCAGGATCTGGGCATAGCAGGTGCTGCCGGTGAGGTCCGCTTTTTTCAGGGCAGGGTAGTTCTCCAGCTGGCCGATCGTGTCCGCGGTGACCACCATGGTCACTTCCGTGGCCGGGTCCGTCTGGCCTGAGGAATGAGGCTCGGTGGTGTCCGGGTCGCCGCCGCAGCCCAGCAGGCCCACCGCCAGGATCAGGGACAGGAGCAGGAGCAAGGTTCTTTTTTTCATGGTCATTCCCTCCAGGGTCGTAGTGGGACCATTATACAATGGCCCAACTGGGATGGCAACCATTCTTCCGGCAGAAAATGTTACTTTTTTGTATACAGCAGCCGCAGGGAATTGAGGACGCACAGGATCGACACCCCGGTGTCGGCGAACACCGCCGCCCACAAGGACGCCTGGCCCGTCAGCCCCAAGACCATCACCAGCGCCTTCACCCCCAGGGCGAAGACCACGTTCTGAAGGGCGATCTGCCGGGTCCGCCGGGCCAGCTTCAGGGCCTGGGGGATGGCGGCGGTCCGGCTGGTGAGGAACACCAGGTCCGCCGCCTCCAGGGCGGCGTCGGCGCCGGAGCCCATGGCCGCGCCGACGTCGGCGTTGGAGAGCACCGGGGCATCGTTGATCCCGTCGCCGACGTACAGCACCGGGCCGCAGCGTGCCCGAAGGTCCCGCAGGCGCTCCAGCTTCTCCTGGGGCAGGAGCTGGGCGTGGACCTCTTCGATCCCCAACGCCCGGGCCACCGGCTGGGCGGCCTCCGCCCGGTCCCCGGTGAGCATGGCGGTGCGGATGCCCATGGCCTGCACCGCCTGCACCGAGGCAGGCGCGTCCTCCTTGATTTGGTCGCCTACCAGGATGTAGCCCAGGTACTGCCCGTCCCGGGCCACATGGACCACCGCGCCCTCCCCGGCGGAAGGCACCGGGATGCCGTGGGCGGCCATCAGCTTTTCATTGCCGCACAGCACGGCGCTGCCCTGGCACCGGGCCTTCAGCCCCAGGCCCGGCAGTTCCTCCAGCGCTTCCGGCTGGGGCAGGTCCAGCCCCTGGGCGGCGGCGACGATGCTCTTGGCGATCGGGTGGGTGGACAGCTGCTCACACCCGGCGCAAAGGGCCAGCAGTTCCGGCGGCCCCACCACCTGGCGCACGGCAAAGTCGCCGTGGGTCAGGGTGCCGGTCTTATCCATCACCGCCACCCGGACGCCGGCCAGGGCCTCGATCGTGGCCCCGCCCTTGAACAAGATGCCCATTTTACTGCCTGCGCCGATGCCGGAGAAGAAGGCCAGCGGCACGCTCAGGACCAGGGCGCAGGGACAGCTCATCACCAGGAAGGACAGGGCGGTGTACACCCAGTAGTGCCAGTCGCCGGTGACCAGCCCTCCGATCAGGGCGGTGGCCGCCGCGGCGGCCACCACCACCGGGGTGTAGATCCGGGCGAACCGGGTGATGAACCGGGTGATCCGGGGCTTGCTGGCGGCGGCTTCCTCCACCGAGTGCAAGATCCGGCTCACCAGGGAGTTTTCCAGAGGCTGGTCCACCCGGACCGTAAGGGGGGCGGCCAGGTTCACACAGCCGGAGGAGATGGCGTCCCCGGGGACCACCCGCAGAGGCACCGGCTCGCCGGTGATCGGGGCGGTATCCAGCCGGCTCTCCCCGGCGATCACCGTGCCGTCCAGGCCGATCCGGTCCCCGGGAAGGATCCGCAGCAGGTCGCCTACCTTGGCGTCGGCGGCGGGGATCCGGGTGCCGTCCGCCAGGGTCACGGTCTCTGGCCGCAGGTCCGCCGCTTCCATGATCTGCTTCCGGCTCCGGCCCACCGCCAGGTGCTCAAAATATTCCCCTACCCGGTAGAAGAGCATGATCCCAACCGCCTCCGGGAATTGGTCGATGCAGAAGGCCCCGATGGTGGCGATCGACATCAGAAAGTTCTCGTCCAGCACATGGCCCCGGACCAGCCCCTCCACGGATGCCTTCAAGATCGGCAGGCCCAACAGCAGATAGCTGGCCAGATACACCACCTTGGCAGGGACCTCCAGCTCCAAAGCGGACAGCACCGCCCCCAGAGCGAAGAGCGCCCCACCTACGATCAGCACCGCCCCCTGGTGGGGACCGTGGTCATGGTCGTGGTCGTGGTGGTGATCATGCTCGTGGTCATGGTCATGGTGGTGCTGGTGATCATGCTCATGGTCGTGGTCATGGCAGTGGGTACAGCCCCGGTGCTCCTCCGGGACGCCGATCCGGGCCTGGGCCTCCACCGAGGACAAGATCTGCCGGACCTGGGGGAGCAGAGCGTCCGGATCGTCCGCGGTGAGATGGAGCTGGCCGGTGGCGAAGACGATCGAGGCGTCCTCCACCTGAGGGAGCTGGCGGATCTTGTCCTCCATTTTTGCGGCGCAGTGGGCACAGCCCAGGCCGTGGATCGGGTATATCTTGGTAGCCATAAGGACCTCCTTTTAAATCGACATATGAGCAACCGTTCATGTGTAAGTATAGTATATGCCTATGGCGGCGATCTGTCAAGGGGTATAAAGGAAAAAACATTTGCAGACCCTAAAAAAGCAGGATCTGCAAGGAGGGAAGAAGATGAAAGAGGAAAAGCACGATGCCGAGCCAAAGGCCCCGGACTGGGAGATGAAGGACCCCAAGCCCCCGGTGATCAACTCCGGCCACATGGAAGACCGCAAGCGGTAAGGGGATGAAAGGCCCCAACATTCTGCCCAGGCACTTGCCTCCCCCTATGGGGGAGGTGGCAGGCCGAACGGCCTGACGGAGAGGGTGCTTGCGTTCCTTAATTTTTGGGGCGCCGGATATATGCGAAAGGTCGCTACCCTCTCAGTCACGGCCCCTTCGGGTCCGTGCCAGCGCGCTGCGGCGCGCCCGGTCGCGGCTCTGACGGTCC
>CALXFQ010000081.1 GCA_944387625.1 uncultured Oscillospiraceae bacterium
AATACATCGTATACCTCCTAATTCCAGGTCATTTCCGTCTATCCTCATTTTAGCAGTTCTCTTCGCCCGTTTCAAATGGGCAGCTCCCACAACGTTTCCGATCCGCCGTGCTGGGCGATCTGCCCACGATGCCGCCGGTCCCGTTCCAAAACGCCTCGCCATTGGAACGATCTGGTGGTTTCTCCTGAAAGAAACAGGGTTATCCTTTTCCATACCGGCGAAAAATAGGCTTGCGGAAAGAACAGATGGTTTCTTCGGAGATCATCCCTTTCCGAAGAAACAGGAAAAGGAGAGGAATACTATGAAGAGCAACAACCAGATCAACGTGCCCCAGGCCAAGGAGGCTATGGACAAGTTCAAGATGCAGGCTGCCTCTGAGGTGGGTGTGAACCTGACCAACGGCTACAACGGTCACCTGACCTCCCGGGAAGCCGGCTCCGTCGGCGGCCAGATGGTCAAGAAAATGATCGAGGCCTACGAGCAGGGCCTGCAGTAACAGCAAAGAGCGGACGGCCAAAACAGCCGTCCGCTCGGTCTTTATAAGGGGCAGATCTTCAACAGATCGGTCGCCGCGGCGCGCCCTTGTTGGCGTTCGTGGGGCCGCCAGATCAGCCTTCCAAAGTCTGCAGGATATCCCGGGCTACATGGACGCCGCTGGCGGAGGCGTGGGACAGGGAGTGGGTGATGCCGCTGCCGTCGCCGATGATATACAGCCCTTCATGGGGGCTCATCAGCCGGTGGTCCACCGCCACCTCCATATTATAGAACTTCACCTCCACGCCGTAGAGCAAGGTGTCGTCGTTGGCGGTGCCGGGGGCTACCTTGTCCAGGGCGTAGATCATCTCGATGATGCCGTCCAGGAGCCGCTTGGGCAGCACCAGGCTCAGGTCGCCGGGGGTGGCGCTCAGGGTGGGGACCACGAAGGACTCCTCCATCCGGGCCTTGGTGGACCGGCGGCCCCGGATCAGGTCGCCGAAGCGCTGGACGATCACTCCGCCGCCGAGCATATTGCTCAGCCGGGCGATGGACTCGCCGTAGCCGTTGGAGTCCTTGAACGGCTCGGAGAAGTGCTTGGACACCAGCAGGGCGAAATTGGTGTTGGCGGTATGCATGGCCGGGTCCTCATAGCTGTGGCCGTTGACGGTGATGATGCCGTTGGTGTTCTCGTTGACCACCACTCCCCGGGGATTCATGCAGAAGGTGCGGACCTTGTCCTCGTAAGTTTCGGTGCGGTAGACGATCTTGCTCTCGTAAAGCTCATCGGTCAGATGGGCGAACACCTCCGCAGGAAGCTCCACCCGGACGCCGATATCCACCCGGTTGGACCGGGTGGGGATCTGCAGATCCCGGCAGACCTGCTCCATCCACTTGCTGCCGCTGCGGCCCACGGACACCACGCACCGGGCGCAGGTGAAGGTCCCGGCCTTGCCGCGCACCTGGTAGCCCCCGTCGGTCAGACAGACCGTGTCCACCGGGGCGTCGAAGTAAAAGTCCACCCGCTCTTTCAGGTGGGCGTACAGGTTCTCCAGGACCACATAGTTGATGTCCGTGCCCAAGTGGCGCACGGAGGCGTCCAGCAGGTGCAGGTCGTTGTTCATGCACAAGGTCTTGAACCGGGACCCGGCGGTGGTATAGAGCTTGGTTCCTGCCCCGCCGTAGCGCATATTGATGTCGTCCACATAGCGCATCAGCTCCAGCGCCTTCCGCCGGCCGATGTACTCGTGGAGGGTGCCGCCGAAGTCGTTGGTGATGTTGTACTTGCCGTCGGAGAAGGCTCCGGCGCCGCCGAAGCCGCTCATGATGCTGCACACCTTGCAGCCGATGCAGCTTTTGACCTTGTCCCCATCGATGGGGCAGCGGCGGCAGCTGAGGGGGTGTCCGGCCTCGAGCACCGCCACCTTCAGACCCTTGTTCCCTTCCAGCAGCTCGTAGGCCGCGAAAATGCCGCCGGGACCGGCGCCGATGATGATCACGTCATATTGAAGCTGTGTATTTTCCAGCATGGTCTTCCTCCTATGGTCTTCAGATCGGTGTATAGACGAATTTATGGTCCAGGCCGTCGCTGACGGCGAAGACGGTGACGGTGCCGTCGTCCCGCTCCTCCCAGGAGAGCTGGATCTGCTCCGCCTTCAAAAGCTGACGGGTGTAGGCCACCGGATCGTCGCAGGCCACCTCCTGGAAAAACACATCCCGCCGCTGATTGTTGGGACACATATTGGGGATCTCGTGGATCAGCTCATATTCTCTCACGATGAACGCTCCTTTCCCGGGGCTGGCCCGCCCCTATAGTTTACACCGATCCGGCCCGGATCGCAATAGGGGAAAACCGTTGCATTTATAGGGGGACTTGCGCTATAATAGGGGAAACCATCCCCCCGGCGCGCCGGGCAGGAGAAAGGAGCCCGCAATGTTCAACAAAGTGTTTTCCGGTGTAGAGGATCTGCCCCAGGGCACGGCCTCCGATAAGATCTGCCCCGGATGTCTGGTGCTGGAGGGCGGCGCTTTCCGGGGCGTGTATACCTCCGGGGTGCTGGACGCGCTGATGGAGGCGGGGATCAACTTCCAGTGCACCGTGGGGGTCTCCGCCGGGGCCTTGAACGGGGTGAACTATGTGGCCGGGCAGATCGGCCGGGCGGCCCGGATCAATCTGATGTACCGCCACGACAGCCGGTATGTGGGCCTGACCGCCCTGCGGCACAACCGGGGCCCGATCGGCTTCGACTTTGTTTTCGATCAGGTGAACCAGGAGCTTCCCTTTGACGAGGCCCGGTTCTATCACCCGGCCCGGCGGTTCGTGGCGGTGGCCACCAACTGCCGCACCGGCCAGCCGGTGTATTTTGAGAAGGGGCTTTTCCGGGACATTTTCGGGGCGGTCCGGGCCTCGGCCTCCATGCCCTATGTGTCCCGGCCGGTGATGCTGGAGGGGACCCCCTACCTGGACGGCGGGTGCTCGGTGAAGATCCCCTACGCCTGGGCCATGGCCCAGGGCTATGAGAAGATCCTGGTGGTCCGCTCCCGGACGGCGGACTTCCGCTATCCCCCGCAAGAGCGGCCCAGCCCGGCCAGCCAGGTCTACCGCCGCTACCCCAAGCTGGCCCGCCAGCTGGACCTGGGCCACAGCCGGTACAACACCGACTGCCAGACCCTGTCCCAGCTCCACCGGGCAGGGCGGCTCTTCATGATCGCCCCCTCCAAAGACCCGGACGTGCTCCGTCTGGAGCCGGATATGGAAAAATTGGGAAAACTGTACTATTTGGGCTACCAGGACGGCCAAAATGCCCTGCCGGCCCTGAAACGCTATCTCCATCGCTGACCCCGGCGGCCCCCCGCCGGGGCCTTGGGCGTATTTTGTCTTGACAAGCGCAGGGAAACTTTGTAGAATTATGGTAGTTGCCTGAATAAGCGGTGGAGTCTGTCATAAAGCGCGGGAGCGTCTTTATTTATTCGCAACGATGCGATCAGGATCAGGGCGGCGCGCCGCTGTGCGGCCGGTCGTTTTCTGGCAGGACTTCCATCCGGGAAGGCCTGCTGTATTTTTTGCGGCGCCCTCATGGCCCGCGGACCCAGAAATGGAGGACAACAAATGAGTATTATGGACATATCCAGCGCGGTGATCATGCTGCTGGGCGGTCTGGCCATGTTCCTTTACGGCATCAACCTGATGGGCGATGGCCTGAAGAACAGCTCCAGCGCCGCGCTGAAGCGGGTGCTGGAAAAGGTCACCGGCAATGTGGTCATGGGCGTGATCACCGGCACGCTGGTCACGGCGGTGATCCAGAGCTCCTCGGCTACGATCGTGCTCACCGTGGCCCTGGTAGGCGCCGGTGTGCTGAACCTGAAGCAAGCCGTGTCGATCGCCATGGGCGCCAACATCGGCACCACCGTCACCGCCCAGATCATCCGCCTGGGCGCCATCGACGCCGGGGACAACTGGTTCCTGTGGCTCTTTGACACCGACACCCTGGCGCCTCTGGCCCTGCTGGTGGGCATCATTTTGCTGATGTTCGTGAAGAAGAAGTCCGCCAAGCCCATTGGCGACATCTGCATCGGCTTCGGCATCCTGTTCACCGGCCTGGATCTGATGACCTCCGGCGTGGAGCCTCTGGTAGGCACCGCCGTGTTCGAGATGTTCCTGGACTTCCTGTCCAACCCGCTCTTTGGCATCCTCTTCGGCCTGGTGCTGACCATGATCGTTCAAAGCTCCTCGGCCACCGTGGGCATGCTGCAGACCGTGGCCCAGTCCGCCGCCGCCTCCGGCGGGGCGGGGATCACCTTCGCCATGGCCTACCCGGTGATCATGGGCATCAACCTGGGCACCTGCATCACCACCGCCATGGTCTGCTCCATCGGCAATGAGAACAAGGACTCCCGCCGGGTGGGCGTGACGGATATCGCCTGCAACGCCATCGGCGCGGTGGTGTTCATGGTGGTCATGAGCATCCTCCAGGCCAACGGTGTATGGGGCGCGGAGTTCTGGCAGCAGACCGCCGACAGCGGCATCATCGCCAACTTCCAGACCATGTTCAACCTGCTGTCCGCCGTGCTGCTGATCCCCTTCACCAGCGCGCTGGTGAAGCTGTCGCTGTGGGTGATCCCGGAGGACAAGGAACAGCCCCAGCGCCACCCGGAGCTGCACACCCTGGATGAGAAGCTCTACATCTCCCCTGCCATCGCCGTGAGCGAGGCCTCCAAGGCCATCGCCGCCATGGGCCAGGTGGCCACGGACAACTTTGCCCGGGGCTGTAAGCAGCTGCTGGACTACCGGGAGGAGGACGTGGCCCAGATCCTGGAGGAAGAGGACTGCCTGGACCAGTTCACCGACGCTTCGGACCGCTTCCTGATCGGCCTGAGCAAGGTGGTAGAGCAAAAGGACGAGGACCTGCAGGTGGATATGCTTTTGCAGACCGCCCCCAACTTTGAGCGGATCGGCGACTACGCCACCAACCTGATGGAGCTGGGCCAGCGTGCCAAGGAGGAAGGCCATGGCTTCTCCATGGAGGCCAAGGAGGAGCTGAACATCCTGATCAGCGCCGTCAACGAGATCCTCCAGATCACAGTGGACGCCTTCGCCGCCGGGGACACGGCCAAAGCCCGGACCGTGGAGCCGCTGGAGGAGACCATCGACGACATGGTGGTGCTCCTTCGCAAGCGCCACACCCAGCGGCTGAAAAACGGCCTTTGTTCAATAAACACCGGCCTGGCCTTTGTGGAGGCCCTGACCCATCTGGAGCGGGCCGCGGACCAGTGCTCTTCCATCGCCCTGATGATGCTGGGCCGGGAGAACGAGCAGATCCTTCTGGACCACCACGAGTATCTGCGCCAGCTCCACGACGGCACCGACGAAGCCTACGCCCAGGAGCGGGAGCGCCGCCGCCAGCAGTACCTGAAGCCCTTCCAGGAGCAGTAAGAATAAATAAATGCCGAGCGTCCCAACAGACGCTCGGCGCTTTTTTGCCCCAGGGCGCAAGAGAAGATCCGCTGTACGCCCCTAACTCCGCCAGCGCCCTCGGCTCTCCCTTTGGGAGAACGCCCCGGCCTTCCTCCCACGCCCTTGGCTCTCCCTTTGGGGGTGAGCGAAGCGAAGTCGCGGTAGTGAATGACGGTCCGGTGGACCGTCAGAGCC
>CALXFQ010000082.1 GCA_944387625.1 uncultured Oscillospiraceae bacterium
GCTCTGACGGTCCACCGGACCGTCATTCACTACCGCGACTTCGCTTCGCTCACCCCCAAAGGGAGAGCCAAGGGCGTTGGTGGAAGGACGGGAGGCAGGGACGGGGACACCGCGCCCTGGGGTGGGGCGCGGTGTGGAGAGGATCATTTTTGCAGATGGACGTTCAGATGGGGATAGGTCATCTCGATGCTGTGGGCGGCAAAGGTCTGGCGGACCTTGGCGTTGACCGCGTAGTACACATCCCAGTAGTCCTGGGTGTCGCTCCACACCCGCAGGACGTAGGCGATCGCGTGGTCGCCGTAGCTGTCGATCGCGGCGAAGGGGGCCGGATCTTCCAAGGCCCCAGGGACCTGGGCGGCCTCATACAGCGCGGTGAGCACCGTGTCCGTCGGGGCGTCGTAGGAGGCGGACACGGTGATGTCCACCCGGCGGCGGCCGGTGATGGAGTAGTTGACGATGTCCGCCGCCACCACCGCCTTGTTGGGGATGGAGATCTCCTTATTGTCCCCGGTACGCAGTTTGGTGTAGGCCATGCCGATCTCCACCACGGTGCCGGACTCGGCGGCGATCTCCACCATGTCCCCGGAGTGGAACGGCTGGGTATACAGCAGGGTAAAGCCCCCGATCACATTGGCCAGCAGGTCCTGCACCGCCAGGGATACGGCCAGGGACAACACGCTTGCCAGGGCGATCACGCCGGTGACGTCGATCCCCAGACTGGACGCCGCGATCAGCCCCAACAGCACATACAGCACCGTCTTGACCAGGGACCGGATCAGGCTGTGGGCCGCCTTTTCCAGCTTGGACTTTTCCAGGGCCTTGTCCACGACGGCCATCACCATTCGGATGATCCCCATCCCCACCGCCACGATCACCACGAAGGTCAGCGCCTTGGTGGCGGCGCCGCCCATGAGCCCGGTGAGCCATTGCTTGATCTGTTCCATAAAGGTCATCGCTCCTTCTTGTTCATATACCGGCACTTTCAAACAATAGTCCGGGTTTTTCAAACTTTTCTCGTCTAAAAGATTATACCATGTCCTGCTGTTTTGTCCATCCTTTATTTGTTCATAGTTTCGTTGATCATTGTTTTCATTTGTGTCACGGCCCGTTCATGAGCGTATTTTATCTTATTTTCAGAAGGTCGGCGGAAGCCGTGAGCCGCCTCCCTTCTTTTCTGTAAATCCTCTTTTCTACCTCTCTTCTTTCCAAGATCCCTTTCGCAAGAGCAGCGCCGCCGGGCTTCCCGGCGGCGCTGTTCCGTTTTGCCGGCAGGCACGCCGCTTCCGGGCCAGGTCTGCCACTTTGACCAGCCGGACCGTACATATCCGCCGATCTTTGTTCAAAAAATATCTTGAAAAGCGCTGTGCCAGCGCTATAATATAGTAGTTTTGGAATGACATCATGAGAAAAGAGGCGTGTTCGTAATGGAATACCTGCTGGCGATCGGCATCGCCATGTTCGCCGGGCTGCTGCTGTCCCGGCTCACCTCCAAGCTGAACCTTCCCGACGTGACCAGCTACCTGATCGCCGGTGTGCTGGTGGGCCCGCTGGTGCTGGGCCGGCTCCAGGTCCCCGGGCTGGGGTTCCAGAGCTTTGACTTTGTAGAGCAGATGGGCCTGATCGGGGACACCGCCCTGGGCTTCATCGCCTTCTCCATGGGCAGCGAGTTTAGGATCAGCGCCCTGCGGAAGACCGGCCGCCAGGCCACGGTGATTGCGGTGATCCAGGCCCTGACCGCCACCGTGCTGGTGGACCTGGTGCTGGTGGGCCTGCACCTGTTCCTGGGGGACAAACTGCCGGTGTCCACCTGCCTGATCCTGGGGGCCATCGCCACCGCCACCGCCCCGGCGGCCACGCTGATGGTGATCAACCAGTACAAGGCCCGCGGCCCGCTTACGGACATCCTGGTGCCGATCGTGGCGCTGGACGACGCGGTGGGCCTGGTGGTCTTCGCCGTGTCCAAAGGCATCGCCAAGGCCCTGATCGGCGGCCAGCAGGACCTGACGGGGATGCTGGTGTCCCCCATGGTGGAGATCCTGGCCTCGGTGGCCCTGGGCGCGGCCCTGGGCTGGGTGTTCAGCCAGGTGGAGAAGTATTTCAACTCCAACTCCAAGCGGCTGAGCCTGGCGGTGGCCTTCGTGGCGATCTGCGCCGGGCTGTCCAAGCTCAGCTTCCAGATCGGCACCCTCCATGTAGGCTTCTCCTCCCTGCTGGTGTGCATGATGTGCGGCACGATCTTCTGCAATCTGTGCGGCTTCTCCGAGGAGATCATGCAAAAGGCCGAGCGGTGGACCGGCCCGCTGTATGTGCTGTTTTTCGTGATCTCCGGCGCGGAGCTGGACCTGCGGGTGTTCGCGGACCTGGCGGTGGTGGGGATCGGCGTGGCCTATATCCTGGCCCGGTCCGCCGGTAAGATCATCGGCGCTTCCGTCAGCGCCAGAGCCATGGGCTGTCAGCCTCAGATCTGCAAGCACCTGGGCATCACGCTGCTGCCCCAGGCCGGTGTGGCCCTGGGGATGTCGGTGACGGTGGCGGCGGAGTTCGGCGCTGAAGGCGCGCTGATCCGGAACATCGTACTCTTCTCCGTGCTGATCTATGAGCTGGTAGGCCCCTCCCTGACCAAGATGGCCCTCACCGCCGCCGGCGAGATCCGGCCCAAGCCGGTGGTGGACCGGAAGGATCTGGGCGCTTGACATTTATTCCCGGATCTTGTATCATGGGAACGGAATAATTGGATAAAAGGAGCGTCTCCCCGATGTTTTATACCATGAACGTGGCAGGTCTGAAGCGCCAGCTGCCGATCTGCAAGGTGACGGACAGCCTGTATATCGCCGGCTTCGTGATCTTTGGCGACCCGGAGCTTACCGTGGCCTGCGCCCGGGAACTGCTGGCCAAGGCCCCGGCGTATGACTATATCATCACCGCCGAGGCCAAGGGCATCCCTCTGGCCCATGAGATGGCCCGCCAGGCCGGCGATGCCAAGTACATCCTGGCCCGGAAGGGACCCAAGCTGTATATGCGGGACATTTTTGAGGTATCCGTCCACTCGATCACCACCGCCAAGGAGCAGCACCTGTACCTGGACGGCGCCGACGCCGCCCTGATGAAGGGCAAGAAGATCCTGGTGGTGGACGATGTGATCTCCACCGGCGAGAGCCTGGAGGCGCTGGAAGCCCTGGTGGAGAAGGCCGGGGGCCAGATCTGCGGCCGGATGGCGATCCTGGCCGAGGGCGAGGCCCAGGACCGGGAGGACATCCTCTACCTGGAAAAACTGCCCCTGTTCAACCCCGACGGCACGATCAAAGACTGACGACACATTAAGCGCCCCAGCCTTTTTTGGCTGGGGCGCTTAATGTGTTACGGGGGATCAGAAGCACTTTTCATGGCGCTGCTTCCGGCAGGCGTCCTGGCGCTCACAGCGGTAGCAGACCTCGGTGTCCTGGTTGCCCTGGTCCTTGGAGAAGCGGACCAGGTTGTCCACGGTGGTCTGGGCGATGTTGTTCAGGGCCTCCTGGGTCAGGAACGCCTGATGGCTGGTGACGATCACGTTGGGCATGGAGATCAGCCGGACCAGGTTGTCGTCGTGGACGATGTGGGTGGACTGGTCCTCGTAGAACAGGTCCCCTTCCTCCTCGTACACGTCCAGGCCGGCGCCGCCGATGATCTGGGTCCGCAGGCCGTTGATCAGGGACTCGGTGTCGATCAGCGCGCCCCGGGAGGTGTTGATGATCACCGCGCCGGGCTTCATCTGCTCCACCGTGTCGTCGTTGATCATGTGGTAGGTCTCCTCGGTAAGGGGGCAGTGGAGGGAGATGATGTCCGCCTTGGCCAGCAGCTCTTCCAGCGTCACATAGTTCAGCCCAGAGTTGGCAGCGGGGAACTTGTCGTAGGCCAGGATGTTCATGCCGAAGCCCCGGCAGATGTCGGCGAAGATCCGGCCGATCTTGCCGGTGCCTATCACGCCTACGGTCTTGCCGTGCAGGTCGAAGCCGGACAGGCCCGCCAGGCTGAAATTGAACTCTCTGGTGCGGTTGTAGGCCTTGTGGATCTTCCGATTCAGGGTCAGCAGCAGCGCCATGGCGTGCTCCGCCACCGCGTAGGGCGAGTAGGCCGGCACACGGTAGACGTGGATCTTGCCAAAGCAGGCCCGGGTGTCCACATTGTTGAACCCGGCGCACCGCAGGGCGATCACCCGCACGCCCCCTTCGTACAGCTTCTCCACCACCCGGGCGTTGACCGTGTCGTTGACGAAGACGCACACCGCGTCAAAGCCCGCGGCCAGGGACACGGTGTCCTCGTTGAGCTTGGTCTCGAAGTACTTGATCTCCAGGTCCGTACCGGCGGCAAAATGGTCGAACCCGGGGATGTCATAGGGCTTGGTGTCAAAAAATGCTACTTTCATAAATGGGACCCCTTTCATATATTTTATAATATTATATCGATAGATCGGCACCGAGTCAATGGGAGCATCTTCCAAAGATCCGGCTCTGCCGGCCGTGCCTTTGTACAGGGTGCTGTTTTGCTCCCGGCAGTCCCTCCCGGGCTTGTCCGCCGGGGCCGGAAATGCCCCTTCCCAAACTCTAAGCGTGCCCGCCTCCTTCCGTTATCATACCACGAAGGGCCGGATTTGTCACCTGTTTTTCATGCAGATCTTACAAGGACGGGAGAAAAAATAGCTGTAGGCGCATTTTCGCCGCCCCGGTCTTGACACCGGGACCGGGGTGGGGTACTATGTAGAAAGCGCCACAGGAAAGAGGGATATCATGATAAAAAACGCGATCTACCCCGGCTCCTTCGACCCCTTCACCAACGGTCACCTGGACATCGTGAAGAAGGCGGCGGCCCTGTTCGATCAGGTCTATATCGTGATCGGCGTGAACGCCAACAAACGCCGGTCCTTCGGCAGCGCCAAAATGGCCGCGGCGATCGAGGAGACCTTGCGTGAGCAGGCCATCACCAACGCCCAGGTGCTGGTCCACGACGGTCTGGTGGCGGAGTACGCCAAGGACCAGGGGATCGGATACATGATCCGGGGCCTGCGGAACAACATGGACTACAACTATGAGGAGAACATCGCCGAGGTCAACAAGCTGATCGCCCCCCAGCTGGAATATGTGTACTTCCGGGCAGAGAACGTGGCCGTGTCCTCCTCCATGGTCAAGGAGCTCCACAGCTACGGCATGGACGTAAAAGCCTACGTCCCCGGGCCGGTATATCGGATCTTATAAGGACGAATGACCGCCTGCCGAACGGCAGGCGGTCATTCGTGTGGGCTTATGGGGGCATTTGTACTACGCTCCACCATTCTGCCTACGCACTTGCCTCCCCCTATGGGGGAGGTGGCAGGCCGAACGGCCTGACGGAGAGGGTGCCAGCTTTCCCTTTTTTTAAGCGCTGGTCATTCTCAACGCGTTGCGACCCTCTCAGTCACAGGGCTTTCAGCCCTGTGCCAGCTCTCCCATAGGGAGAGCCAAGAGCGCTGGCATAGGCAAGGGGCGTAGGCGAATAACGAAGGCCGCCCTCTCCCCCCCTGGGGAAAAGGCCGAAAAAGCTGCCGCTTTCGCGGCAGCTTT
>CALXFQ010000083.1 GCA_944387625.1 uncultured Oscillospiraceae bacterium
GGCCCCCAGCCCAGGCTCACCATCGCCATGGCCCAGGACCTGGGCCTGGGGCTGGAGGCGGCGTCCCAATGGGGCGCGGGCTTTCAGATCCGGATCTGCTTTCCCCGATGAAGATCTCCAGACGGCAAAACGCGCCGCAGATCTAAGCCAGATCTGCGGCGCGTTTTGGTGTCAGCGGATGTGGCCGCTGCCCAGGATGATGTACTTGTAGCTCACCAGCTGGCCCAGGCCCATGGGGCCGCGGGCGTGGAGCTTTTGGGTGGCGATGCCCATCTCACTGCCCAGGCCGAACTCATATCCGTCGGTGAGCCGGGTGGAGGCGTTGACATACACACAGCCGCTGTCCACCTCCTGGGTGAAGGTGGCCATGGCGTTCTGGTCCCGGGTGACGATCGCCTCGCTGTGGCCGGTGGAGTGGGCGGCGATGTGGGCCATGGCGTCTTCCAGGCCGTCCACGCACTTCACCGCCAGGATGTAGTCCAGAAATTCCGTGTCAAAGTCCCGGGGACCGGCGGGAACGCCGGGGATGATGGCTTGGGCGGTCTGGTCCAGCCGGAGCTGGACCGGCACCTCCCGGCCGGCCACCAGCCGGGCGTACAGCTTGGGCAGAAACTCCTGGGCGATGGACCGGTCCACCAGCAGTACCTCGGTGGCGTTGCACACCCCCGGGCGGCTGGTCTTGCCGTTGTCGATGATCGACAGGGCCATGTCCTGATCGGCCGACTGCTCCACATACACATGGCAGATGCCGGTGCCGGTGGCGATGTAGGGCACGGTGGCGTGCTCCCGCACCGCCTGCATCAGCCCCGGACCGCCCCGGGGGATCAGCAGGTCGATATAGCCGCTGGCGGTCATCAGGGCCAGGGCGCTTTCCCGGGAGGTGTCCTGGACCAGGCTCACCGCGTATTCGGTGATGTGCTGGGACCGCAGGCCGATCCGCAGGGCCTCGGTGATGGCGCTGCAGGAGCGAAAGGCCTCCTTGCCGCCTCGCAGGACGCACACGGACCCGGCTTTCAGGGCCAGGGCGGCGGCGTCGGAGGTGACGTTTGGCCGGCTCTCATAGATCACGCCGATCGCGCCCATAGGCACGGACACCCGGCGGATCTGAAGCCCGTCGGGCCGGGTGCGGGCGTCCAGCAGGTGGCCCACCGGGTCCGGCAGGGCCGCCACCGCCCGGATCCCCCGGGCCATGGATCCGATCCGGTCCTGGGTCAGCAGGAGCCGGTCCAGCCGCACCGGGGGCATGGTATGCCGGGCTGCGGCCATATCCTCCTGGTTGGCGGCCAGGATCTGCGGGGCACGGTCCAACAGGCTCTGAGCCATGGCCTCCAGAGCGGCGTTCTTCTGCCGGGTGGTCAGGCTGGCGATCTCGGCCTTGGCTGCCTGGGTGGCTTTGAGCATCTGGTACATGGGGTCATCGCCTCCTTGCTTACAGGACGGGCGGCATTCCGCCGGACGTGAACGAGTGTATATATTATAACAACTTATACCAGGAAATGTAAAGACCTTTTTGCACGATCGGCCCTTTGGATACAAAAAAACACCGGGAAAAGGTCCGGGGGCCGGTGGAGGCTACCGCTTTTTCCGCCGGAGCGCCTCCCGCAGGGACATGAGTCGGCGGCGGAAGGGCCGGAGCCACCGCCACACATGGGCATACAGCCACCACCGCAGGTCCCCCGGCCGGCAGAGCCTGCCTTTGTGGAGGGCGGCGGTGACCAGGGCGCACACCGCCTGGGGGCGCACCGGCTCCAGGTCCTGCTGAGCGTCGCCGGTGATCAGCATCAGGTCCTTGCCGGTCTTCTTCCACACCCGGTGGAGGACGTACTGGCCGGTGGGGCGGCGGTAGAGCAGGATGTCCCCCTGCTTTGCCGGGCGCTCCAGCAGGTCCAGGTACACGGTGTCCCCCTCGTGAAGAAAGGGGACCATGCTGTGGCCTGAAACGGTCACCGGCACCTGGGTCTTGCCCTGGTCCAGGAGCTGGCAGACCATGTCCAGGTAGGACTGGGTATCGAAGACGCGGGCCATAAGATCGCTCCTTTAGTCGATGATGTGGTACCGGCGCAGCAGCTCGATCCGCTGGGTGCCGGTGCGGATCGCGCCGGAAGCGGTGGTGTCCGATCCCCGCGCCCGCTCCCTGGCGTAGCCAAAGAGCCGGGCGGTCCAGGCGGCAGGCAGCAGCCAGGGCCGGCGGCGCAGGAAGGGATACCGGCCTTCCAGGCTTTTGGCGGCAGGGAACACCGTCCGCACCACGCCGGTGGTGGCTTTTTTGCCCTTCTGCTGGTCCGATACGGCGGTGAGGGTCATGTTGCTGCTGTGGAGCCGGTCCCGGACCGCGGCGCCGTAGATGCCTCCTGCCAGCAGGTCCAGCAGCAGCGGCTCCTCGTCCACCGGGGGCAGGTCCGGCAGGCGGCTCTTCGATCGGTCCAGGCCCAGATACTTCTCCCCGATCTTCAGCACAGCGGCGGCGAATTGGTCCGCCCGGATCGCGGCGCATCGGTCCAGGACCTCCGCCCACTGGATCTGGGGGCCGTAGGCGTTGGCGAAAAGGGCCATGTCGCACACCTGCCGCAGGCCGAAGCCGCTGTGGAGGAAATGCTTGAAGGCGTGGACGATCAGATACAGCATATGGTCCGTAGGACACAAGGTGGCGATCTGCACCCCCTGGATCTGCACCGTCACCGCCCGGGCGGACGCGTCCCGGAACAGCGCGTCCCAGGAGGCGAAGACCTGGGAGCTGGGGGAGAAAAGGGTCTTGTGCAGCTCGATATAGAGCGCGCCGGCGGCGGCCCGGTAGGGGACCTCGTGGTCGTTGTCCACAGGGCCGCAGGGCTCCATGCCTGCCGCCACCAGGGCCTGGTGGAAGGCAGGGAACCGTTCCGTGCCGCACAGCAGGTCCTCGTCCCCGGAGAGGCGGGCGTCCGGCTGGGGATAGAGGCTGCGGCAGATCAGGCCCTTCACCAGCAGAGGCCGCAGGCCCTGGGCGGACAGGCCCCGATACAGCTCCAGAAATTCGTGGGTCTTCCGGGCCTGGGTGGATACGCAGATCAGCGTTTCCTGCCGGAAGGCGGCCAGAGCCTGTGGCGCTAGTCCGGCGGCGGAGGGATACTGGTACACCGACCCCAAGATCATGGGCAGCACATGGTGCGCCCGGGCCAGATCCAGCACCTGATGCAGCGCTTCAGGGGATACTTCCCGGCCCCAGGATACGTGCCGACCTGCCAACGCGGCGGCCAGGGCCTCCAAAAACAAGTGGTGGACCGTGTCCACGCCCTCACCTCCCAGGTGAAAATGTCGATACGGAAAGTATACCATGGCCCGGACGGTTTGCCAACCCTTTTTTGCCGCCGGGGAAAGGCCGGATCTGTTTGGAATTTACAGAAAATTCAACGCAAGATACCCGTTCGCACGTTGCTTGCCGGGGAAAAATGTGATATGATACCCTAGTACCTTATGGAACTTGAGTAAAGGAGGATCTGAGGATATGGAAAAAGACCCTTCTCAGAATCGGAACGGGAAAGATCCCTCCGGCGGTAAAAAGCCGAAGAACAATATGCTGGTGGCCCTGGTGATCACCGTGGTGGTGGTGCTGCTGATCAGCAGTCTGTACAACACCATCTCCAAGAGCCGCTACCAGGAGGCGGACTACAACGACTTCCTGGAGGCCAAGGAGAACGGGCAGCTGGCGGAGGTGGAGATCCAGTCCGACCGGCTGATCTATATGACCAAGGAGGAGGCGGAAAAGCCCGCGGGCCAGCAGAAAGCCTTCTTCACCGGGCTGCCCCAGGGGGGCGACACCATGGCCCTGGCGGCGGAGCTGGCCGCCCAAGGCGTGGTGGTGAACCGGCTGATCGTGGAGGACAACTCCGCCATCATGATGCTTTTGTCCTACGCCCTGATGCTGGGTGCCGTGTTCCTGCTGATGAATATGCTCACCCGGAGGCTGGGAGACGGGGCCATGGGCGGCTTCGGCAAGTCCACCGCCAAGGTGTACATGGAGAAGCAGACCGGCGTCACCTTCAAGGACGTGGCGGGCCAGGACGAGGCCAAGGAGTCGCTGCAGGAGATCATCGACTTCCTTCACGACCCGGGCAAGTACACCGAGATCGGCGCCAAGCTGCCCAAGGGCGCGCTGCTGGTGGGCTCTCCCGGCACCGGCAAGACCCTGCTTGCCAAGGCGGTGGCGGGGGAGGCCAACGTGCCGTTCTTCTCCATGTCCGGATCGGACTTTGTGGAGATGTTCGTGGGCATGGGTGCCAGCCGGGTCCGGGACCTGTTCAAGGAGGCGGCCAAGGTGGCCCCGTGCATCATCTTCATCGACGAGATCGACGCGGTGGGCCGGTCCCGGGACAATCGGATGGGCTCCAACACCGAGCAGGAGCAGACCCTCAACCAGCTCCTGAACGAGATCGACGGCTTTGAGTCCACTAAGGGCATCGTGTGCCTGGCGGCCACCAACCGGCCGGAGATCCTGGACAAGGCCCTGCTTCGGCCCGGCCGGTTCGACCGGCGGATCATCGTGGACCGGCCCAACCTTCAGGGCCGTCTGGACACGCTGAAGGTCCACACCCGGAAGATCAAGCTCTCCGACGATGTGGATCTGAAGAAGCTGGCCCAGGCCACCGCCGGCGCGGTGGGCGCGGATCTTGCCAACCTGGTCAACGAGGCCGCCCTCCGGGCGGTGCGGAAGGGCCGGAAGATGGTCAACCAGGAGGATCTGCTGGTGTCCTTTGAAACGGTGATCGCCGGTACGGAGAAGAAAAACACCGTGCTGACGGACACGGAGAAGCGGCTGGTGGCCTATCACGAGGTGGGCCATGCCCTGGTGGCCGCGCTGGAGAAGCACGCCCAGCCGGTGTCCAAGATCACCATCGTGCCGCACACCTCCGGGGCGCTGGGCTATACCATGCAGATGCCGGAGGAGGAGAAGTATCTCCACACCAACCAGGAGCTGGTCACCGAGCTGAAGATGCTGGTAGGCGGCCGGGCCGCCGAGCAGATCGTGTTCGGGGTGCAGACCACCGGCGCCGCCAACGACATCCAGCGGGCCACCGCCCTGGCCCGGAACATGATCGCCCAGTACGGCATGAGCGAGGCGCTGGGGCTGATGGCCCCGGCCACCGTGGCCCATCAGTATCTGGACGGCCAGGCCTATATGGACTGTTCCCAGGAAACTTCCGCCACGGTGGACCGGGCGATCCGGGAACTGCTGGACCGGGTGTATGCCCAGACCAAGGAACTGCTCACCAAGAATCGGAGCCTTCTGGACGAGATCAGCGAGTACCTGCTGGCCAAGGAAACGATCACCGGCGACGAGCTGATGGCCTACGTCAACGCCGCCGACCGGCCCGCCTTGGAAGAGGGCGTCCAGGAAGAGGGATAAGCCAACGAACAAAAGCGGAGCCAA
>CALXFQ010000084.1 GCA_944387625.1 uncultured Oscillospiraceae bacterium
CGTGAGCACCCTCTCCGTCAGGCCGTTCGGCCTGCCACCTCTCCCAAAGGGAGAGGCAAGTGGGTGGACAAAAGTACGGAACGTTACAAAAAGGCAAGTGAGTAGGCAAAAAGAACGGGGCGTTGTGGAGAAGTAGGCGGACAAAGGAACAAGGCGTTGCGGAGAGGCAAGTAAAGAAGCACCTACGCCTGCAAAAGCCGGCGCCCAGCCAAATGGCCGGGCGCCGGTAAAGCATTTTACAGGACCTTGGACAGGAACTCCGCGCTTCTTGGATCTTTCGGCGCGGTGAAGAACTGCTCCGGGGGCGCGTCCTCCAGGATCTTGCCCTGGTCCATGAACAGGACTCGGGTGGCTACCTCCCGGGCAAAGCCCATCTCGTGGGTCACGATCAGCATGGTCATGCCCTCCTGGGCCAGTTCCCGGATCAGCGCCAGCACCTCCCCGACCATCTCCGGGTCCAGGGCGGAGGTAGGCTCGTCAAAGAGGATCACCTCCGGGTCCATAGCCATGGCCCGGATGATCGCCACCCGCTGCTTCTGGCCGCCGGACAAAGTGGAGGGGTACACCTGGGCCTTATCCTCCAGTCCGATCCGCCGGAGCAGGGCCATGGCCTTTTCCTCGGCCTGCTGGCGGATCTCCTTCTTGGTGGGCAGAGGGGCGGTATCCTTGGACTTGCCAAGCCGCCGGGCCAACAGCTCCTTGCGCCGCTGTTTCAACGCGATATGCACCGGCGCCAGGGTGATGTTCTGCAAAATGGTATAGTTATTGAACAGGTTAAAGCTCTGGAACACCATGCCCATCTTCTGCCGCCGGGCATTGATGTCCACCTTCATGTCCGTAATGTCCACTCCGTCGAAGACGATCTGGCCGGAGGTGGGGTCTTCCATACAGTTGATGCACCGCAGGAAGGTGGACTTGCCGCTGCCGGAAGGCCCGATGATCGCGATCTTCTCCCCTTTTTCCACATTCAAAGAGATGCCATCCAGGACCTGCAGCTTTCCGAACCGCTTGGTCAGATCATTGATCTCGATCACTCTGAGAGAGCCTCCTTTCCATCAAACGGATCAGCAGCGTGATCCCCAGCACGATCACCAGATACACCAACGCCAGGCACAGGTAGGGGATCACATATTCGTAGTTGGCGTCGCCGATATCCCGGAACGCCTTGGTCAGATCCGTGACGGCGATAAAGCTGGCAACGGAGGTCTCCTTCACCAATGTGATGAACTCATTGCCCAGAGTGGGCAGGATGTTCTTTACCGCCTGGGGGATGACCACCCTGACCATGGTGGTGCCATAGCTCAGGCCCAGCGCCCGGCCGCCCTCCATCTGGCCCCTATCCACAGCGCCGATGCCCGAGCGCATGATCTCGGACACATAAGCGCCGCTGTTCAGGCCGAAGGCAACGATCGCCACCATCAGCGGCTGGGCCGGGATGCCCAGCGCGGGCATGAGCACAAAGTAGGCCAACAACAGCTGGACCACCATGGGGGTGCCCCGGAACAGGGCGATGTACACATCCGCCAGGGCAGAGCAGATCTTGGGCAGGAGCTTGTACTTGGGCACTACTTTGGCCACCGCCAGCACCGTACCGATCACGATGCCGATCAGCAGACCGCCGATCGCGATCTGACAGGTGGCCCCCAGACCCTCCAGGACGTTTTTATAGCCCTGGTAGGTGAACATCTGGGTATAGAACGCATCCCACATGGTCGCAAAGTCCATCTTACTTCCCGTTCAGGATCTCTTCCACGTCGGCGGCGGTGGCGCAGTCGTCGAAGGTGGTGTCGTCCTCCATCACGATCAGGACCTGGGACGCCTCATAGTAAGACTGGCTGAAGTTCACAGACTCCGCACGGGTGGGGTTCACGGTCAGGCCCGCCATGGCGATGTCCACACCGTTCTTGCCCACGCTGGTCACCACCGCGTCAAAGTCCATGTCCAGGATCACCAGCTCCATGCCCAGGTACTCCGCCAGGGCGGCGGCGATCTCCATATCGATGCCCACGAACTTGTCGCCCTGCTTGTACTCAAAGGGATTGAAGCCGGAGTTGGTGGCAACCACCAGCTGCTCGTCCGCTTTCTCAAGGTCCAGCTCGCCGGCCTCGATGCCTACGATGTCACCCTCGCCGCTGAAGTACTTGTTCATGATGGCCTCAATGGTGCCGTCGGACATGGCCTGGGTGATGAAGGCGTTGACCTTCTCCAGCAGCTCCGGGTCGTTCTTATTCACGCCGAAGGCATACTCCTCTTCCGTCAGCGGGATGTTGATCAGCTTGGTGCCCGCGTTGGCCTTCACCAGCTGCTGGGCAGGACCCATGTCCACCACCACCGCGTCGGTGTTGCCGTTGAGCATATCCTTCACCGCCAGACCGGCATTGTTGAACTTCTTCACGTCGATATTCTGGAAGCCCTCAAAGCCCCAGCCTTCGTCGCCGGCCATGTAGAAGTTGCTGGTACTGCCGCCCTGGACACCTACGGAATACTTCTCCTCGCTGCCGCAGCCGGCCAGCAGGCCCAGCGCCATCACCAGGCACAAAACAATGGATACAACTTTTTTCATGATAGATCTCTCCTTTTTTTGATCGAATATTTGCTGTATGACTATTCAAGAGTATACACAAGCCGCCCCCTTTTGTCAAGGAGGTTTTTCTTTTATTTCCCTGGTTTTTTGAACATTATTCGCCTATTTCATTCATTCTTGCATGATCTGTATCCAGGAGATACATGGAAATATTGTATATGATCGCATATTTTCATCAGATCCACCAGATCCGGTCCTGAACGCCCCGCTTTTTTCTATACCACCTTTTCCGGGGGATATGCGGCGGAAGAAACGCCGGTCAAGGAACGCATTGCGGATCTGCCGCCACGGATCGATGGACGGGCCACATGACAGATCTTCTCAAAAAACCGCTTGAAGTTTCTAAAATCCGTGCTATTATAAGTCTGCGACAAAAGGAGGTTTGCAATATGGCCCATCTTCTTCTGGCCCTGATCTACCTGGCCTTTATCAGCCTGGGGCTGCCGGACTCCCTGCTGGGATCGGCCTGGCCCTCCATGTACCCAGCGCTGGGAGTGCCTTTCTCTTACGCCGGGATCGTGTCCATGATCATCTGCGCCGGCACGATCGTGTCGAGTTTGATGTCGGACTGGCTGACCCAAAGGCTGGGCGCCGGGAAAGTCACCGTGCTCTCCGTCGCCACCACCGCTGTGGCCCTGTTTGGGTTCTCCCTCAGCGACAGCTTCCTGCTCCTTTGCCTTTGGGCCATCCCCTACGGCCTGGGGGCGGGCAGCGTGGACGCGGCTCTGAACAATTACGCCGCCCTCCACTTTGAGAGCCGGCACATGAGCTGGCTCCACTGTTGCTGGGGCATCGGCGCTTCTGTAGGCCCGTACATCATGAGCTTTGCCCTCACCGGCGGCCTGGACTGGACGGGAGGCTACCGGATCATCTCCGCGATCCAGGTGGTGCTGACGGCGGTGCTGCTGCTGAGCCTTCCGATCTGGAAGAACGGCGCGTCGGCCCAGACCGACGCCCCCCGCCAGCCGCTGACTCTGCCCCAGACCTTGAGTCTCCCCGGTGCCAAGGCAATGATCTTGTGCTTCTTCTGCTACTGCTCTCTGGAGTCCACCGCCGGTCTGTGGGCCAGCAGCTATTTGAACCTTCACCACGGCATGGATCCGGAAACGGCCGCCGGATATGCCAGTATGTTCTATCTGGGCATTACCATCGGCCGTGCGATCAGCGGCCTGCTGACCCTGAAGCTCAACGACCGGCAGATGATCCGCCTGGGCCAGGCCGTCATCGCTGTGGGCATGGCCCTGTTGTTCCTGCCCATGGGGGGCAGCGTGGCGCTGGCGGGGCTGGTGCTCACCGGCCTGGGCTGCGCCCCGGTGTATCCGTGCATCATCCACTCCACCCCTGCCCTGTTTGGCGCGGAACGGTCCCAGGCCCTGATCGGCATCCAAATGGCCAGCGCCTATGTAGGCAGCTGCCTGATGCCGCCCCTGTTCGGCCTGCTGGCCCGGCACATCACCGTAGCCCTGCTGCCCCTATACCTGGCGGTGCTGCTGGCGGTAATGGTGCTCATGTACCAGCTCCTCACAGTCCGAACCAGGTCTGCGGCAGATCGCCGGAAATATGTCACAGGCCCTTGAAAAGCCGAAGTTTTCATGATATCATGAATAGGTTAAAGTATGCGTTCTAAGGAGATGCACCATCTATGAAACTTGGTATCGTGGGTCTGCCCAATGTGGGCAAATCGACCCTGTTCAACGCCATCACCAACGCCGGCGTGCCGGCGGACAATTACGCCTTCTGCACCATCGACCCCAATGTAGGCGTGGTCAGCGTGCCGGACGAGCGGCTGGGCTGGCTTTCCGACTTCTATAAGCCCAAGAAGACCACCCCCGCCGTGGTGGAATTCGTGGACATCGCCGGTCTGGTGAAGGGCGCCTCCAAGGGCGAGGGCCTGGGCAACAAATTCCTGTCCAATATCCGCACCACCGATGCCATCGTCCATGTGGTGCGGTGCTTTGAGGACACCAACGTGACCCATGTGGAAGGGTCCACGGATCCTCTGCGGGATATCGACATCATCAACCTGGAGCTGGTGATGGCGGATATGGAGATGGTGGAGCGGCGGATCGACAAGGCCCAGAAGGCCATGAAGGGCGGCGACAAGAAGTTCGCCCGGGAGGTCCAGGTGTTTACCGAGCTTCTGAAGCATCTCAACGAAGGCCGTCTGGCCCGGACCTTTGAATGTGACGACGATGACCGGGCCTTGATCGGCACTTCCGATCTGTTGACCCTAAAAAAGACGATCTATGTGGCCAATCTGGCGGAGAACGAGATCAACGAGCCGGAGAAGAACCGTCACTTCCAGGCGGTGAAGGCCCTGGCCGCCGAAGAGGGCAGTCAGCTTCTGCCGATCTGCGCCAAGCTGGAGGCGGACATCGCCGAGCTGGACGACCCGGAGGAGAAGGCCATGTTCATGGAGGAGCTGGGGGTCCAGGAGAGCGGTCTGGACCGGCTGATCCGGGCCAGCTACGCCTTGCTGGGCCTGATCTCCTTCCTCACCGCCGGTACCGACGAGTGCCGGGCCTGGACCATCAAGCGAGGCACCAAAGCCCCTCAGGCCGCTGGTAAGATCCACACCGACTTTGAGCGGGGCTTCATCCGGGCGGAGGTGATCGCCTTCGAGGATATGAAGGCTTGCGGGACCATGGCCGCCGCCAAGGCCAAGGGCCTGGTCCGCAGTGAAGGTAAGGACTATGTGATGAAGGACGGGGACATCGTCAACTTCCTTTTCAACGTCTGATCCGCCACACCATCAAGCCCCCGGAC
>CALXFQ010000085.1 GCA_944387625.1 uncultured Oscillospiraceae bacterium
CAGTGGTCGCTGTTGGCGCGCAAAAAAAGCATGGCCCTTTCGAGCCATGCTTTTTGTTCGCTGTCTGGGATCAGTACATCCCGCCCTGGGAGGCGGCGGCCGCGGCGGCGTCGGCGGCCGGGTCGGGCTTGTCCACCACCAGGGACTCGGTGGTCAGCACGCAGGCGGCGATGGACGCGGCGTTCTCCAGGCTGGAGCGGGTCACCTTGGTGGGATCGACGATGCCGGCAGGGATCATGTCCACATACTCGCCGGTGTAGGCGTTGTAGCCGTAGCCTGCCTGGCCGGAGGTGCGGATCTTCTCGTAGACCACGGAGCCGTCCACACCGGCGTTCTCGGCGATCTGGCGCACCGGAGCCTGAAGGGCCTTAGCCACGATCTGGGCGCCGGTCTTCTCGTCCCCGTGGAGGGTGGCTACCAGCTCCTCCACCGCTTCGATGGCGTTGACCTGGGCGGTGCCGCCGCCGGCCACGATGCCCTCTTCCACGGCGGCCCGGGCGGCGTTCAGCGCGTCCTCCACCCGGAGCTTGCGCTCCTTCATAGCAACTTCGGTCTGAGCGCCCACCTTGATCACGGCCACGCCGCCGGCCAGCTTGGCCAGCCGCTCCTGGAGCTTCTCCCGGTCGTAGTCGGAGGTGGTGGTGGCGATGGAGGCCCGGATCATGTTGGCCCGGGCTTCGATCTGCTCGGCAGAGCCGTCGCCATCGACGATGGTGGTGTTGTCCTTGGTCACCACGATCTGACGGCAGTGGCCCAAGTCGCTCATCTGGGCTTCGGACAGCTCCATGTTCAGCTGGCTGGAGATCACGGTGCCGCCGGTGAGGATGGCGATATCCTGGAGCATCTCCTTGCGCCGGTCGCCAAAGCCGGGGGCCTTGACGCACACCACATTGAAGCGGCCCTGGAGCCGGTTCAGCAGCAAGGTAGCCAGGGCGTCGCCCTCCACGTCCTCGGCAATGATCATCAGCTTCCGGCCGGACTTGACGATCGGCTCCAGGATCGGCAGGATCTCCTGGATGGAGGAGATCTTCTTATCGGTGATCAGGACATAGGCGTCGTCCAGGACGGCCTCCATCTTGTCGGTGTCGGTGACCATGTAGGGGGAGATATAGCCCCGGTCGAACTGCATGCCCTCCACCACTTCCAGGCCGGTCTCGGCGGTCTTGGACTCTTCGATGGTGATCACGCCTTCGGTGCCCACCTTCTCCATGGCCTCGGCGATCAGCGCGCCGATGGACTCGTCGCCGGAGGACACCGCGCCCACCCGGGCGATGGCGGCGGAGTCGGACACGGGGACGGAATGGGCCTTGATCGCCTCCACAGCGGCATCCACGGCCTTCTCGATGCCCTTACGCATGACCATGGGGTTGGCGCCGGAGGACAGGTTCTTCAGGCCCTCCCGGGTGATCGCCTGAGCCAGCACGGTGGCGGTGGTGGTGCCGTCGCCGGCCACGTCGTTGGTCTTGGTAGCCACTTCCCGGATCAGCTGGGCGCCCATGTTCTCAAAGGGGTCCTCCAGCTCCACCTCCTTGGCGATGGTCACGCCGTCGTTGGTGATCAGGGGGGCGCCGTACTTCTTGCCCAGCACCACGTTCCGGCCCTTGGGGCCAAGGGTGACTTTGACGGTATCGGCCAGCTGGTCGATGCCGGACTGCAGTTTCTTGCGGGCGTCTTCGCCGTAAACGATCATTTTAGCCATAATTTGCTTCCTCCTTAGTCGGTGACGACAGCCAGGATGTCTTCCTGCTTGACGAATTTGTACTCTTCCCCGTCCAGCTTGATCTCGCTGCCGGTGTACTTGCCTACCACGACCTTGTCGCCGGGGCGGACCTCCATGGTCACGTCCTTGGTGCCGGGACCGGCGGCCACCACCTCGTAGATCGCGGGCTTCTCCTTGCTGCTGGTAGCCAGCACGATGCCGGACACGGTGGTCTGGGCCGCTTCATGCTGCTTGAGCAGCACATTGTCTGCCATAGGCTTGAGTTTCATGTGTATTCCTCCAATTAAGAATATTTAGACTGGGTCTCCCCATGCATCTACGGTTTTAGCACTCGTCTTTCCTGAGTGCTAATATATCATAACGCACCGGGACTGAAAATGCAAGAGGAAAAACGGAAAAGCCGTAAACAATTTGTGAATGACCGTTCGTTCACAAATCGTTCAAATAATATTGTCTATTTTGATGAGGAAGGGCCTAAATATTGCTGTTCTGCTCTTGATTTTTGTGCGTTTTATGGTTATAATGAAAACTGACATCGTGTGAGGAGGCCATATCCGTGGGAGAAGCGATCGCGGTCCTGTCCGGCAAAGGCGGGACGGGGAAAACATCCATAACAGCGGCTGTGGCCACGGCCCTGGCCCATCAGGGGTGCCGGGTGCTGTGCATCGACTGTGACGTGGGATTGCGGAACCTGGACATCCCCCTGGGACTGTCCGATGCCGGGAGCCTGTCCTTCCTGGACATCTGCCGGGGCGGCTACCGGCTGGACCAGCTGCGGCCCCATCCTCAGTTCCCCACCTTGTATTTCCTCACCGCGCCGTTGGGCTGCGGGGCGGAGGACATCGACCAGGAGGCGTTCGCCTGCCTGGTCCGGGAGGCCCGGCGGCAGTATGACTATGTGTTCCTGGACGCCCCTGCCGGGGTGGAGGCAGGCTTCCGGCTGGCCGCCGCCCGGGCGGACCGGGTACTGCTGGTCACCGGGCCGGACAGAGCCGCCATCCGGGACGCCGGGCAGACCGGCCAGATCCTGGAGCGCATGGGCAAGACCAGCGTCCGCCTGGTGGTGAACCGGGTGGTCCCCCGGCTGGTGTCCACCATGGACCTGACGGTGGACGATCTGATGGATACCACCGGCCTGCCGCTGATCGGGGTGGTGCCGGAAGATCCGGACGTGGTCCTCTCCGCCGCCTTCGGACAGCCTCTGCTGTCGTACACCCGGAAGGGGGCCGCCGCCGCCTGCCGCCGGATCGCCCAGCGGATCGCCGGGCTGCCGGTCCAGATCCGACTTTGACATTTTATACCACAGTAAGGAGTGGTCTTATGAATATCGCGTTCCTGGCCCACGATAAGAAGAAAGAACTGATGGTCCAGTTCTGCACCGCCTACAAAAGCGTTCTGATCAAGCATGACCTGTACGCCACAGCCACCACCGGCCGGCTGATCGCGGACAATACCGGCCTGCCGATCACCCTGCTGCTGTCCCACAAGCAGGGCGGCCACCAGCAGATCAACGCCCGGATCGCCTACAACGAGATCGACCTGGTTCTGCTGTTCACCGACCCCAACACCACCGAAGCCTGGGACGACAGCCAGATGATCGAAACGATCCGCCACTGCGACAAGCAAAATGTGCCGATCGCCACCAACCTGGCCGCCGCCGAGATGCTGATCATGGGCTTGCAGCGGGGCGACCTGGATTGGAGAGAGATGCTTCGGTCCAGATCCAGATACTGACCCACCCACCGCTGGGACTGCCGTGGACGCGGCGGCCCCGGCGGCGATCTTTCAACAAGGAGTTTATTTATGGAGATCATCAGACCCCGGACCCTGTCCGGCTTTATGGAGCTGCTCCCGGCCAAGCAGGCCCAAATGGAGCGGATGATGGAGGTGCTCCGCCGGACCTACGCCTCCTACGGCTTCGCCCCGCTGGACACCCCGGCGATCGAAGACGCCCAGATCCTGCTGGCCAAAGGCGGCGGAGAAACGGAGAAGCAGATCTACCGTTTCGCCAAAGGCGACAACGACCTGGCCCTGCGGTTCGACCTGACGGTGCCTTTGGCAAAATATGTGGCCCTGCACTATAACGAGCTGGCCTTTCCCTTCCGCCGGTACCAGATCGGCAAGGTCTACCGGGGAGAGCGGGCCCAGCGGGGCCGGTTCCGGGAGTTTTATCAGGCGGATATCGACATCATCGGCGACGGCCAGCTGGACATCCTCAACGAAGCGGAGATCCCGGCGATCATCTACAAGGTCTTCCGGGGCTTCGGCCTGACCCGGTTCCAGATCCGGGTGAACAACAGGAAGATCCTCAGCGGCTTCTACGCCATGCTGGGGCTGTCGGAGAAGGCCGGGGACATCATGCGCTGTGTGGACAAGCTGGAGAAGATCGGCGCCGGGAAGGTGGCCCGGCTCCTGGTGGCCGAGTGCGGCCTGACGCAGGAGCAGGCGGAGAAGATCCTGCGCTTCACCGCCATCACCGGCTCCAACGCCCAGGTGCTCTCCGCTTTGGAGGGCTACAGCGGCCAAAACGAGCTGTTCGATCAGGGCCTGGAAGAGCTGAAGGCGGTCACCGCCAACCTGGCGGCCTTCGGAGTGCCGGAGGAGAACTTCGCCGTGGACCTGACCATCGCCCGGGGCCTGGACTACTACACCGGCACGGTGTATGAGACCGCCCTGCTGGACCATCCCCAGATCGGATCGGTGTGCTCCGGCGGCCGGTACGACGATCTGGCAGGGTACTATACCGAGCGGAAACTGCCTGGTGTGGGCATCTCCATCGGGCTTACAAGACTGTTCTATGTGCTCGACGAGCAGGGCCTGCTCACCGAGAGCGCCTCTTCCGCCCCGGCGGACGCCCTGGTGATCCCCATGACCGCCGATCCGGCCCCGGCCATCGCCCTGGCGGAGTCCCTGCGAGGCGCGGGCCTGCGGGTCCAGCTCTATGGGGAGCAGAAGAAGTTCAAGCAGAAGATGACCTACGCCAACAAGCTGGGAGTGCCCTTCGTGGTGTTGCTGGGCGAGGACGAGATCGGCCTGGACAAGTGCTCCGTCAAGGATATGCGCAGCGGCCAGCAGTATCTGCTCACCGCCCGGGAGGCCGCGGACCATATCCAGGCCGCTTTGGACGGCGACCGGCCGCTGATCCGGGAGGACTGACCATGGAGCGCCTGTTCGTCAAAGCCTGGCTCACCGCCCGGCAGGAAGCCGCCGCCCTGGGGGCGCGCCTGCGGCCTCTGGAGGAAGACCAGGCCCTGACCGCCGCCCACCGGTGCCTCTCCGGCAGCCGGGAGAGCGAGGGATTTTCCGCCCTGGAACGCCTTGGCCGCCTGGACCTGACCCTGGAGGCCCTGGCGGTGGACCGGCGGTTCACCGCCCTGTTCAGCGACCAGGAAGCCAACACCGCCCTGGACCGGCTGATCCAGGCCGGGTATCGGTTCCCAAAACGATAACGCGCCAGCGCCCTCTGCCCCCCGGCAGAGGGCGCTTTTGTACCAACTCCCAACATCGTACCACCTACTTGCCTCTCCCTATGGGGGCTGAGCGAAGCGAAGTCGCGGTAGTGAATGACGGTCCGGTGGACCGTCAGAGCCGCGACCGGGGCGCGCCGCAGCGCG
>CALXFQ010000086.1 GCA_944387625.1 uncultured Oscillospiraceae bacterium
TATTATAAATGGGATTTTGCCTGAAAATGGCGAAAATGCCAAAGGAAACTTTGGATTTTCCCGGTAAGATCTCACAAAATGAGGAGGAAAGCTAGCATGAAAAAAAATCCTTGCGCTGCTGATGGCTCTGGTGATGGTCCTGTCCATGGCCGCCTGTTCCGGCGGCTCTGACGAGCCGGAATTCAAGGTGGGCGCCATCTACATCAACAGCAAGAACGACACCGCAGGCTACACCTATGCCCACCATAACGGCATCACCACCGCCATGGAGGAGCTGGGCCTGGATGTCGAGAGCCAGCTGGTCATCGTGGACGAGGTCCCCGAGGACAAGGAGCAGGTCCTGGCCGCCATCGACACCCTGGTGGGTGAAGGCGCCAACATCATCTTCGGCATCTCCTTCGGCTACATCGACGCCATGGAGGAGGCTGCCCAGGAGTATCCCGAGGTGATCTTCTCCCATGCTACCGGCTATAAGAGCAACTCCACCAACTTCAACAACTACTTCGGCCGTGCTTACCAGGCCCGGTATCTGGCAGGCATCGCCGCCGGTCTGAAGAGCCTGGAGACCGGCAACAACAATATCGGCTATGTGGCCGCCTACGGCACCGAGTACGCCGAGACCGCCTCCGGCATCAACGGCTTTGCCCTGGGCGTCCAGGCGGTGAACCCCGAGGCCACCGTGTATGTCAAGGAGCTGGGCGCCTGGGCCGACGAGGTCAACGAGTCCGCCTTTGCCAAGGAGCTGATCACCTCCTACGGCTGCGGCGTGATCAGCCAGCACTGTGACTCTGCCCAGCCTCAGATCGCCGCCCAGGATGCCGGCGTGTTCGGCTGCGGCTACAACTCCGACATGACCGCCGACGCTCCCGAGGCCCACCTGACCGCCGCCATCTGGAACTGGAACGTGTACTACGGTACCGCCATCAAGGCCGCCATGGACTGCGGCGACGCCTCCAAGTTCGTGGACACCATGGGCGGCTCCGCCTACTACGGCGGCCTGGCGGAGGGCTTCGTAGATGTGTCCCCCCTGAGCGACAACTGCGCCGCCGGCACCCAGAACGCCATCGACCAGGTGAAGGATCTGATCGTTTCCGGCGCGTGGGACGTGTTCTCCGGGATGAAGCTGAACATCACCGTCACCGACGGTGTGGCTTCCATCGAGCAGGTGGACGCGCCTCTGATGGACAACGCGGGCAACCAGATCGTGGCTGCCGGCGGGGCCAGCGTAGAGGACGGGGTGATCACCGGCACCATGAACTACTTCGTGGCCGGCGTCCAGGAAGCCTGATCGTACCCTCTTTCCCACCGGGCCGGTGCAAACCGACCCGGTGGGTCTGTTGAGCCAGAGAAAAGGGCAGCGGACCTGCCTTTTTCTGTGTCTGAACAGGCCCAAACCAATAAAGGAGGACGCTCCATGTACGCCATCGAGATGAAAGGCATCACCAAGAGCTTCGGCAGCGTGGTCGCCAACAAGCAGATCGATCTGAACGTCAAGCCCGGGGAGATCCTGGCTCTGCTGGGCGAAAACGGCTCCGGCAAGACCACCTTGATGAATATGCTCTCCGGCATCTACAAGCCGGACAGCGGCAGCATCTTCATCCACGGAAAACCGGTGACCATCGGCTCCCCCGAGGACGCCAAGCGGCTGGGGATCGGCATGGTCCACCAGCACTTTAAGCTGGTAGACCGGTTCTCCGCCGCCGACAACATTTGGATGGGACAGGAGAAAGCGGGCCTGCTGCTAAAAAAGGACCGCTACGAGAAGATCGCCCAGATCGCCCAGCGCTTCGGCTTTGAGCTGGACCCGAAGAAGAAGGTCTGCAACATGGCCGTATCGGAGAAGCAGACCCTGGAGATCGTGAAGGTGCTCTACTACGGCGCTCAGATCATCATTCTGGACGAGCCGACAGCGGTGCTCACCGTCCAGGAGACCAAGAAGCTCTTCCAGGTCCTGCGGCGGATGAAGGAGGAGGGCCACGCGATCGTGATCATCACCCACAAGCTCAACGAGGTGATGGAGATCTCCGACCGGGTGGCGATCTTGCGAAAGGGCGCCTACATCACCACCGTGGACACCGCCGCCACCAGCGAGCAGGAGCTGACCGAATGGATGGTGGGCCGGAAGATCGACCTGAACATCCAGCGGCCGGTGGTGGAGAAGACCCGCCCCCTGCTGGAGCTGCGAAACGTATCCATCAACTCCGACGAAGGGGCCACCGCCATCGACGATGTGAGCTTCTACATCCGGGGCGGCGAGATCCTGGGCGTGGCGGGGATCGCCGGATGCGGCCAGAAGGAGCTGTGCGAGGCGATCGCCGGTCTGCGGCCGATCCGCAGCGGCAAGATGATCCACAAGGGCCAGAACATCGTCGGCCTGAGCCCCAAGCAGATCCTGGAGAAGGGGATCAGTATGTCCTTCATCCCGGAGGACCGGCTGGGCATGGGCCTTGCCCCCTCCCTGTCGATCACCGACAATATGCTGCTGAAAAAGTATTCCGACACCAAAGGCCCCTTCGTGGACCGAAAGACCGGCCGGACGGACGCGGAGCAGGTGGTCCGGGACCTGGAGATCGTGACCCCCTCGGTGGATACCCCGGTGCGCCGGCTCTCCGGCGGCAACGTGCAGAAGGTCCTTCTGGGCCGGGAGATCAAAGCCGGGCCCAACGTGATCGTAACCGCCTACCCGGTCCGGGGGCTGGACATCCATTCCTCCTATACGATCTACGACATCCTGAACCAGCAGAAGCTGGCCAGGGTGGGCGTGCTGTTCGTAGGCGAGGACCTGGACGTGATGATCGCCCTGTGCGATAAGATCTTGGTGCTGTGTCACGGCAAGGTCATGGGCGTGGTCCACGCCCACAAGACCACCAAGGAAGAGCTGGGCCTGATGATGACCGGCGCTCTGGACCTGAAGGACAAGTATATCGACAAGCCCGCCGGTATCGCCCGGGATACCCGCTTCGGCGAGGAAGAGGATCAGGAGGTGTGACATGGGACTCAGGATCGTTAAACGAGATCACTGCCCGGTGTGGAAGAAGTGCTGCTTCTATCTGGGCGCGGTGACGCTGGCCCTGGTCCTGGGAGCGGCGGTGCTGCTGGGCCTGGGGGTGGATCCGTTGGAATACTACACCCGGATGTTCACCATGGGCACCATCGGCAACCGGGTGGCCTATAAGGTCTTTATCAACTATCTTAAGGACTTCGTGCCGCTGGCCCTTACCGCCGTGGCATTGTCCCTGGCGTTCAAGATGCGGTTCTGGAACATCGGCGGCGAGGGACAGTTCATCATGGGCGCGATCGCGGCGGCCTTCGTGGCCTTCCAGGCCGGGCCGGTTCTGCCGGAATTCGTCACGCTGGTGCTCATGTGCCTGGCGGCCATGGTGGTGGCCGGGCTGTATGGCCTGATGGTGGCGGCCTTGAAGGTCCGCTTCGGCACCAACGAGACCCTGCTGACCCTGATGCTCAACTATGTGGCGCTGTATCTGCTGATCTTCCTGGGGGAGACCAAAGCGGACTGGAACTTCTTCCTGGATCCTGATTCCGTCCGGCCGGTGTTTGCCAGCTTTGCGGACCTGGTCAGCTTCCCATCGATCAGCCTGGGCAAGTTCCAGCTGAACATCTGCGTGATCCTCACCTTCCTGATCGGTGCGCTGGTGTTCGTGTATCTGCGCTACACCAAGCACGGCTATGAGATCGCGGTGGTAGGCGACAGCGCCGGCACCGCCCACTACGCCGGGATGAAAGTCAGTCGTGTGGTCCTGCGGACGGTGTTCCTCTCCGCCAGCCTGATCGGCCTGGCCGCCGCTTTCAAGGTCGGCACTGCCGGGATCTTGTCCACCTCCATCACCAACGATGTGGGCTGGACCGGCATCATCGTGGCCTGGCTGGCCCAGCTGAACACGGCGGTGATCTTCCTGGTGTCCACCCTGATCTCGGTGCTCCACTACGGCTCCACCGTGGCGGCGGCCACCTTCTCTCAGGTGGACTCCAGCTTCGCCAATATGCTCCAGGGCGCGATCTTGTTCCTGGTGCTCTCGGCAGATTTCCTCACCCGGTTCCGGGTGATGCGGGTAAAGAAAGGAGAACAGCACCATGGATAAGCTGGGCGTGGTCACATCCTTCATCCACAACATCGTGGTATACAACATCCCCCTGCTCTACGGCACCGTAGGGGAGATCATGGTGGAAAAGTCCGGCAGCCTGAACCTGGGCGTGGAGGGCATCATGGCCGTAGGCGCGATCTTCGGCTACATCTGCGGCTGCTACGCCAACTCCCTGGGGGTGGGCATCCTGGTGGCGTTCCTGGTGGCGGCCTTGTGCGGTGCCCTGTTCGCCGCCCTTACCGTGTCCCTCCAGGCCAATCAGAATATCACCGGCTTAACGCTGACCACCTTTGGCCTGGGCGTCTACTTCTTCGTCGGCAACGGCCTGAAAGCCAAGGGCTGGCCGGTGATGGCCGACTACCCCAACATCAAGGAGGGCTTCGCCGACATCCCGATCCCGGGCCTGTCCCAGATCCCGGTGCTGGGAGAAGGACTGTTCAGCCACAATCTGCTGGTGTACCTGGGCATCGTGATCGCGGTGGTGGTCTGGTGGTATCTGCATCGGACCGAGCCGGGCCTGCGGCTTCGGGCGGTAGGCGAGAACCCCGCCGCCGCGGACTCGGTGGGGATCAATGTGGACCTGTATAAGTACCTGCACATCTGCATCGGCTGTGGGATCATGGGCATCGGCGGCTACTACATGGGCCTGAATATGTCCGGCTCCTTCAATTCCAGCTGCTGGATCAACGGCTACGGCTGGATCGCGGTGGCGTTGGTGATCTTCGCAAACTGGAATCCCGTGCTCTCGATCCTGGGGACCTTCGTCTTCGGCTTCTTCAACACCCTCCGGGTCTCCGGCAGCTCTCTGGCCGCCGCCTTCCCGGGGGCCCTGGGATGGCTGGATATGATCCCCACCCAGCTGTATCAGGCACTGCCCTTCCTGATCACCGCCATCGTCCTGGTGGCCACTTCGATCCGCAGCCGCAAAAACAGCGGCCTGCCCGCCTCCCTGGGCCTCAATTACTACCGGGAGGATCGATGACCGTCCTCCCTTCCCTGGCACAGCGAAAGCTGTGCCAGGTTTTTTTGTGTGACGCAGACGACCTTGTACCACCCACTTGCCTCTCCCATGGGGAGAGGCAAGTGGGTGGTACAGTGTCGAAAGGCGTACCGGCGCACGCAGTGCGCCCTTGGCTCTCCCTTTGGGGGTGAGCGAAGCGAAGTCGCGGTAGTGAATGACGGTCC
>CALXFQ010000087.1 GCA_944387625.1 uncultured Oscillospiraceae bacterium
CTGTACCACCCACTTGCCTCTCCCTATGGGAGAGGTGGCACGGCGAACGCCGTGACGGAGAGGGTGCCCACGCTGTTCTTTCAGACCGGCGTTTCTTAAATGCGAAAAGTGGCTACCCTCTCAGTCACAGGCCTTTTGGGCCTGTGCCAGCGCGCTGCGGCGCGCCCGGTCGCGGCTCTGACGGTCCACCGGACCGTCATTCACTACCGCGACTTCGCTTCGCTCACCCCCAAAGGGAGAGCCAAGGGCGCACTGCGTGCGCCGGTATGCTTTTCGATGCTGTACCACCCACTTGCCTCTCCCTATGGGAGAGGTGGCACGGCGAACGCCGTGACGGAGAGGGTGCCAGCGTTGTTTCTTGCGTAGCGTTTTCAAAATACGGAAGGTTGCTACCCTCTCAGTCACGGCCCCTCCGGGTCCGTGCCAGCTCTCCCAGAGGGAGAGCCAAGGGCGCACCGCGTGCGCCGGTATGCTTTTCGATGCTGTACCACCCACTTGCCTCTCCCAGAGGGAGAGCCAAGGGCGCTGGGGGAGAGACGGAGCGGGGGGCGTAGTTTCTTTCTTCCTCCAAAATTGGTGGTTGCGCCTTGGGGGTTTTGGGAGTATACTATATCTTGGATGGATATGAGAACATCACTGTTTCGAGAGGGATCACCGCATTATGAAGAACAAGCGATTTGGCCGGATCCGGCAGCCAGACGGGCAGAAGATCGTGCTCAAGCTGCATTATCACCGCAGCGACGGAAATTATCAGGACTGGAACGCCTGGATCTGGACCACCGCGGTGGCTGGGAAGAGCTACCCCCTCCGGGAAGAGGACGGGGTGATGACCGCCACCTTTACCGTGGACAGCCGGTACACCACCGCCATCCGCTTCATCCTCCGCAAGGGGGAGTGGGCGGCCCAGGAGTTCGGCCAGCGGCAGATCGACGTGTCCACCCTGGCCAGCGGCACCGTCCACTATTATGTGGAGTCCGGGGTGGAGGCTGGCCGGATGGCCCTGAGCCAGGACAGCGTGATCACCAATAAGATCTTATACGCCGAGCTGGACTACGACACCGGCTTCATCCACATCCGCACCGCCGCCCCGATCGTAGGCGACCCCCGGGAAGCGGTGCGCCTGGTGGACGTCACCGGCAACGACGGGAGCGTAGCCATCACCAGCATCTCCGCCGGTGAGCGGGGCTACGCCCTGCGGCCCAACAAGCCCCTGGAGCTGACGGCCCTGTACCGCTACAAGCTCCGCTTCCAGGGGGTGGACTTTAAGATCGGCACCACGCTGGTCTACGGCTCCAAGCGCTTCGACCGGGAGTTCGTCTACCAGGGCGACGATCTGGGCTGTACCTGGACCCGGGAGAAGACCACCTTCAAGGTCTGGGCGCCCACCGCCGAAGGGGTGATGGTGGCCCTGTACCGCACCGGCGACATCGACCGGTTCGACCGGCTGGGCACGGTGGAGCTGGTCCGCCAGGACCAGGGGGTCTGGTCCGGCACCTTCCCCGGGGACCACAGCGGGATGTATTACACCTATCTGGTGATGGTGGACGGCAACGTGGTGGAGGCGGTGGACCCCTACGCCCGGACCACCGGCGTCAACGGCGCCCGCGCCCAGATCTTAGATCCCGGCGCGGCCCAGCCTGCCGGTTGGGCGAAGGACCGCGCCCCCGGGGAATTGGCGGCCTACACCGACGCGGTGGTCTATGAGCTCCACGTCCGGGACGCTTCGATCCACCCCGCCTCGGGCATCACCCACAAGGGCAAGTTCCTGGGGCTGGCGGAGGAGCACACCTTGTCCCCCGGCGGCCGCCCTACGGGCCTGGACTATTTGAAGATGCTGGGCATCACCCATCTGCAGCTCATGCCGGTGTTCGACTACGGCACTGTCAACGAGGCCCAGCTCCAGAAGCCTCAATTCAACTGGGGCTACGACCCGGTGAACTACAACGTGCCGGAAGGATCCTATTCCACAGATCCCTACGACGGCCGGGTCCGGGTCCGGGAGCTGAAGACCCTGATCAAGGCCCTCCATGACAGCGGCATCCGGGTGATCATGGATGTGGTGTATAACCATGTGTATGAAACGGAGGATTTCTCCTTCAACCAGATCGTCCCCGGGTACTTCTCCCGGAAAAACGGCGACGGAAGCTGGTCCAACGGCTCCGGCTGCGGCAACGACACCGCCTCCGAGCGGCCCATGGTCCGAAAATTCATCATCGATTCCATCCTCTACTGGGTCCGGGAGTACCATATCGACGGCTTCCGCTTCGACCTGGTGGGCCTGCTGGACACCAAGACCGTCAACGCCCTGGTGGAGGCCGCCCATCAGATCCGGCCGGACGTGATCTTCTTCGGGGAGGGCTGGACCCTGCCCACCGCCGTGGCCCCGGGGAATTTCATGGCCACCCAGCCCAACGCCCATATGACCCCGGACTTCGGCTATTTCAGCGACAATATCCGGGACCTGCTGGCCGGGGAGAACGGCCGGACCACCGGCTTCGCCTCGGGCCTTACCGGCCGGGAGGACAGCCTGTTCCGATGCTATTTCGGGGACGTGTGGTGGTGTCCCGGTCCTACCCAGACGGTGAACTATGTGTCCTGCCACGACAACTACACCCTGATGGATAAGCTCTGCCTGACCAGGCCGGACGTGTCCCGGGAGGACCGGATCCGGATGGGCCGGCTGTGCGCCGCGATCTATCTGACCGCCCAGGGCATCCCCTTCATCCACGCCGGAGAGGAACTGCTCCGGGAGAAGCTGGACAGCCAGGGCCGCCGGGTGGAGAACAGCTACAACGCCCCGGACACGGTCAACGCCATCGACTGGCGCTGGGTGGACCAGCCGGACCGCTGGGACACGGCCCAGTATTACGCCGGGCTGATCGCCTTTCGGAAGGCCCACGCCGCCCTGCGCCAGACCGCCAAGGACCAGGTGTCCCGGAACATCCGCTATCGGTGGATCACCAACGAGCTGGTGCTCTTCGAGCTTCGGGGCAAGGAGGCGGTGCCGGAGGAAACGGCCCAGGGGATCTTGGCCCTGTTCAACGCCCGGCCCCAGGCCATGGAGCTGGACCTTTACGCCCACGGCGTAGGGGAAGGTCCCTGGAAGGTGTTCGTCAACGGGGAAAGGGCCGGCACCCAGCCGATCGAAACGATCGCCGGCGGCAAGGTCAAGCTCGCCCCGATCAGCGCCATGATCTTGGTGAAGGAATAACGGTCCGAACGCCGGAGAAAGCCCCAAATGGGCGCTTTTTCCAGGGTTTTCGGGGAAGCCTACAAAAATCGGCCGGAGATCTGCCAAGGATACTTGCAATTTGGCCCGATCTTTGGTATAGTAGGCAGAGCAGTGGCGGAAGGAGGATACAGATATGGAACAAACTCGCCGGGCAGATCCTCAGCGGCAGCTGCGGCTGCGGCTGCGTCAGCGGATACAGTGGGGCCGCTGGGCGCTTTTGGCCATCGTGGCCGTGTCCCTGGTGAACCAGGTGCTGCTGATGCTGGGGGTGGACTACCACTTCCTGTTCTCCGCGGCGATGCCCTATTATCTCAACTGGCTGGCCGCCCAGCTCCCGATCGCCGGCTTCAAGGCGGTGGCGGTGGTGCTGACCGTGGTGCTGTACCTGGTGTATCTGGCCTGCTGGTCCCTGTCCGCCCAACGCAAAGACTATTTTCTGGCGGCGCTGGGCCTGTACGCCGTGGACACCGCGCTGTTGGTGGTGTTCGCCGTGGCCCTGCTGGAGAACCCGGCCAGCTGTGTGCTGGAGATCATCTGCCACCTGGCGCTGCTGGCGCTGCTGTGCTGGTCCTATATGGCGGCCAGACGGCTGGCCGCGCTGCCCCGCCGCCGGCGGCAGCCCTCCCAGCCCGTGTCCGGCTAAACTTATATTTACGGCAGGCCCCGTTCCCCTGGGGCCTGTTTTTCAAAAAACGGAGGTATGATCATGATCGAAAACAAACAGCTCCTGGCGGATAAGTTCCAGGCGGCCTTCGGCGCCGCCCCGGAGCGGTACTTCTCCGCCCCCGGCCGGACCGAGATCGGCGGCAACCATACAGACCACCAGCGGGGCCGGGTGCTGGCCGGCGCCGTGACCCTGGATACCAGAGCGGCGGTCCGGATCAACGGTACCGACCAGATCCGGATCCTCAGCGAAGGCTGGCCCATGTGCCAGGTGTCTTTGGCGGACCTTTCCGTCCGGGAAGAGGACTTCGGCACCACCCCTGCCCTGATCCGGGGCGTGGCCGCCCGGTTCGTCCAGCTGGGCTGTGCCGTCCAGGGCTTTGACGCCTATGTGACCTCTACCGTCCTTCCCGGCTCGGGCTTGAGCTCCTCCGCCGCCTACGAGGTGCTGATCGGCACGATCGTCAACGGTCTGTTCTTTGACGGCCAGGCCACCGCCCCCCAGATCGCCATGATCGGCCAGTACGCCGAGAACGTGTACTTCGGCAAGCCCAGCGGCCTGATGGACCAGATGGCCTCCTCCGTAGGCGGTCTGGTGACGATCGACTTCTTCCACAAGGACCAGCCCCAGATCCACTCGGTGGACTTCGACTTCTCCACCTCCGGCCACGCCCTGTGCATCATCGACACCCGGGGCTCTCACGCGGACCTGACCGACGAGTACGCCGCCATCCCCGGCGAGCTGAAGCAGGTGTGCGCCTATTTTGGCAAGGAGGTCCTGACCCAGATCGAAGAGGACCAGTTCTACGACGCCCTTCCCGCCCTTCGGGAAGACTGCGGCGACCGGGCGGTGCTTCGGGCGATCCACTTCTACCAGGAGAACGCCCGGGTCACCCGGCAGGTGGAGGCCCTGGAGCGTGGGGACTTCCAGACCTTCCTGGACCTGGTCAACGAGAGCGGCAGCTCCTCCTGGCGGCTTCTGCAAAACGTCACCGTCTGCGGCCGGACCCGGCACCAGGAGGTGGCGCTGACCCTGGCCCTGTGCCAGCGGTATCTGGAAGGCCGGGGCGCCTGCCGGGTCCACGGCGGCGGCTTTGCCGGTACGGTCCAGGCCTTCGTGCCGATGGACCTGCTGGAGCGCTTCCGGACCGGCGTGGAGAAGGTCCTGGGCCAGGGGGCCTGCCATGTACTGTCCATCCGCCCCGAAGGCGGCGTGGAATTCTGATCCGTCCATATCAAGGCTGCCGCGAAAGCGGCAGCCTTTAAATCGTGGAAAAGTCCAGCAAATACTGGGCTTTTCCTACAGACTTAGCCCCGCCAAGCGGGGCCTTGGCGCTCTCTTTGGGAGCGCGTCCGATCTTCCGCCGACCCACTTGGCTCTCCC
>CALXFQ010000088.1 GCA_944387625.1 uncultured Oscillospiraceae bacterium
GCTTGCCCAGCTCCCGGGAGATGTAGTTGCCGCTGCCGTGGCCGAAGAAGAAGCCCACCGCCTGGATCACCGCCATCATGGAGAACACCACCCCCACCGCGCCGGTGGCGGCGTTGCTCTTGAGCATCCCCACAAAGTAGGTGTCTGCCATGTTGTAAAACGAGGTCACCAGCATACTGATGATGCACGGCACCGCCAGCCGGCAGATCAGCTTCGGCACCGGCGGCTGGGTCATCTGCTGATATTTTCTCTCTTGCTCGTCCATCTTTTACGCTCCGTTCCCGGGGACGAACTGGGTGCAGTACATGCTCAGGGGACACTCCCCGCATTTGGGACCACGGGCGGTGCAGCAGTCCCGGCCAAACAGCACGATCCTATGGCAGAAGTCGGCGCTTTCCTCCGGGGGAAGGATCTGGCGAAGCTGCCGCTCCACCTTCTCCGGGTCCCGGCCCCGGCTCAGGCCCAGCCGCTCACAGATCCTCATGCAGTGGGTGTCGCACACCACGCTGCCGGGGACGCCATACAGGTCCCCCAGCAGCAGATTGGCGGTCTTTCGGCCCACACCGGGCAGCCGCAGGAGCGCTTCCATGGTGTCCGGCACCTTGCCGGCATAGTCCGCCAGCAGCATCTGGCAGGCCAGCACGATGTCCCGTGCCTTGTGCTTATAAAAGCCGCAGGAGTGGACGAGCTGTTCCACATCGGCGATATCCGCCCCGGCCATGGCCTCCAGGGTGGGATAGGCGGCGAAAAGGGCGGGGGTCACCAGGTTCACCCGGGCGTCGGTGCACTGGGCGGAGAGCCGCACCGCGATCATCAGCTCGTAGTCCTTGCTGTAGTGGAGGGCGCAGGGGGCCTGAGGGTAGCGGTCCTTCAGGATCTGGATGATATTTTGTACGTTCTCTTTCATATCCGATCTGCTTTCGTGTAAAGTCGTTTATTCCCAGCGCTCCAGTATTTGGGCGGTGAGCGCGGAGATCTCATAGGCGGTCCGCTCCTGGGGACCGTCTTCGGTGAGCTTGGTATAGGACCGGCTCTGGAACCGGCCGCAGATCCGCACCAGGTCCCGGGTGTGGCAGGTGGCGAATTCCTGGGCGGTGCGGCCCCACAGGATACAGGGCAGATGGTCCGCCCGGCGGAAGGCCCGGGGCACCGCCAGCATCACATCGCAGATCTGGCGGCCCAGAGGGGTCTGGCGATAGGTAGGCTCCCGGCACAGGGGGCCTTCCAGCACCACGTCATTGAGAGGCTCTCCCTCTTCCGCGGTGATGGCGGAGGCAAAGACGAAGATCAGCAGACGGCGGATCCCGTCGGTGCGGATGTTGTGGGACCGGATCTGGCCGGTGACCAGCAGCATACTGCCGCCGCTCAGGTCCAGATCGTTGAGAAGCTGCTCCTGGGCGACCACCGGCAGATGGTCCACATTGCCGGAGAGCCGCTTCACCCCCAGGGTGAACCGAAAGAACCGGCGGCCATGGTTCTCATGGCTATATTCCGGCAGGCCCTCCAACTCGCCCCGCAGTGTGATGATGTTGGTCGTATGTTCCATCAGTACCACCTCAGATCCAAATGTATGGAACATCCTATGGCGGCGACGGATGGGAAAGAACGGTCGTGCCTATTTTCTCTTTCGGGGCCTGGCCGCCGGGCGCTTGGCTACCGGCTTCTTTGGCGGCAGAACGGGCCGGGCAGAGGCAGGCCGGGGCGGCACCGCCCGGATCAGGCATTTGGGGCCGGACCCGATCAGGTCCGTGCGATGGGCCTTCACCAGGGCCTCTTTCACCAGGTAGTAGTTTTTCGGGTCCCGGTACTGGATCAGCGCCCGCTGCATGGCTTTTTCATGGGGACCCGTAGGGACATAGACCTTCTCCATGGTCCTGGGGTCCAGGCCGGTGCAGTACATCACCGTGGAGAGGGTGGAGGGGGTGGGGTAGAAGTCCTGGACCTGCTCCGGGTCGTGGCCCATGTCCCGGATGTGCTCCGCCAGCTCCACCGCCTCCTTGAGGGTCGAGCCTGGGTGGCTGGACATGAGATAAGGCACCAGGTACTGGTCCATGCCGTAGCGCTTGTTCAGGGCGCTGTATTTCTCCACGAACCGCTGATAGACGGCGTTTCGGGGCTTGCCCATCCTGGCCAGCACCGGATCGGAAACGTGCTCCGGCGCCACTTTCAGCTGGCCGGAGATGTGGTGCTGGACCAGCTCCTTGAAAAAGGTGTCGTTCTTGTCCGCCAGCAGGTAGTCGAAGCGGATGCCGCTGCGGATGAAGACCTTCTTCACCCCCGGAAGCTTGCGGAGCTTCCGCAGGAGCGCCACATAGTCGCTGTGGTCCGCCTTCATGTTCTTGCAGGGGGTGGGCCAAAGGCATTGGCGGCCTCCGCAGGCCCCCTTGGTCAGCTGCTTGTCACAGGCCGGGTGGCGGAAATTGGCGGTGGGACCGCCTACATCGTGGATATAGCCTTTGAAGTCCGGGTCCCGGATCATCCGCTCCGCCTCCGCCAGGATCGACTGGTGGCTCCTGGTCTGGACGATCCGGCCCTGGTGGAAGGTCAGGGCGCAGAAGGAGCACGCGCCGAAACAGCCCCGGTTGCTCACCAGGCTGAACTTCACCTCCTGGATCGCGGGGACGCCTCCGGCCTTCTGATAGCTGGGATGATACGTCCGCATATAGGGCAGGGCGTACACCTGGTCCATCTCCTGGGTGGTCAGAGGCTTTTGAGGCGGATTTTGGACCACATACTCCCTGCCGTAGGGCTCGGCCAGGCGCTTGGCGGTAAAGGGATCGCAGTTGCCGTACTGGAGCTTGAAGGACCGGGCGTAAGCGTCCTTGCCGGCCTTCAGATCCTCAAAGCCGGGCAGGATGATGGTGGGGAAGCTGTCGTCCAGCTCACAGGTCTTGAACACGGTGCCATCGATGTAGGTGATGTCCTTTACCGCCATCCCGGCGTTGAGGGCCTCGGCGATCTGGACGATGCTCCGTTCGCCCATGCCGTACATCAGAAGGTCCGCCTGACTGTCCAGCAGGATGGACCGCTTCATGGTGTCGGACCAGTAGTCATAGTGGGCCAGACGGCGCAGGCTGGCTTCGATGCCGCCGATCAGCACCGGCACGTCCCGGTAGGTCCGGCGGATCAGGTTGCAGTAGACGATGGTGGCGTAGTCCGGCCGCTTGCCCATCACGCCGCCGGGGGTGAAAGCGTCGGTCTTCCGGCGGCGCTTGCTCACGGAGTAGTGGTTCACCATAGAGTCCATATTGCCCCCGGACACCAGGAAGCCCAGCCGGGGACGGCCGAAGACCTGGATAGAGCGGGGGTCTTTCCAGTCCGGCTGGGAGATGATGCCCACGCTGTAGCCGTGATGCTCCAGCACCCGGCTGATGATGGCGTGGCCGAAGGAGGGGTGATCGACATAGGCATCGCCGATCACATACACGAAGTCACATTGGACCCAGCCCCGGTCCAGCATATCCTGTTTGCAAAGGGGGAGAAAGCTCATAGGGGACCTCCAAAATGATTTATTTGAGTATAGCATCTTTCCGAAAAAAAAGAAAGTGGGGGACGGTGGAAAAAATAAGAAAAAACAGTTGACAAACCCCGGCGGCTGTGCTAGTATATCGAAGTCGCCGGGATCCGGCGGCAATATGGGCGAGTGGTGGAATTGGTAGACTCGCTAGATTCAGGTTCTAGTGTTCACTGCGGACGTGCGGGTTCAAGTCCCGCCTCGCCCACCAAGAAAAGCATCGAAAACGTTGGTTTTCGGTGCTTTTTTCTTACTTTTTGGAAAGTAAGAACATGGCAGGGCCTTTTTCATCTACCACTTAGCAGCCAAGCCTTTCCGTGAGGGCATTGGCGATATCCGCTTTTCGGCCCACTTCCAGGTGTGCGTAGATGTTGGCGGTCATTTGGATGTCCGAGTGTCCCAGCCACTCCTGCACGTCCTTCAAGGACCAGCCCATGGAGATGAGCATACCGGCGCAACTGTGCCGAAGTTCGTGGAAGCGGATGTGGGGGAGGCCGTGGGCCTTCAGCAGCTTGTTGAAGCGGTGGCTGATGTAGTCCGGGGAAAAAGAAAGGGCAATTTTCGCTTAGAAAATTGCCGTTTTTTGTGCGCTTCACGCCGCGCTTTTCTCTATACCTCGATATATCCTAACCTTTTAAAATGATCCGCATAACGAACTTTTTGAACAGGTATCAGCTTATCGGAGTTTACAAAAGCAATAAACTCCTTTTCGGTCAGCCACTTATACGATATCGTTTCTCCCTCTTGCAGAGTTACCGAGGTTTTGTCCTGATCTGTCCTGCAAAGAAACTGAAAATAGATCGTGTTGTGAGAGAGAAAAGTGCCGATCTGCTCCAAAGAGCCTGCGACAATGCCTGTTTCTTCCAAAAGCTCTCGCTTGGCACAAGTGATCTTGTCTTCGCCTTTCAAGGCAGAGCCGCCTGCGGATGCTTCAAAATAGCCACCGAAATTGGGTTTCTCCCAAGCCCTCTGCATGACCAAATGATCACCGTCATCGTGTCGCACCAGGATCTCGCACACAAGATGATACAGCCCCTCCGGTATAGGCTCACCTCGGACCAGATCGACATTCGCAAGGGAGCCATCTTTTAAGTATCCGTCCCAGATCTCCATATCCGTCATCTCTTTCATATATCATCCTCGATTCCGTATTCGCTGTACCGAGCGGGATCTGTGGCTGTGTGCCATCGAACTTAAACCCGTATCTCTTATAAAAGCGGAACGGTTAGATGCCGATCCATTTTTCAGTTGATCTTGCTCCCGATATGCATATCTTGCCGCCACTTCGGCGCTTCGCCATCATCGCCCCAATATTCGTCCACCGCCAGGATCTTACCGTCTTTCACTTGGATAAAAGAGGTCACATGGAAGGACGACTTGCCGTCTTTTGTTGCCACATGGGTCGCTGTGATGATGGTATCACCGGCCCGGACCTCTCTTTCTACCTGTCCTGTCCAGTCACCGGGGTATTCACAGTTGGCCCGGATAAATTCCTCCACGGTAAAATGCTCGTTGGTATTGTGCCAATTCACATAAGCATCCGCATCAAAATAGCCACGGATCGCCTCTCGGTCTTGTTTTAAGACCGCATCCCAAAATTGCGCTGTATTCATCAGTAAAGCTCCCTTGATCCCAACAGATCATCAATGACATGATCGGCATATCCATCACCTGATCCTTTCGGTTGGTATGCCGCCAAGCCGCTTCTAA
>CALXFQ010000089.1 GCA_944387625.1 uncultured Oscillospiraceae bacterium
GGATCGTTGTAGTCGGTGTTGCCGTAGTCGGTAGTGCCGTCGGTGGGATCGTCGTAGTCGGTGTTGCCGTAGTCGGTAGTGCCGTCGGTGGGATCGTCGTAGTCGGTGTTGCCGTAGTCGGTGTTGCCGTCGGTGGGATCGTTGTAGTCGGTGTTGCCGTAGTCGGTGTTGCCGTCGGTGGGATCGTCGTAGTCGGTGTTGCCGTAGTCGGTGTCGCCGTCCACGTCTACCACGCCGTTCCACTGGTTATCCCGGACAAGGTCCTCCACATCGCCGGCGATCTGGTCCAGGAAGGTGTCGGTGGGCAGGGAAGAGCCGCTCTCGATCTCGATCACGATCTGCCGGGGCTGGCCCTCGATCTCTTCCACGAAGTAGCCGGCGTTGCCGATGGCCTGGACCAGCTCCGTGATCACCTGCCGGGCAGGCTGGCCCTGCAGATCGCTCAGACCTGCCACGATCGGCTGGGCATCGTCGTTGCGGGCTTCTACGCTGGTCACGTTGCCGTCGGTGTCATACTCGATGGCGATCTCCGGGTTGACGCTGAGGATCAGGGTGCCGCCTTCGGACAGAGAAGTGCCGGGGCCGGCGGCCTGGCAGCCGGCGAAGATCGTCATGGCCAGGGCCACGATCAGGGATACGATGATGATGGGTCTGCGGTTTTTCATAGGGTGTTCCTCCTTATTTGTTTTACACTGAGAGATTACGGTCCCGGCGGGGGAAGACCGGGGTCGGCATGGAAAAATTTTTATTTTTTCAGTCCTCCGGGTCTTCGTCCTCCGGATCGCCGTCGGCATAGTCGGAACTGCCGTCGGTGGGATCGTCGTCATCGTCTTCCGGGTCGGCAGGATCGTCGTCATCGTCCTCCGGGGCGGTATCGTCATCATCCTCCGGCTCGGTGGGATCGTCGTCTTCCTCCGGGTCGGTATAGCCGCTGTCGCCGCCGGTGGTGTCATCGTAGTCGGTGTCGCCGTAGTCGGAACTGCCCTCGGTGGGATCGTCTTCCGCCTCGGTATCGTCGTCATCGTCATCGTCTTCCGGCTCGGTGGGATCGTCGTCCCCCTCCGGGCCGGTGCAGCCGCTGTCGCCGCCGGTGGTGTCGTCGTAGTCGGTCAGGCCATCGTCATCGTCCGTGTCCTGGGCAGGCGGATCTGCCCGGTCCACCACCTCCACCTGGATCTGCTGGCCGGAGAAATGGTCCTGGATCTGCCGCTGCAAGTCGGCGCTCTTCTGGGTGGCCCACTCTCCGCTCTTGGCGTCGAAGGACAGGGAGATCTTTCCACCTTCGTGGAGATAGCCCTTGCCGATCGCCATATTCACCAGCTCATCCATCACCATATCCAGGTCCTTGTCCCGGTAGGAGTAGCCCTCGATCAGGTCCCGGCCGTCCTGGTTCACCCCGGACAGGCCCACCACAAGGTCCTTTCGGCCCACATCGATCTTCACCGCCGGGTTGATCGTCAGATACACCGAGGCGTAGGGGGCTTGGTTTTGGAACAAAGCGGTGATCAGCAGCACCACACACGCCGCCGCCGCGATCAGGGGATAGAGCCAGCGGACAGGCTTTCGCTCCTGCTTCAAGGGGAAAACTTCCGTCACCGTCTGGCCCACCTGATAGCCCCGGTCCGCGGCTTTCAGGAAGCGGCCCTCCTGGTCCAGCACTACGGCATAGCCCTTGCCGCATTCCATCACCAGATATTTCATTGGTGGATGCCTCCTTTCTGCAAAACATGGCGGATGTGGCCCCGGATGATCTCATACCCGTTGGTCTGGATCAGGAGCATCACCAGGACATACTTCCGATGACGCTCCAGGGTCTTCCGCTCCACGCCGCTGCCGGCGGCAAGCTGAGCCAGGGGCAGCTTTTTGGTCTTGAGCAGGGTCTGGAGCAGTTCCGGGTCCCCGGCGGCATAGCGCACCGCCCGGCCGCAGGCGGCCAGGGTCCGATCCTGCCTGGGGGCGTTCTCCGCCACATCGGCGAAGCTGACCCCAAAGCCTGCCATCACTGCCGCCAGTTCGGCGATCTCCTGCTGGGTGGCCTCCAGCTCTGTGCGGTCCCGGTAGGGGTCCGACGGATCTGCCAGGGTATCCACCAGCGCCGGGGCGTCCTCGTCCGCCTGTTCGTGGAGGGACAGATGCCCCCGGTGCCGGGCCTCCTTGCGCTGATGGTCGATGATCCGGCTTCGGATCAGCATGGCGGCGTAGGGCAGGAACGCGCCCCGTTCCGGGGCGTAGCCTCCGATCGCCTCGTAAAAGGCCATCATGGCGATGGAGTATTCATCGTCCTGGTCTGTGCAGGGCCGGCCCATGGCCTTGGCGGCCTCGGACCGAATGAAGGGCATATACTGCCGGATCAGGGCGTCGGCCTTGTCCGGGTCGGCGGCCGCCGCCTGGACTTGCTTTACGATCGAATGGTCCTGGACCATGGTCCACCCCTCCTCTATGGGTAGAGATACGGCCCCAGATCCGCAAGACCGGGGTCGCAAATAGATTTTTTAACTTCTTGATGATATCATGTTTTCCAGGCTTTGCCTAGAGAAGCAACGTAAAATGTATGTAAAACCGGGATAAAAACGGATCCCAGCCTTCTTTCCTGAAAGCTGGGATCTTATTTTAGGCGTTAGGGTCTGGGCCATGGAGCGGCTGGTCACACACCGGCCGCCCCTGCCCCCGGAACGGACAGCTCAGCAAATGGTCGTCGATCACCCCGATCGACTGCAGATAAGAATACACGATCACCGGCCCGGCAAAGGAGAAGCCCCGGCTTTTCAGGTCCCGGCTCACCGCCTGGGACAGGGGGCTTTGGGCGGGCATCTCCTCCTGGCGCTCCAACCGGCTGTAGATGGTCCGGCCCTGGGTGAAGTGCCAGATGTACCGATCAAAACTGCCCCACGCCTGTTGAACAGCGCGGAAGGCCCGGGCGTTGCGGATCATGGCCCGGATCTTCCGCTCTGACCGGATCATGCCAGGCGCCGCCAGGAGCCGGGCGACCTCCTCTTCGCCGTAGCTTGCTACGATCTCGGGGTCCAGGCCGTGGCACGCCGCCCGGATCTGGGCCTCCCGCTTCAAGATCAGGGTCCAGGACAGCCCTGCCTGCATCCCCTCCAGGATCAGCATGGCGAACAGCTCCCGGTCCTCATGGACCGGCACGCACCACCGCCGGTCGTGATAGTCCACCACGATCGGGTCCGTCCCCGCCCAGGGACACCGAGTCACCATGGAAGCTCTCCTTTCTCCAGGGCCAGCAGAGCGGCCTTTTTGTCCAGACCTCCGGCGTAGCCGGTAAGGCGTCCGTCCGCCCCCACCACCCGGTGGCAGGGGATGATCAGCCCGATCGGGTTGCGGCCCACCGCCTGGCCCACCGCCTGGGCGCTGGCGCAGGAGAGGTCCCTGGCAAGATGGCCGTAGGTCACGGTAGCGCCGTAGGGGATCTCCAGCAGGGCCTGCCACACCCGCCGCTGGAAAGGGGTCCCGGCAGGGGCCAGAGGCGGCAGAAAGTCCGGGATCTGGCTGGAGAAGTAGGCGTCCAGCCACTTCATTCCCAGCTCCAAAGCCGGGTCCGACCCGACAGGACCCGGAACGTCAGGGCCATGGCGCTGGCCCCGGAACCAAAGGCCGGTGAGGGCGCCATTCGCCCCGGAGAGGAAGATCTGGCCCAACGGGGAAGGGTAGATCGTCCAAGCGGTCATGGTCCCACCTCCTAGTGTTTTCCTCCATTATACCCCAGGGCCGCCGCCTTTGCAAGATGGGGCCGGAAGATCTTGTGCCCTTGTCAGGACCGGCGTTTTGTGGTACACTATAAAGAAAAAGGAGGCACCGCCATGAAACGTTTACTAGACTGCCAGGCTTCGGACTTTGCCGTCATGGACAAGGAGGATCTGCTCAGCGCCATTGCCGGATCCGAGGGCCGGGTGATCGCCTGTGAGACCATCGGCGCGCTCCAGCCCATGCTGGGGGATATCACCAACGCCGAGTTCGCCGCCGCCATGGGGGCCGACATTTTACTGCTGAACATCTTTGATGTGCAAGCGCCGGTGATCCGGGGCCTGCCCAAGACCGCCCCCCAGGACACGATCCGCAAGCTCAAGGCCCTTACCGGCCGCCCGGTGGGGATCAACCTGGAGCCGGTGGAGCAGAGCCTGGGCTCGGACGATCCGGAGGAGAATATGTGGGCCATGACCGGCGGCCGGAAGGCCACCGTGGAAAATGCCCGCCTGGCGGCGGACATGGGAGTGGACATGATCGTGCTCACCGGCAATCCGGGCACCGGCGTAAGCAACCCGGCGATCGTCCAGACCCTGCGGGCCTACAAGAAGGCCGTAGGGGACCGGGTGATCCTGGCCGCCGGAAAGATGCACGCCTCCGGCATCCTCAGCGAGGGGGCGGAGAAGATCCTCACCCAGGCGGACATCCTGGAGTTTAAAGAGGCAGGGGCGGACGTGATCTTGCTCCCGGCTCCCGGCACCGTGCCGGGGATCACCCTGGAATACGCCCGGGACCTGATCGGCTACGCCCACAGTTTGGGGCTGCTTACCATCACCGCCATCGGCACCTCCCAGGAGGGGGCGGACACCGCCACCATCCGGCAGATCGCCCTGATGTGCAAAATGGCAGGCACGGACATCCACCATCTGGGGGACACAGGCTACGGCGGCATGGCCCTGCCGGAGAACATCCAGGCCTATTCCATCGCCGTCCGGGGCATCCGCCACACCTACCGCCGGATGGCCGGCTCGATCAACCGCTGAAAACGCATCCAAACGCGCCGCCCCGGGCTGAAGCCCGGGGCGGTTTGTGTTGGGTCAGGTCTTCAGATCAGCGGACTTTTCTTGCCTTGGGGAGGAGCAGCACCGCCAGGGTGGCAGTGAGCAGTACCATCAGCCAGGGCAGGATGGCGGTGTCGCCGGTCTCAGGCGGCTCGCCTGTGCCGGGATCCGTGCTCTCGGAAGGCTCGCTGCTCTCGGAAGGCTCGCTGCTCTCGGAAGGCTCAGAGGGCAGGGTGGGATCCGAGGGATCCACCGGCTGGGAGATCTCCTCAAAGGCGATCTGGACGGTCATGTCGGCGGTCACGTTCTCGATGGTGTAGGCGTTGTTGGTCAGGGTGACTTCCTGGCCATCCACCAGCACGGACTTGACCAGATACCCTTCGTTGGGGGTGACGGTGATGGTCAGGCTCTCTCCGTCGGTGACGGTCACACTGCCGGAAGGCGTTGCCGTGCCGCCT
>CALXFQ010000090.1 GCA_944387625.1 uncultured Oscillospiraceae bacterium
GGGAGAGCCAAGTGGGTCTGGTGGAGGGACGGGGCGGGGGATGAAGTGAGCCGGGCCGCCAAAAGCGGCCCGGCTTGGGAAGTCCTGTCTGGGACAGGCGATCACATATCGAAGGGCTCCATGCCCAGCACCGGGTGACCGGCTTCGGACAGGAAGTTCAGCAGCTCCTCAGGATCCTCGGTGCAGATCGTTTCATCGGCGATCATGTCGGTGAAGTTCTCCACGCCGTACATATCCAGGGCGGTGGCGTCCAGCCGCTCCCGGATCTGGTCCTTGAGCATCTTGGGCATCCACACGATGCGGCCCGGGCCGCCTTCCGCGGCGATGAACTTGTGGGAGGCGATGAAGTGCTTGCCGTGGCCCATGAAGCCGGGGGTCTGGACACCGCCGCCGGTCATGGAGGCCATCTCGGAGAAGGTCATGCCCAGGGGGGTCATGCCGGCGTGCTCCCGGCAGGTGATCACCACGCCCATGGACACCGGCTCCACGCCGCAGATACACTCGAAACAACCGCAGGAGGTCATGGGATCCTGGAACAGGGAGTAAAGGGTGATCTTCTCCACAGCGCCCTGGGAGTACTTGTTCACCGCGGCGTCCATGGAGTCGTAGCGGCCCAGCTTCTCGTCCTGGCAGCCTTCCTTCTTGATGGGCTGGCAGGGACCGGTGGGATCCAGCTCCTGGGTGGCCTTGGCGTCCAGCCAGCTGACGGCGCCGCACAGGCCCAGACGCTCGGGGGTGACGATGCACACGTGGCTGGGGGAGAAGGCCTGGCACATGATGCAGGTGTAGAAGGTGTCCACGGACTCGTCGGTCATGGAGGCCAGTCTGGCGTCACGGGCGTCGAAGACCTCGTTGGCGTGGGCGCGCAGAGCCTTGTTCTGCTCGGCGTCCACCACGATGGTCACCTGGCACTTGTCCACCACGGCCTCAAAGTCGGACTTGACCTTGGCGTAGAGGACCTCGCCGATGTGGCGGAACTTGAAGCCCGCCTCGAAGTCGGCCTTGCTGATACGGACACGGATCATGTCCCGCTGGCCGGTGTGCATCACGCCCTCGATGCAGTTGATCCAGGAGTGGAACTTCCGCTCCATGACGGACTCGAAGTCCGGCTGCATGGCCTTGCCCGCCACCTCCACGGTGTAGGACAGGGAGATCTTGGAGCCTACCGGGATATCGTCGATCTCGGGACCGATCACGGTGATCTTGTGGTCCTCGATCTGGGCGGACTCCTTGGTCTGGACCAGCTCGAAGCAGTCCACCCGGGAGCCGTCCACTTCCACCTGCATATCGCCCCGGCGGATGATCTCGCCTTCAAAGGCGGTGGCAAAGGACACGGGGATGTCGATCTTGGTGATCTTCAGCTTGATGTCCCGGGCCTCCAGAGAGGTGGCGTTCCACTTGGAGGTATCCAGCTGCTGGATCAGGGACTTGGGCACCCGGAACATATTCTCCGTTTCGTTGGAGATGACCGGGAAGCCCAGGCAGATGGCGCCGGCGCCGTAGGACACGATCTCATCGGACAGGGGCTTGTAGGCGTTGACGAAGGCCCGCACACGGTCCATGGTGTACTTGGACAGGGTCTTGAAGTCGCCGGGGGTCACGTTGCCGAAGATCAGAGCGGCACGGATGGCCACGCTCACCACATGGATCACCGACTGCATCTCGTAGCCCAGCGGCACCACCCGGACGTTCTCGCCCAGGCTCATCCCCGCCTCATAGCAGTGGCGGATGGACTCGCCGGTCAGGGTCACCAGGATGCCCTGGGCCTGGTAGGACTTGGCCAGGGCCACGGTCTGCGCCGGGTCCTCCGCGCCGCCGATGATCACGGCCACGCCGGGGATGTCGCCGGTGACCAGCGGCACGCCCAGGTTCCGCACGAAGGCGTCGGTCAGGTGGCCCATCTCCGGCTCGGCGTAAGGCTCCGCGCCGTGGATGTACTTCAGGGCCTCCAGGAACTCAGCGCACAGCGCCGAAGCGATGCCGCTGTCGAAAGCGTCCCGGAGCCGGTCATTGCGGGTCATCATGGACTTGATGTTGTCCATGGCGGCCTTCATCTCGCCCAGGGTGCCGATCTTCACGCCGGTGACACCGTAGTAGCAGGGCAGGCTGTACGCGGTGCTGGGGAAGGATACGCTCTCCCCCTCGCCGTAGGCGGCGATGGCGGCGTCGATGGCGGCGACGGTACGCTGGTAGTTGTAGTCGTTGCCACCGAATACTCTTTCAAAAAGTGTCACGGTTCTTTCCTCCTAAATGATATTAGTCACGATCGAGGATCGCCTTGATCTTCCGGATCTGGGCGATCGCAGCGGGGCTGTGGTCGTAAGGGGACTGGCCACAGCGGTCCGCGTCCATGATCTGGGGGTCGTAGTAAAGGCAGCCCAGCAGGTCCTCTTCCGGGATCTGGCTTCGGACGAAGTCCTCGTCCCGCTGGTCCCGGAGCTTGTTGGCCACCACCCGGACCCGCTTCACGCCCAGGTCCCGGGCCAGGCGGCGCACGTTGTGGTAGGTCTGGACAGACCGGGCGCCAGGCTCGATCACCACGATGAACTGGTCCATATTGGCGGCGGTGCCACGGCCCAGATGCTCCAGCCCCGCCTCCATGTCCATGATCACCACATCGTCTTTCCGATAGGTCAGGGACGAGAGGATGGCCTTGAGCATCACGTGCTCCGGGCAGACACAGCCGGTGCCGCCTACATCCACGGTGCCCATGACCAGCAGCTTTACGCCGTGGACGTCTTTGGCATACTTTTCCGGGATGTCCGCCACATAGGGGTTGAGCTTGAAAAATTTATTGGCCTCGTTGGCGCCGGTGCGCTCCTCTACCAGGGTCCGCATCTTGGAGATGGGGACGATGGCGTCCACCTCCTCCTGGGACAGTCCCAGGGCCAGGCCCAGGTTGGCGTCCGGGTCCACGTCGGCGGCCAGGACACAGCGGCCCTCGTCGGCATACAGCCGGGCCAGGGTGGAGGCCAGGGTGGTCTTGCCCACCCCGCCTTTGCCGGTGATCGCTAATCTCATGTAAAACGACCTCGAACGGATCAGATGCCCAGGGCGGCCCGCTTGGCCTCGATGCAGGCGATCATCTTGTCGCCCAGGCGCTCGATGTCGGTGTCCACCACGAACTTGGCTTCCACCCACTCATTGATGCCGTGGTCGCCCTGGAGCAGCTGGGTGACTTCCTCAGAGCCCTTGGTGTAGGGGTCCACGCCCAGGAAGGTCTCGATGCCGGTGGCCACCACGTAGTTGCCGATGGACACGGCCTTCTCGCTCATCCACTCGGGGGCGCAGCCCACCACCGGGACCTGGGAGATCGGGATGCCCCAGTCCTTGGAGATGTCGGAGGCCAGGATCATCATCCGGGAGATGTCCACGCAGGAGCCCATATGGAGCACCGGGGGGATCCCCGCCAGCTCGCACACCCGCTTCAGACCGGCGCCGCAGTATTCCTTGGCCTGCTCCGGATCCATCAGACCGGCCTTGGCGGCGGCCTGGGCGGAACAGCCGGACACGATCAGGAGGATATCGTTCTCCAGCATCTTCTTCATCAGGGCGATGTGGGCGGTGTCGGGCCGGATCTTGGGGTTGTTACAGCCCACCATGGCCACCGCGCCCCGGAGGACACCGGCGTGGACGCACTCGATCAGGGGCTTGGTGGTGCCGAACTCGTCCACCTGGGAGTTGGCAACGCCGTCGAGGACCTTCTTGATGGCCTCCACGGAGTAGCCCACCCGGGCCTTCTGGACCTGGTCCGGGATGTTCACCAGCTCGGTCTTACGGTTGGTGAAGTTCTCGATCGCCATCTTCACGATCGCCTTGGCGTTCTCACCGGCGGTCTCGGCGTGGAACTGGATGAACTCGGAGTCGGGCATCCGGGCGATGGGGGAGGTGGTGATGAACTTGGTATGGAAACACTTGCTCAGCGGGCCAAGGGCGGGGAAGATGCACTGCACGTCCACCACGATCGCCTCGCAGGCGCCGGTGAGGACCACGTTCTCCTGGTTCAGGAAATTGCCCGCCATGGGGATACCGTGGCGCATAGCCACCTCGTTGGATGTACAGCACACGCCGGAAACGGTGATGCCCTTAGCGCCCAGGCTCTTGGCGTAGGCGATCATCTCCGGGTCGTTGGCGTAGTAGACGATCATTTCGGACAGGGACGGATCGTGGCCGTGGACCACGATGTTGACATTGTCCTTCTCCATGACACCGATGTTGGCGGTGGTGTCCACAGGCTTGGGGGTGCCGAACATGACGTCGGAGAACTCGGTGCCCATCATGGAGCCGCCCCAGCCGTCGGACAGGCCGGCCCGCAGGGCCTGACGGATCAGGGCCTCCGGCAGGGAGGAACAGCCCATATGGGTCATGTGCAGGGACTGGGACACTTCCCGGTCGATGGCCCGGGGCTCGATGTCCGCGTCATGCCACAGCTTCTGGGTGTGCTCGGGGGCGCGCTTGAGGAAGCGCTGGGTGCCGAAGGGCTTGCCGTACTCCAGCAGGCCGATCTCGGCCATCTCGTGGGCCAGGTCGTAGATGTCCTTGCCCTCGGTCTCAACGCCCCACTCCTTGGCGATGCGGATCAGCTTCTCCGGGTCCTTGACCTGGTAGTTGCCGCCTTCCTTGGTCTGGTGCAGGGTGTGCATGATCTCACGGCCGTGGTCCGAGTGGGTGGCGGCGCCGCCGGCGGTGAAGCGCAGATAGTTCCGGGCCACGATGCCATGGACATCACAGCCGCAGATGCCTCTGGGTGCCTTCTTGGTGATGCGGCACGGACCCATGGAGCAGATCCGGCAGCAGGTGCCGGACTCGCCGAAGCCGCAGTGGGGAGTCTGGTCCTTGACACGCTTCTGCCAGGTATCCGCGCCCACCTTCTGGGCGGTCTCCAGCAGAGAATTCGTGGCAGCTTCCATCTCCTCAACGGTGGTGGTAAAAGCCCAATCCTTCAAAGTAGTTTCCTCCTAAAAAATTGATCTCCTGTAAAAAAACGACGGTATGTCCTTGGGGACAGGACCATACCCTGTCCATCCTATTTTACTTCTTTGTGTATCGATTGTCAATGACGGATCTGGCTAAAGGGGCGGCAGTGAGGCAAAGATTTTAGAAACATTGACGACCACCGGGATAC
>CALXFQ010000091.1 GCA_944387625.1 uncultured Oscillospiraceae bacterium
CTTTTTTCAGTTGTCCAACTTCATTTTACAATCGGCCAAGAAAAAATTGGCGTTTTTATAAGAAGATCTGCAGTGGTGATTCAGGAAGTTGTTCTGTGCCCTTTGTTCGTAAAGTTCCGTATGCTTGTTTGCGTGAAGCCCAGGATATCGTGGAAGATCTGTTTTCAGAACGGTGATACACATTAACAAACTTTCAGCGCTGATCTCCGAAAAGGGCGCAGAGTTTTAATCATCCGTGGTCACAGAGCCAGACACATAGACGCGGAGCCGATGACCAGCCAGCCATAAGCTGCGGTCATCGGCTCTTTTATGATCCATAGGGAGCTATCCTTTGTTCGCTTTCATCTTCCATCCGCCGCACCTGTTAAAAAAAGGTCATTTTTCCAATGGGACCAGTCCGGCGGCGGATGCGAAGATCGTCAGCGTTCTTTTAAGTGGATATGTGATCTCCTGCGCCTGTGTGCCATTGGGGTACACAGGCGCATTTTTCAGTTGCTCGTCCCCTCCGGGGCGAGCCGTTCCGCCAGGATGCCCTGGCGCTTCGCCTGCAGGAGCAGCGCTGCCGCCAGCACGGACACGATGGCCGCGGTGAAGGTGGCGTTGAGCCAGATGCCGGTGAGCTTCCAGGGATACAGCGCCGCCAGCAGCACCATGGGGACCATCAGGGAGTTGGCGATCGACAATACCGACGCCGGTACCGGCCGGTCGATGGCCACGAAGAAGCCCTGGATCACAAAGGGGAACCACCGAAACAGGTTCATCAGGGCATACAGCCTCATGGCCCGCACCGCCATGGGCAGCAGATCTGTGCTGCCCTCCTCCAGGAACAGGCTGGCAAGCGTCTCCGGGAAGGCCATCATGATCCCCATCCCCGCCAGGCAGATCACCGCCGCCGCCGCCAGACAGCATTGGACGATCTTCCGCACCCGCCGGGGCTGGCCGCAGCCCCAGTTGTAGCCGATCGCCGGCTGCAGGGCGTCGCAGGTGCCGTACAGGAACTGCTGGACCAGGTCCCCCACGCTCATCAGGATGCCGTACACCGTCACTGCGCCGGTGCCTCCCATGTTCAAAAGCACCATGTTCATCACGATCGAGGTGATCCGGGAGGCCACAGTATTCAGAAAATTGGGAAAGCCGCTGGAAACGAACTGCCCCAGGAGCCGCAGGCTGAACTTGGGCCGGCAGAAGCCCAGGGTCAGCTTCCCCCTTACGAACACGCCCAACGCGATGACCGCGCAGATCATCATCCCGGCGGACACCGCGATCGGCGAGCCCATGATCCCCAGCTCCCAGCGGCAGATGCACAGATACTGAGCCGCCAGGATGATCGCGGACATGGCGATGTTCAGCCCCAAACTGGTCTTGATCTTGCCGCAGATCCGCAGATAGTTGTCCATGGCGAAGACGATGGTGGTAAAGGGGGAGAACACGGCGTAGGTCCGCAGATAGGTGACCGCCAGCCGGGCCAGCGTCCCCTGGGCGCCCATGGCCCTCATCAGCGCCGGGGCAACGGCGTAGAGCGCCGCCCCGGAGACCGCCCCCAGCGCCACGATGGTGACGCAGGCGCAGGTGAAGTAATTGTCCGCCGACCGCTTGTCGTCCCGCCCCAGGACGATGGAGATCGGCACGGCGGAGCCAACGCCGATCAGATCCGCCAGGGAGCAGTTGATCAGCACGAAGGGGAACGCCAGGTTCATGGCGGCGAAGGCATCCTCTCCCAGGAAACTGCCTACGAAGATCCCGTCAAAAAGCCCCCACAAGGAGGACGCCAGCATACTCACCGCCCCGGGGATCGCCACCATCAAAAACAGCTTCAGCGGCCGGGTCTTGGTATATAACGCGGAAATATCCATCAAACGATCCTTTCAGCAGTATTTTGTGGCTCCATTTTCCCCCGGAGCAGGGCGCACCACTTTTGGCTCAGATCCAGAAACTGCCGAAGCTCCTCCCGGGTCAGGGCCGAGGCAGCCTGCTTCTCCGCCTGGAGAAGCTCCCCCAGAAGCGCCTCCGCCCAGGCCCGGCCCTCCGGGGTAAAGCAGATCCTCTTGCGCCTGTGTCCGGCAGGCACCAGGCAGAGCTTCCCGGCTCCCTCCAGCTTTTTCAGGGCGGAGTTGATCGTCTGGCGGCTGAAATACCAGGCGTCGCACAGATCCGCCTGGGTCAGGCCCTCGTCGCCCTCATGCACAGCATAGACGATCCACAGCGCCGCGTCGGAGATCTGGTGGCGCAGGGCGTAGTTGTGATACAGCTCGTTGATCTCCTTGTCGCATCGGTTCAGCACCGCCGCGAATTCTTGATAGTCCCGTTCGTCCATATCCGTCCCTCCTGAATATCCGATATCGTACATCCCCTAGTATATCCGAAATCGGACAAATGTCACCCCCCTCTTTCCGGCCATTCGGGGCGGCGTTGGGCCATAGAAGCCGTGCAACCAAGCGTTGCGTGACTTTTCAGACATCTTGCGTTATGATAAGGCCGTAAGGAGGTGAGGCGCCGGTGATAGATTTTTTCAAAGTGGGGAAGAAGATCACCATATGCCGAAAAGAGCGGGGCATGACCCAGGACGATATCGCTGACCGGCTTTTCGTATCCAGACAGTTGGTGAGCAAATGGGAAAACGGAGCCGGAGTTCCCTCCATCGACGTGTTGCTTGAATTATGTAAACTATTTCATGTGACCTTCGAGGAATTGCTGTGCCTGGACGACAAGCCCTCCATCGATCCGCATGATATCTTTCGGGACCGTGACCGGCTGTTCGTGGTGCAAAGCATCATCGACGGCCAGATCCAAGTGGCCCTTCCCGACGTGTTCTACCAATTCTCCCCCATCGAGCGGATGATGGTACTGCGGGCCATCAAGGAAAAACGGCTGTCGGCGGATATGGCGGAATTGTTCCCCAAACTGACCCCCGGCGAACAAAACTTTTTAAGAAAGGAAGGAACTGTATGATCTTGAAAAAAGTGACTGTGGACGGAAAAGAGACCTATGTACCGATCGACATGGCCCAAGCGCTCCGCTGCAAGGCGACGGAGGCTCTGATCTTTACCGATGAGGACGAAAAAGACGCCCTGGCGGACCTGGAAGAAAAGCTGATGGACGTTCGGGATCTCCTGGGATCGATCGACCCCAAGACCTCCAAGTCCAGGCAAGAACTGGAAGAAGCCCGTCAGGAGCTGTCCCAGATCATGGACGAGCTGGGCGATATCCAGACCATGGAGCCTTTGGAGGGCGTGATGGACCGGCTGGACGAACTGGAGGACCACCTGTCCGATCTGGAGGATGAGGTGGAGGACGAACTGGAAGACGAGCAGGAGCGCCCGGATCTGGGGAGCCAGATCCATATCCGGATCAACGGAAAGGACTTTGGCAAGCGGATCAAGACCGCCTTCGGCGACCTGTTCGGCAAGCGGTCCGATCCCAAGCTCAGCAAACTGATCGGCGCCCTGCCCTTTATGGACAAGGCGGACCTGCACGAGCTGGTGGACAAGCTCCTGGCCGGCGACCCAGCCTGCAAGGACCTGGATCTGGTGACGGTCATGCCGTTTTTGGACGCCAGGGACTGCGACGCCCTGTTCATGCGTTGTTTGGAGGGCGGTCTGGATGAAAAAGGCGGCCTGACCGCCATGGCCCCCTTCGTTTCCAAGGAATGTCTGTCCGCCTTCGTGGAGGGATATGTCAGCGGAAAGTACCAGGACGTGGAGATCAACACCCTCTATCCCTTCCTGGACAGCAAGGATGTGAAGAAGGTCTTCCAGTATATCCTGGAAAAGGAACGCTCCTAAAAAGCGCTCCTGCCATGAATCTCGGGGCCAGGCGATGAGCCTGGCCCCCAGGTTTATGATGGGAGCAAAAAGGAACGGCGATCCGCTTAGCGAGGATCGCCGTTCCTTTTTGGCGGAGAGAGTGGGATTCGAACCCACGGCCCCGTGAGGGACACGACTTTTCGAGAGTCGCACCATCGACCACTCGGACATCTCTCCATGCTCGTCCGCCCACCAACGTGGGAAAGCGCCTTCAGAACGGGAGCGCCCCGATCAGGCAAATCGCCGTATTGCGAACCAAGACATTATACCAGTAAGGGGGGAAAAAATCAAGGGTTTTCGTCCTTCTTTTTCGCCATGTCGATCACCTGGCTGAGCTTTTCGCAGATCAGCAGGTAGTTCTCCCGGCGGTGAGGGATCTGGCAGGCGGAGCAGTCCTTGATCCCCTGGTCGGTGTAGCAAAAGCCGCCGCCGCAGCGGTCCCCCAGGGCGTACAGCGGACAGAAGCAGAACAGGCAGTTGAAGCCCTCCGGGTCCGCGCCCTGGTGGCAGGGGAAGTAGGGGCAGTCCTTATTCTGAAAGAAATCATAGCTCATGGCAATACCTCAAATCGGTCCCAGGGATAGGTCCTGGGGGGCTGGGCGGTGAAGTCCAGAGGCTTGCCCGTGGTGGGATGGACAAAGGACAGCCGCCAGGACCAGAGGCCGATCTGGCAGTCCTCTTCCAGCAGGCTGTACTTTCGGTCCCCTACCAAAGGCAGGTCCCGATTGGAGAACTGAGCACGGATCTGGTGGGTCCGGCCGGTGCGGAGAGTGATCTCCACCAGGCTCAGCTCCCTGGTACGGCCCAGCACCCGATAGTCCAGGATGGCCTCCTGAACGCCCTTGGCCCGCTCCCCGACCACATAGGTCTTCCGCTCCCGCTTGTCCCGCAGGAGAAGATCGACCATGGTCCCCTCCTCTTCCTCGGGACCACCGTGGACCACAGCCAGATATTCCTTGTGGAAGGTCCCTTCCCGGATCTGCCGGGAAAGTTCGGACGCCGCCTGAGGGCCTCTGGCAAGGACCATCAGCCCGGACACCACCCGGTCCAGCCGGTGGACGGTACGCACATCCGCCCCAGGGTCACCCAAAGCCTGTCGGACCAGCTCGGGCATACCGCCAGGCTCGTCGGTGGACAGCACCCGGGGCGGCTTCACCCCCAGGACCAGATCTTCATCACAGTATAAGATCTCCATGGATATACCTCTGTTTTTTCTTTATCCTATCAAATAGCAGGTGCAAATGCAAGAAAAAAGCTCAGACCGAAAAGTCTGAGCTTTTAGTGTTTGCGTTACCTATTTTCACGGCCAGTCGCCCGGCAAC
>CALXFQ010000092.1 GCA_944387625.1 uncultured Oscillospiraceae bacterium
CGCCCCGGTCGCGGCTCTGACGGTCCACCGGACCGTCATTCACTACCGCGACTTCGCTTCGCTCAGCCCCCAAAGGGGGAGGCAAGTGGGTGGGCAAAGTGTTGAGTCTTGGCACAAAAATGCCCCCAAGGGGTCTTCCACAGTCAAAAAGCGCCGCCCCGAAGGGCGGCGCTTTCGTTTTTTCCTTTACGCTTCCCGGTCTTCAAAACCGATCATCAGGCCGCCTTTTTCCGCGTAGTAGCCGCACAGGCCGCCGCACTTCTCCACCACCACCTGGGCCTGGGGGTAGTGGGTACGGATCAGGTGGGCCATGCCCTGGGCGCCTTCGATGTTCATGCAGTGGGCGATCCGGACCTTGCCGCCGTCGTAGCCGTGGGCCAGCATATCCTGGTAGACCGCCTCCCGGGCCTTCCGCTCGCCCCGGGACTTGTGCCGGGGCTCCAGGGTGCCTTCCGCCGAGGCCATGCCCACCAGCCGGATCCCCAGCACCCCGGCCACCGCCGCCACCGCCGGACTGCACCGGCCGTTCCGGGCCAGGTTGGTCAAGGACTCCAGGCAGAAGGACAGATGGGTGTGGCGCTGATAGCGCTCCACATCCGCCACGATCTGCTCAAAGGTCTGCCCGGCCTGGATCTGGTCCCGGATCCGCTCCGCCAGAAGCGCCAGCTCCGGCCCGGCGGACAGGCTGTCGATCACCTGCACCCGGACGCCGGGATGCTCCTGCTCATACTCCCGGGCGGCCTGGACACAGGCGGCGTAGGAGCCGGACAGGGCGCCGGTGATCGTGATGGCGAAGACCCGGTCCGCCCCCCGGAAAGCGTCCAGCCACTCCCCGATGCTGGGACAGGCGGTGCCGGACCTGCCCTTGGTGGCCTTGATCTGCAGTACCATGGCCTCCACGTCCAGGGACGGGTCGTCCACATATTCCCCCGCCGCGGTGTTGATCTTCAGCGGCACGCTGGCAAAATCAGCCCCCTCCAGGGAGAACAGGTTGGAGGAGGAGTCGGTAACGATCTTATAGTTCATGGAAAAACACCTCTCGATAAGTTTTTCAAAAACCTTTGTACGGTTATCATAACATCTGCACGCCAGGCCGTCAAGAGCGACTTGACGTTTTTCTGGATCTATTGTATGATATCCGGGAAATACGACAAGGAGGTCCGTCTATGGACGACGCGATCGGGCAGGAATATCAAGATCAGATCCGCGATCTCCGTCTGCCCCGGTACGAGCAGATCCCCAACGTGGGGCTGTATCTGGAGCAGGCCGCCAAATATATCTCTGAATATCTGGCCCCCCTGGGGGACATGGCCCTCACCGGGTCCATGATCAGCAACTATGTGAAGAAGGGCCTGCTGGCCAGCCCGGTGAAGAAGCAGTATTCCCGGGAGCAGATCTGCTATCTGTTCTTCATCGCCGTGGCCAAAACGGTGATGTCCATGGAGGACATCCGGCTGATGATCCGGCTCCAGAAGGAGCAGTACACGCCCCAGAAAGCCTACGACTATTTCTGCACCGAGCTGGAAAACGCCCTGCACTACATCTTTGCCCTCAAGCCGGAGATGGAAACCATCGGCCAGGGCCACACGGTAGCCAAGGACCTTCTGCGGACCACGATCATCGCCGTGGCCCACAAGGTCTATCTGGACAAGGCCTTCGCCTCGATCCGCCAGACCATGGCCCCTCCGGCCCTGCCGGACAAGCCCTGCAAATGACCACCGGCCTTCCTTCTGGAAGGCCGGTTTGTGTCTTGCGAAACGGGCCGGGGTGTGATATGCTGATAACTACCATGCGAAACGACACGAAGGAGTGGCCCTGATGAAAGCCTTTTTCCCAAAACTGCTGTGCCTGGTGGTGGCGCTGGTCCTGGTGGCCGTGGCCGCAGGACCGCCCGGCGGCGGACCGATGACCTTTTCCCAAATGGATTATGTCCGGCCGGAGGTGGACCATCTGCCGGAGTTGTCCCAGGCGTGTCTGGACCTGGCCGCCGAAGGGGCCTCCCCGGACCAGATCATGGACAAGTTCCTGCCGTTTTATGAGCAGTATGTGTCCTTCACCGACAACTACTGTCTGTCCTTCATCCACTACAGCGCGGACACCACCGATGAATACTGGACCGAAGAGTACGAATACTGCTCTGGGAAGATCCCCCTGGTCCAGGGGGCCATGGACGACCTGCTCTACGGCCTGGCCGACAGCGACCAGCGGGAAGCGCTGGAGGACCAACGCTATCTGGGGGAGGGCTTCTTCGACGACTATGACGGGCAGAGCGTGTGGACCGAGGCCTACACCGCCCTGGCCGAGGAGGAGACCCAGCTGGAAAATCGGTATTACCAGCTCTACAGCCAGTCCCAGGACCCCTTCGGGGAGGACTATCAGGAGATGGCCCAGATCTATGTGGACCTGATCCATGTCCGCCAGGACATGGCCCTGGAAGCCGGTCACGACAGCTTCCAGGACTATGCCTACGACTATGTCTACGGCCGGGACTACACCGCAGATCAGGCCCGGACCTATCTGGAGGAGATCGGCCGGGAGCTTTCGGACCTGTATGGGAACTTGTCCGCCCAGGTCTTTGAGCAGGGATACGCCCCCTCCGGGCGGGAGCAGACCGCAAGCTATACACGGGACATGGCCCGGCAGATGGGCGGCGTCATCCTGGAAGCGTACCAGACCATGGAGGCGTATGAGCTGTACCAGCTCAACACCGGCGCCAGCACCACCGGCACCTCCTTCGAGATGTTCCTGCCCGGCTACGGCGTGCCCTATGTGTTCGTCAGCGCCACCGGGACGGTCCGGGACCAGCTGACCTTCACCCACGAGTTCGGCCACTTCTGCAACGACTACGCCGCCGGCGGCTCCGCCGTGGGGATCGACGTGGCGGAGGTGTTCAGCCAGGGCCTGGAGTATCTGAGCCTGGTCTACGCCCCGGAGGGGCAGGCGCTGACCCAGCTGAAAATGGCGGACAGCCTGTGCGTCTTCGTGGAGCAGGCGGCCTACGCCGCCTTTGAGCTGGAGGTCTACGACCTGGAAGATCCTACCGTGGAGCAGGTGGAGCGCGTCTTCCAGGAAGTGGGGGAAACATACGGCTTCGACAGCTGGGGCTTTTCCAAGGAGATGTATGTGGCGATCCCCCACTTCTTCACCGAGCCGGGGTATGTGATCTCCTATGTGGTGAGCAACGACGCGGCCATGGGCATCTACCAGCTGGAGCTGGAGGGACCGGGGGCCGGACTGGCGCTGTACCAGACGGCGCTCACCACCGGGCAGGAGGCCCTGCTGGGCTTCCTGGACGAGTGCGGCCTGGAGAGCCCCTTCACCGCCGGTCACGTGGCAAAACTTCGCCGGACCCTGGAACAGGCCCTGGGATAAGATCAAACAATTTGTAAAAGTTGGGAAAAAGCCACCGGCCATTTCTTGATTTTTCCCGCCGGATGGCGTATGATCGGACCAGAGATCCGACCGCCGCCATCCGGCGGCTGTCTTATGGAGGAAGCTATGAAAAAACTACTTTGCGTGCTTTTGGTCCTGACGGCCCTGACGGGCCTGTCGGTGGCGGCCCTGGCGGCGAAGGAGCCCTCCGTCACCGTCACCGGCTCCGGGGCGCTGACCGCGGGCCAGACCATCGACTTCACCGTCACCGTCAGCGACAGCGGCCCGGTCTATTCCTGCCAGGTGCTCCCGGTCTTCGACCAGCAGGTCTTCAGCCTGGTGGACCATCAGTGGCTGATCCAGCCGGAATATGAGCGGCTCAACCCGGCCGACGGCGCCTGGATGGGCGCCTGGTCCACCACCCGGTACATCAACGGCCCGGTGCTTCGGTTCACCCTGCGGGTCAAAGAGCAGGCCGCCACCGCCCAGGTCAGCGTCCAGCTGGCGGTCACCGACCAGACGGAAGATCCCCAGGTGTACACCAACATCACCCCCGTCACCCTGGGCAGTTACTGCGCCCATGAGCGGTATGTGGAGCGGGCGGAGGAACAGTACCTGAAGACCCCCGGCGACTGTGAGCACGGGGCGGTGTACTATGTCAGTTGCCAGGTCTGCGGCGCCGCAGGCACCGATACCTTCCAGGCCGAGCCCATCGGCCACGACTTCACCGCCCAGGTGGAGCAGGAGCAGTATCTGGCAGATCCCGGCGACTGCCAGCATTACCAATACTATTACTACAGCTGTGTCCACTGCGGCCAGGCCGGTACGCAGACCTTCGTATCCAACAGGCTGGGCGAGCACCAGTACGACGACGGCTGTGACACCGACTGCAACATCTGCGGCAAATACCGGGAGGCCACCCACGAGCCGAAGGAGGAGTGGTCCACCGACTCCAGCGGCCACTGGCATGAATGTGCCAACTGCGGCGCGGAAGTGGACCGCCAACCCCATGACCCGGCGGAAGAGCCGGGGGAGGACGGCTATATCCACTGCACCGTCTGCGGCCTGGTGATCGGGGAGGAAGGCACCCACACCCATCGGTACGCCGACGAGTGGAGCTATGACGAAAAGGGCCACTGGCACGCCTGTCAGGAGTGCGGCCGGCCGGACAGCGTGCTCTCCCACACCTTCGAGCAGGTGCTCTCGGATCGGACCGATGTGGTGATCCAGCGGTGCACCGAGTGCGGCTACACCCAGGAAGATCCGGTGACCGAGCCCACCGAGCCGACTGAGCCCACCCAGTCCCCCACCACCGAGCCCACCCAGCCCACCGGCCAGCAGGAGGAGCCGTCCGGCACCAATGTGGCGGCGGTCGTGCTGGGGATCCTGCTGGGCTTGTCCCTGGCCGCCAACGGCGTGCTGGGCTACCTGCTCTACGACACGAAGCGAACCAAACGCCCCCCGCGCCGGGACCGGCCCTGATAGAAACACCGCCCCTTTGGAAACGAAGGGGCGGTGCTTTTTTCCGGCGGGGACCCTCTCAGTCACAGGCCCTTTGGGCCTGTGACAGCTCTCCCTCTGGGAGAGCCAAGGGCGCACTGCGTGCGCCGGTATGCTTTTCGACACTGTACCACCCACTTGCCTCTCCCTATGGGAGAGGTGGCACGGCGAACGCCGTGACGGAGAGGGTGCCCACGCTGTT
>CALXFQ010000093.1 GCA_944387625.1 uncultured Oscillospiraceae bacterium
TTCGCTTCGCTCACCCCCAAAGGGAGAGCCAAGTGGGTCGGCGGAAGATCGGACGCGCTCCCAAAGAGAGCGCCAAGGGCGCACTGCGTGCGCCGGTATGCCCCTCGACGCTGTACCACCCACTTGCCTGCCCCATAGGGAGAGCCAAGAGCGTCGGCGGAGGGTCGGGGCGTGGTGGAAGGTCGAGTACATACCGCCTTGATTTTTCCGCACAGCCGGGGTATGATAGTTTTAAAGAGAGATCTGTGAAAGGAGGCGCATCCTATGCGCGATGATGTGACCTTTTCCCCGGAAGAACTGCGGTATCTGCGGCTGCTGGCCAAGCGGTATCCCACGGTCCAGGCGGCGGCCACCCAGATCATCAAGCTGCGAAACGTGCTGGACCTGCCCAAAGGCACGGAGCATTTCCTCTCCGACATCCACGGGGAATATGAGGCCTTCCGCCACATCCTCAACTCCTGTTCCGGGGAGGTCCGGGCCAAGCTGGACCAGACCTTTGGGGACAGCCTGAGCCAGGAGGAGAAGGCGGAGCTTGCCACCTTGATCTACTATCCGCCGGAGAAGCTGGCCCTGATCACCGACGGGCGGCAGGACCTGCAGGACTGGTATCACACCACCCTCCACCGGCTGATCGCGGTGTGCCGGTATGTGTCGATCAAGCACACCCGAAGCCTGGTCCGCTCGATCATGCCGGAGGACTACCGGCAGATCATCGACGAGCTGATCCACCTGCGGGACGAGGACGGCTCCAAGCGCAACCAGTTCGAGAATATGCTCCGCACGATCATCCAGATCGGCCAGGCCCCGGACATCATCCAGGCGTTGTGCCAGGTGATCAAGGTGCTGACCTGCGACCATCTGCACATCGTTGGCGACATCTTCGACCGTGGCCCCCGGGCGGACATCGTCATGGACGATCTGCTGCGCTACCACAGCGTGGACATCCAGTGGGGCAACCACGATGTGCTGTGGATGGGCGCCGCCTCCGGCTCCCGGACCCTGGTGGCCACGGTGCTGTCCAATTCCATACGCTATAACAATCTGGACGTGATCGAAACAGGCTACGGCATCTCCCTGCGGCCCCTGAGCCTGTTTGCCAACGAGGTCTACAGCGACTGCGACCTGAGCCGGTTCGATGTGAAGCTGACGGACCCGGCGGACCACTCCTCGGAGAAGGACCGGCTCCTTTCCGCCCGGATGTACAAGGCGATCAGCATCCTCCTGTTCAAGCTGGAGGGCCAGAAGATCCTCCGTCACCCGGAGTACGGCATGGACGACCGGCTGTTGCTGGATAAGATCGACTATTCTGCCCGGACCGTGACCATCCGTGGCAAGACCTACCCTCTGGCGGACTGGGACTTCCCCACGGTGGACCCGGCCGATCCCTACGCCCTGACGGCGGAGGAGGAGCAGGTGATCGACCAGCTCACCGACTCCTTCCGCCACTCGGAGAAGCTCCAGCGCCATGTGCGGATCCTCTACTCCAAGGGCGGGCTGTATAAGGTCCACAACGGCAACCTCCTGTTCCACGGCTGTATCCCCATGACGGAAGACGGCCAGCTCATGTCCTTCCGGCTGGGGGACCGGGCATTGGCAGGCCGGGAACTGCTGGACTTTGCCGAAAAGACCGCCCGGAAGGCCTACTACGACCCCTGGGGCTCGGTGGAGCGGCAGTTGGGGATGGACTTTCTGTGGTGGCTGTGGGCCGGGCGGAACAGCCCGATCTTCGGCCGGGAGCAGATGACCACCTTCGAGCGCCGGCTGGTGCTGGACGAGAGCACCTGGGCCGAGCCGAAGAACCCCTACTACCGGCTGTGCGCCGACAGCGCCGTGGTGGACAAGCTCCTGGCGGAGTTCGGGCTGACGGGCAAGCACCGCCACATCATCAACGGCCATGTGCCGGTGAAGGTCCGCAAGGGAGAAAGCCCGATCAAGGGCGGCGGACGGCTGATCGTGATCGACGGCGGCTTCAGCCGGGCCTATCAGGCTACCTCCGGGATCGCGGGCTACACGCTGATCTTCAGCTCCCGGCATTTCAAGATCGTGTCCCACCAGCCCTTTGAGGGACGGCGGGCGGCGATCGGGGGCAACCACGACATCGCCAACCAGTCGGTGATCTTCGAGAAGATGAACACCCGGATGAAGGTGGCGGAGACCGACGCCGGCCGGGAGCTGGAAGCCCAGGTGGAGGAGCTGACCCGGCTCCTGGAAGCCTTCCGTTCCGGCGCGGTGGCGGAAGACCACGACTACCGGCCCAGATGAATGGCCCATGCGGACCGGCGGTGAAGGTGCTATAATGGGAAAAAGGAGATGCGGTCATGGAACGGATCCGAAGACTGAGCTGGCATCAAAAGACCATGCTGGTGGCGCTGGCCGTTATGACGGTGGTGTTCGCCTTTGCGTATCACGCCATCACCTCCCGGGAGGGGTTCGAGTACCGGGAGCAGATCCTGATCCCTGAGGAGCAGGATGGGACCACGGTCTACACCGGCCGGGTGGACGGGGAAGAGGCCCGGTTCACCGTCTGGCCGGAGGGGAAGGTGACCTACCGGCAGGGGGACCGGGCGTTCGGTCCGTATACCGTGACGGAAGACCCCGCCGCCTCGCCTCGGGAGGATGGGGCGGTGCTCCTGGAGATCCACCGGGGGACGGATCTGCTGTTCCGGGGCTGGGTCCGCCAGGCGGGCCAGAGCCTTTGGCTGTACAACGAGGACGGATCCCTGGTGGGCACTTCCGCGGTGACCACCAATGCCGACGGTAGCTATATCGATGGGTACGGCAACCGGATCGACCCTCTGGAGCCGGATCTTGCCACGATCTTGACCCTGGTGGAGGGGCCGGCGCTGACCCACCGGGGGAACTGGGTATTCTGGTGGATCGGCGCGGCGGTGTGCGTGTTCACCGTCCTGACCATGCTCTTTGCCGACGAACCGATCCGCCGGTGGATGAGTTTCCGGATCGATAACTGGAAAGCGATCCGGTTTTCGGACTGGGAACGGACCTCCCGGAACATCAGCTGGACCGTATTTACGGTCCTGGCCCTGCTGTTCTATCTCGTGGGCCTGCAATAACGATACCGGCACCCCTTTTGGGGTGCCGGTGTGTTTATGGGAGAAGGGCGCCCAGGAGCCGGGCGTCGGTGAGGGCGGGATGGTGGTAGGCGGCGTCCAGAAGGGCCTCTACGTTATCGGCGCAGTTCTCGATCTCCTTGGACCAGAGCTGGGCGGTGGATAACAGATCGCCGCCCAGGTCCCGGACCAGGACGCACCCGGACAGGATCAGCTTCACCCGGCCTGCCAGATCGTAGTCCGACACCGCCTGGAGCCAGTACCGCTCCACCCCATACCGGGCCATGGCCCGGTGGCCGGGAAGCCAGGGGCCGGGATCCGGGGGCGCTTCCAGAAGATGGCGCCATCGGTCCGTCAAGATCTCCAGACCCAGACAGACCCGCCGAAGGCCCGCCGGGTCCGGCGGCTCTGCCAGCGTTTTCCCAAAGGCCACGGCGGCCTCCTCCTGAAAAGGGACCCACGCCGCTCCGTCCAGCAGATGCTGGACGTGGTGGGCATACAGCAGGAGCAGGCCCAGGGCCTGGGGCAGAGGATGGTCCCGCAGCAGGGCCAGGGCCGTTTGCCGGGTCTTTCGCAAAAGGAGCATGGCCTCCCGGTCATACTCCGGCACATCGCCGCCGGGGACCTGGGCTTGTACCGGCGGAGCGGCGGGGGCGGTGAGGATCAGCCGGGCGGCCTCCGGGCAGCTCAGCTCCAGACCCAGCTCCACAAAGTCCCCGTAGTCGTGGCGCAGCCGGGGAAAGTTCCGGCATACGGCGCACAGGGCCTCATGGCCCAATTGGCGCTGGATCTGGCAAAGGCCGTCGGCCTGCCACAGAGGGCATCGGTCCCCGTCCAGGGCCAGATACCACGCCCCGTCCTCCCGGTAAAGGAACTGCCGGAGCCGGTCCCCCAGGGCGCCGGGCAGAGCCTGGTAGCGCGCGGCGGCGGCAGGGTCCACCTGCACGTCCCATTGGTGGCAGCAGCTGTCCGGGCAGTCCCCGGCCAGACAGGCAAAAGCGTCGTAATACGCAGGTTTGGTCAAGACCATAACGTTCCCCCTGGCTCGGCGACGGGCAGACCGCGTTTTTTGCCCCAAAGCCCCGAAAGGCGTGACCAAAAGGCCATGCCTGAGGATCAGTCTTCGGGATGGATGGCGAACAGGCTGGCGCTGGCGGTCTTCAGGGCCTCCTTGCTACCGGCCACCGCCTCCTGCAAGATCCCCAGCTGGGCCACCACCTGGTCGGCGATGGCGCCGATATGGTCGGCGGCCTGGTCCACCTGGGCGGTGACGTCGGCGATCACCCCGTTGGCCCGGTGGAACATGGCTTCGGACCGCTCCTTGGCCTGGCGCTCCATCCGCTCCGCCCGGCGGTAGGCCTCCAGCTCCTGATCGGTGTGGCGCTGGACCTCCACATGGCGCTCCAGGGCCTGGTCCCGCTCCTGGCGGACCTGGGCCAGTTCCTGTTCCAGACGGTCGTTGGCCTGGCGGGCGGCTTCCAGCTCCAGGCGGAGCTGCTGGGCCTCCTCGGTAAGGGACGCGATCTGCTCCTCCAACGCCCCGGCCCGTTCCGGCTGGGCGCTGAGCCGGTCCGCCTCCTGCTGGGCGGCGGCCAGATCCGCCCGAAGCTGGTTGAGCTGGGCGGTATTCTTGGCGTTGATGTACTCGATATAGTGGACCACGTCCTCCCGGTGGAAGCCGTTGAAAGCGGTACGGAAATTGTAGGCAGCCATGGCCGATACCTCCTTAAAAATAGGGGCTTTCGCATTTTTCCTGATTATAACACAGATCTCCCGGGAAAACAACCTGGGGCCAGGGCAGAATTTTTTAATTTTCCCCTTTACAAATCGGGGAAAGCCTGCTATAATAGCTTGGCTATCAACAGATGCACCGGTGGCTCAATGGATAGAGCATCGGATTCCGGTTCCGAGGGTTGGGGGTTCGAGTCCCTTCCGGTGTACCA
>CALXFQ010000094.1 GCA_944387625.1 uncultured Oscillospiraceae bacterium
ACTTGTCGCAGTCGGCGCAGTGCCAGTACTCGATGTTGCCCGCCTCGGTGCAGGTGGCAAGCTCGGCTTCCACATGGGTGATATCCTCATGGCCGCAGGGGGTGGACAGCAGAGTGATGTCAAACTTATCCATCTGCGGGGCATTCCGGTCGCCGGCCTTGATGGTCAGGGCGCCGGCGCCGGCTTCCTCCACCACCCACTGGAAGGTGACGGTGTGGGTAGCCGCGGCGCTGTCGTTGGCGCCGGCCACCACGGAACCGGTGGTGATCTTGCCGTCGGCCTCGGTCCAGCTCAGGGAGTTGGCCGGATCGCCGGAACGGAAGGTCAGGATCACTTCATAAGTACCGGCCTTCTCGGCGTAGTAGTAGATCGTGCCGCTGTCGCCGCTGTTCATGGCGTTGACGAACACGCCGCCGCTGGCCCAGGTGGCCTGGCTCAGCTGCAGGGGCCATTGCTCACCTACGCCGGAGTTGTGCAGCTCCATGATCTCCGCTTCCATGGTCACGGTGGTGCCCACGGTGGTGGGGAACTGGAAGCGCTCCTGGGTCTGCTCCTGGAAGGTGACGGAGATGGTGTGGTCAGAAGTGACATTCTGGAAGGTGTAGGTGTTGTCGGTCAGCTCCACGGCCACGCCGTCCACCAGGACCCCGGCCACTTCGTGACCGTCGTCGGGAGTGATGGTGAAGGTCTGGCTCTTGCCTTCCACCACGGAAACATCACCGTTGGGGGTGATGGTGCCGCCTTCCCCGGCGGTGGCGGTGATGGTGTAGGTGGGCTTGGCCACCAGACCGTCGATGGCTTCGCTCAGACCAAGAGCGATCGCATCAACAGCCGCCTTATCGGCGATGGGATCAGCGAAGACTTCCTTGGCCTTGGCCAGGACTTCTTCCAGGGCTTCCACGGACTCGGCGGTATACAGAGTCTTGTCCACATTCTCCGCCTCGTCGATGAGAGCGGACAGAACGCTCTTATCGACCTCCACCAGGGTGATCTCAAACTTGTCCATCTGAGGCGCGCCGGCGGGCAGGGCGGCGATCTTCAAAGCGCCGTCCCCGGCGGTGGGTACCAGCCATTTAAAGGTGACGGTGTGGGTAGTACTTGCCTCGTCACTGGCACCGGCAGTAACGAAACCTGCCTGGATCTTGCCTGTGGCCTCCTCCCAGCTAAAGCCGTTGCTGCTGCTGCCGGAGCGGAAGGTCAGGGTCACCTGGTAGATGCCGGCGGTGGGGGCGGTGTAGTACAAGGTGGCGTAGTCCCCGGCGTTCATAGCGTTCAGGAACAGACCGCCGCTGCACCAGTCGCCCTCATCGATCTGCATATACCACACAGGCTCGTTGCCCTCGTTGTGGGTCAGCTCCAGCAGCTCCGCCTCCAGGGTCTTGCTGCCCTGGGTGGGGAACTGGAAGCGGTCAGTCTCAGAGTAGGTATCCAGCGCGAAGGTCACTTCGATGGTGTGGTCTTCCCGCACATCGGTGAGGGTGTATTCGGTGACCGCGCCGACGGAAACGCCGTCCACCTTCACATCCACGATCTTGAAGTTCTCGGCGGGGGTGAAGGTGAAGGTCTGGTCGTTGCCCTCGGTGACGGTGACTGTGCCGTTGGTGATGGTGTTGTCCTGGGCGGTGACGGTGCCGCTGCCGTTGACGGTAACGGTGACGTCGCACGCCGCCCGGTCCACGGTCTTGGGCACGATCACCAGCTTATCCAGCTGAGGAGATTTGAACTCGGGGCCGGTGAAGATCCACTTGCCCTCGCCGGCTTCCAGGATCTCCACGTCGAAGGTGACGGTGTGGGTAGCGCCTGCCTGGTCATTGGCACCGGCGGTGACGGAGCCGGCCTGGATCTTGCCGCTCTCCTCGCTCCAGCTCAGGCCGTTCTTGCTGTCGCCGCTGCGGAAGGAGGCGGTGACGGTGTAAGTACCGGCCTTCTCGGCGTTGTAGTAGAACCAGATCTGGTCCCCGGCGTGGAAGCAGTCCACCATCTGGCCATTGCTGGCCCAGTCACGGTCGGCTACCTGCAGGGGCCAGCCGTTGTCGTTGGAAGGGTCGTTTTTCAGCTCGGCGAACTCCGCTTCCAGGGTGGCGCTGGCGTTCTCTCTCCAGGGGAACTGGAACCGATCGCTCTCGGTGTAGGCGGTGCGCTTTACCAGGCCCGCCGCGGCGTTGGTGAGCCGCTCCATGGCCTCCTGGATGTCGCTGCCGGTAGCATACTCGTCGTCATAGACTTCCTTGGCGTTGTCCAGAGCGGCCTCGTATTCGGCCCAGCCCTCGGAGAACCAGTCGCCGATCAGGCCCTTGGCTTCCTCGGCATCGATCAGGGCCTTCAGGCCGCTTCTGTCCACCGTGTCCGCGTCTTTGATGGTGACGGTAGCCACATCGTTGAAGCCCAGGATCAGGCCCTCGGTCTGGCTGGACAGCTCCACGGTGAACTGACGGTCGCCGGTGGTGTTGGTGTTCCGGCGGGTGGTGACGGGAGCGTACTTCTCCGTTTCTCCCTCGGCGAAGGTGACGGTGGTCACCAGGTCGGAATCAAAATCGTCCTGGATGGCGGAACCGGGGTTGGGGGCCACCTGGACGGTGACAGAGCCGGTGGAGCCGCCTACACGGACCAGCTTCACGTTGATGGTCTGGTCCTCGTTCATGGTGTACTCGTCAAATTCCAGGCCCACCATGCCCTTGCCGCCGTTGTTGATCACATAGGCGGCCTCCAGGCCGATGGCCTTGCTCTTGACCTCCAGGCGGAGGGTGTGCGCCCCATCGGTCAGATCGTCGGAAGTAAAGATGATCTGGCCCAGGGAACGGTTCTCGCCGTAGGTGTCGATCGTTTCCACCAGTTCCCCGTCGATGTAAATGTCGGCGGTGCCGTGGTTGGGATCGATGGTGCCCACCAGGTAGACCTTGGAACCGGTGAAGCTCAGGGTCAGCTCGGAACCGGCGTTGGCCCACTTATTGGTGCCGCCTACGAACTGGTCGCCTGCCTCATCGGTCCAGCCGGAACCGCAGTCAAAGCGGGCGTCGGTGATGTCGACGATCTCCATGCCGTCAGGGGCGGCCTTGGGCAGCTCAAAGTCCTTGCTGGCCTTGTAGACGCCCACTTCGCTGATCATCGGCACTTTGCCCTCAGGCACGGACACGGTGATCCGCAGCTTCTGGGCTTTCACGGCGGAGAACCGGCACAGCCGCTTGGCGCCGATGGTCTCGCCGGACTGGATCTGCTTCCACTCGCCGGTGGCGGGATTCTGGTACTCGACCTTATAGGAATTGATCCGCTGGCCGTTCTGGATGGCCTCCTCGATGGATACCACGTCGAAGGTCCGCACATTGCCCAGGTCCAGCAGGAGCTGGCCGGTGGAAGTGCCGTCCTCGGTGGTCCAGAAGGTGGCGTCATCGCCGTCGATGGTGTTGCCGGGCTTGTAGGTAAGACTGTTCCCCCGGACGTTGTTGGCCATGACGGAGACCACCATGTTGTTGGCGAAGGTATCCTTGATGTTCTGGCCGAACTCCAGCAGCCGCTCCACGATGGCGTCATCCACGGAGCCCTGATTATTGGGCGGGATGTTCAGCAGCAGCGGAGAGTTGTGGCCCACGGAACGGAAGTACATCTCGCCCAGCGCCTTGACGGTCTTGGGGGTCTTCTTATTGTTGCCCCAGAACCAGCCGGAGGTGATCCGGGCGTCGGACTCGGGGACGGTCCACTGGTTGCCGTCCTCCCAGCCGATGGTGTAGGTGCCATCGGAGTTGCTGTTGATGGTGTTGTTCTCTCTGTCGATGATCGACTTGGACCAGGTGTCCTCATGGGCATAGCCATTTTCGTTGCCGATCCAGCGGACGGTGGTGTAGGACTCGGCACCGAAGAGCATACAGTCGGCCTCGTAGCCGGCCTCCTTGCCCTCGTATTCCTGGATGGTGGCGAACCAACGCTGGAAGTCATACTCCTGGGCGTAGGCGCCGGAGCCCTTGGCTCCGTCCATCCACACTTCCACGAAGTGGCCGTTGTTGCCGTACTTGTCGCTGCCCAGGATCTCGGCCAGCTGATTGTCGTAGTAGTTGTTGTAGTTGTCGGCGTCGCCGTCCACACTGCCGTAGCTGGGCTCATGGATGTCCCAGGGGGACAGATACAGGCCCATCTCCAGGTCATACTTGGTGCAGGCGGCGGAGATCTCCGCCAGGATGTCGCTCTGGCCGTTGGCATCCCGATAGCTGGTGGCGGCCACATCGTAATCGGTGTAGGCGCTGTCCCAGATGCAGAAGCCGTCATGGTGCTTGGCGGTGACGATGACCTTCTTAAAGCCGGCATCGTAGATCGCCTTCACCAGCTTCTCTTCGTCAAAGTCCGTTTCCAGGGTGAAGATCTCGTCGGGGGTGCGGCTGCCATAGCTCTCGCCCCACTCCACTTCGTTGAAGGTGTTGGGTCCGAAGTGGACGAAGGCCGCCAGCTCTTCCTTCTGATACTGATACTGGTTGGCGTCCGGCAGCACGTCATCCGGCGTCGGCGCGGTGGTCTCCTGGTCTGTCAGATCGTCATCACCGATCCACGTTCCCTCCGCCTGGATGCCCAGCATCGGCGCCAGGGAGAAGATCATGGTAAGGACCAGCAGGGCAGACAGGAGCTTCTTTGTCAGATGGTTCATGTTTTACCCCTTTCAACTGTGTTTCCGGATGGTTGGCTTTACGGCAGGTCAGAGGGCGGCGGGCCGCGCCTCTGACCTGATGGAATACAGACAGGATATTACTTTTTCTTGACCAGGAACTTGCCGGCCACCAGGACCAGCAGAGTCACGGCTACCAGCAGCACGCCGACCAGCAGGCCCAGCTCCATATTGTCGCCAGTGCCGGGAACGGTGGGATCCGTGGTCCCGGTGGGCTCGCTGGGCTGGGTGGGTTCGCTGGGCTGGCTGGGCTGGCTGGGCTCCACATAGTCCGGATCTTCCTCGCCGCAGT
>CALXFQ010000095.1 GCA_944387625.1 uncultured Oscillospiraceae bacterium
TTGTACTTTGTACATAGTATCAAGGGCAGGCCAATAATGCAAGAGAAATTTACAAAATGTTTTGGTAAAGAAACGGATAAGGAATTTACACAGATCTTACGATCCGACACTTCCCAAAAAAGATGGTTTGCGGTATAGTATTCTTGGTAAAGATATAGTAAATAGTGGGAAAGGAATAGCCATTATGGATCTTTGGGATATCCTGACCATGCTGGGGGGACTTTGTCTGTTCCTGTTCGGCATGAACGTTATGGGCGAGGCGCTGGAGCGCCGGGCGGGCAACAGCCTGCGGACGCTCCTGAGCAAGCTCACCGCCAATCGGATGCTGGGCCTGCTCACGGGCCTGGTGGTCACCGCGGTGATCCAGTCCTCCTCCGCCACCACGGTGATGGTGGTGGGCTTCGTCAACTCAGGGCTTCTGACCCTGCGCCAGGCGATCGGCGTGATCATGGGCGCCAACGTAGGCACCACCGTCACCGCCTGGGTGCTGAGCCTGAGCGGCATCGAGGGCGACAGCTTCTTCCTCCAGCTCCTCAAGCCCACCAGCTTCACCCCCATCCTGGCGCTGATCGGCATCATCTACTATATGTTCCTCAAGGACAGCAAAAAGAAGGACACGGGGCTGATCCTTCTGGGCTTCGCGGTGCTCATGTTCGGCATGGACACCATGTCCGGCGCTGTGGAGGGACTGCGGGACGAAGCTTGGTTCCGGGACCTGTTCCTGCTGTTCAAAAATCCCATCCTTGGGGTCCTGGCCGGCGCGGTGCTCACCGCCGTCATCCAGTCCTCCTCCGCCAGCGTGGGCATTTTGCAGGCCCTGTCCGTCACCGGCCAGGTCAGCTATGCCGCCGCGATCCCGATCATCATGGGCCAGAACATCGGCACCTGCATCACCGCGATCTTGTCCTGCGTAGGGGCCACCAAAAACGCCAAGCGGGCGGCCCTGGTCCATCTGCTGTTCAACGTGCTTGGCACGGTGATCGGGCTGGCGCTGTTCCTGGTGGTGGATCTGGTCTTCGCCCCAGCATTCCTGGACGAGAGCGCCTCCTACCTGGGGATCTCCGTGTGCCACACCGCCTTCAACCTGCTGTGCACCGCGGTGCTGCTGCCTGCCGGCGGACTGCTGGAGAAGCTGGTGTGCTTCCTGGTGCCCGACTCCAAGAAGGCCGAGCAGGTGGCGGAGCTGGACGAGCGGCTGCTGGCCACCCCGCCCATGGCGCTGGAGCAGTGCCGGAACCTGACCATGGAGATGGCCCGGGACGTGAACGACACCCTGAAAGCCAGCCTCTCCGCCCTGGAGGGCCTGACCGACCAGCTTGCCGAGACCATCCGGGAGGGCGAGCACCGGGCGGACCACTACGAAGACATCCTGGGCACCTATCTGGTCAAGCTCAGCAGCCTCCAGATCAGCACCGAGGACAGCGCCGAGGCGGCCATGCTGCTCAAAGCCATCGGGGATCTGGAGCGGGTCTCGGATCACTGCGTCAGCCTGCTGTGCTCCGCTGAGGAGCTGAAGCAGAAGGATATGCGCTTCTCCGAGGCCGCCCGGAAGGAGCTGTCGGTGCTGACCCAGGCGGTGACGAAGGTCATGGACCTGACTGTTGAAGCCTTCAACTCCTACGACTACCAGCTGGCCCAAAAGGTGGAGCCTCTGGAGCAGGTGATCGACGACCTGAAAGAGCAGCTCCGGGCGCGGCACATCCTGCGGATGCAGCAGGGCCAGTGCTCCATCGAGATCGGCTTCGTGTGGACGGACCTGCTCACCAGCCTGGAGCGGACCTCGGATCACTGCTCCAACATCGCCGTGGGGATCATCGACCTGCATGACCACCATCTCAACGTTCACGAGTCCATCCGTTCCGCCCGGACCGGCAGCGGCGAGTTCCAGGAGATGTATCGCCAATATGCTCAGATCTATTGTCTGAATTAAAGAAAGACCTGTTGGGGCTGTCAAAAGACAGCCCCTTCTTTTATGCGATCTGCACATAATTTATCCGTTCAGGGGGCCATTTTTAGTAATGATGCTTTACTTTGCCCATGGGATATGCTACAATGCTCTCTGGCGAAAGCGTGTTGCCTGATCCCGGCAAGATCCAAAACATATGGTTTAGAAGGAGCGATCATGAAAAAACGTGTATTTGTAGTGCTTTTGGCACTGATCATGGTACTGACCCCCCTGTGCGGCGGTATCCAGGCCCTGGCGCAGAGCAGCTGGATCACCGTGCGCCTCCACTATGCCCGGCCCGACGGCCAGTATGAAGGCTGGCAGCTCTGGTCCTGGGATCCCAACGGCGCCGATGTGTACGACGCCTCCGGCGCGGTGAACACCGGCATCCCCTTCTACTACGAGGAAGGCACCGACGAGGTGGTCTTCACCGTGAAGGTCAAGACTGGCACCACGAAGATCGGCTACATCTTCCGCTACGGCGAATGGGAGGCCAAGGATGTGGAGCACGACCAGTTCGTGAACCTGACCGGCATCCTCTCCGGCACTGTGGACTTCTATGTCACCTCCGGCGTGCCAACCCAGCCCGATGCCAACGTCACCCCCAGTGTGGAAGAGCTGGTGGCCAGCGGTCACATGGTCCTGGGCGATGATGTGGTGGAGGGCGTGGTGGTCACCAGCGGCACCTACGACCTCTCCAACAATGACGGCGATCCTGAGATCCGGGTGGTCATGTCCAGCAAACTGGACTATATCATCGACCTGGACACCTTTACGGTCTACAACAGCGACGGCGAGGTGCCGATCGTGGCGACCCGTGTGGCCAACTTGTCTTACTACCTGGTCCTGGGCCAGGAGCTGGATCTGACCCGGAGCTATTTCGTATCCTTTGAGGGACAGGAATATGAAGTGACCATGCCCGACTTCTACAGCAGCGCAGGCTTCGAGTCCGCGTACGCCTACACCGGGGACGATCTGGGCCAGACCTATACCAAGGAAGCCACCACCTTGCGGGTGTGGAGCCCTCTGGCCCAGGCCGTGCAGGTCAACCTCTACCACAGCGGCGATCCGGCCCAGGAGCAGGCGCCTTATCAGGTAGTCCCCATGACCCAGGATGTCCAGGGCACTTGGACAGCCACTCTTGAGGGGGACATGGACGGCGTATACTACACCTACAGCGTCACCACCGATACCGATGTGAAGGAAGCCTGCGATCCGTATGCCCGGGCCACCGGCGTCAACGGCGACCGGGCCATGATCATCGACCTGGACGCCACGGATCCGGCAGGCTGGGACACCGACACCAACCCCTTTGAGGGCGGCTACACCGACGCGGTGCTCTACGAGCTCCACGTTCGGGATGCCAGCATGGACGACAGCTCCGGCGTGTCCGATGAGCTGAAAGGCACCTATCTGGGCCTGATCCAGTCCGGCACCAAGACCTCCGCCGGTACCGCCACAGTCCTCGATCACATGGTCGATCTGGGCGTGACCCATGTCCATCTGCTTCCGGTGTACGACTTTGCCACCGTGGACGAGAGCAAGATGGACGACGACACCGTGAACCACTTCAACTGGGGCTACGATCCGAAAAACTACAACGTCCCCGAAGGCTCCTACTCCACCGACCCTTATAACGGGGAGGTCCGGGTCCGGGAGTTCAAGCAGATGGTCCAGGGCCTGCACGAGGCCGGGCTGGCGGTGGTCATGGATGTGGTGTACAACCATGTCTACTCCTCCAGCAACTTCTGCTTCAACAAGATCGTGGACGGTTATTTCTCCCGGCCCAACTCCAACGGCTCGGGCTGCGGCAACGACACCGCCTCCGAGCGGGCCATGGTCCGCAAGTACATCATCGACTCCATCAACTACTGGGTGGAGGAATACCACATCGACGGCTTCCGCTTCGACCTGGTGGGCCTGCTGGACACCCAGACCGTAAACGACATCGTGGAGAGCGTCCATGCCGAGCACCCGGATGTGATCTTCTACGGCGAGGGCTGGACCATGTCCACCTCCTGGACCAAGGAGGACATCATCGGGGCCACCCAGGTCAACTCCAAGAAGACCCCGGGCTTCGCCTACTTCTCCGACACCATCCGCAACGCCGTCAAGGGCGGCACCTACGGCGGCGTGTCCAAGGGCTTCATCTCCGGCGCTTCCAGCAACACCGCCGAGCTGTACGCCTGCTACAAGGGCCTGCCCAGCTGGTGCTCCTCCCCTGCCCAGTCGGTCAACTACATCTCCTGTCACGACAACAACACCCTCTTCGACCATATCTCCATGGTCGCCGGGGATACCACCCAGGAGCAGAAGATCGCCATGAACAAGCTGGGCGCGGCCTTCTACATGACCAGCCAGGGCATCCCCTTCTTCCAGGCCGGTGAGGAGTTCCTGCGGTCCAAACCCAACGGCGACGGCACCTACAATGAGAACAGCTACAACGCCGGGGACCAGATCAACTCCCTGAAGTGGTCGGATCTGGACGATCCCGCGTATCAGGACGTCTATCAGTACTACAAGGGCCTGATCGCCTTCCGAAAAGCCCATCCGGCCCTGCGGATGAGCAACGCCGCCCAGGTCAACTCCACCGTGTTCCAGCTCACCGGGATGGCGGCCAATGTGGTGGGCTATCAGATCATGCCCGGTGCCAACGGCGAAGAAGAGAGCATCGTCAGCATCTTCAACGCCAACCGTGCCTCCGCCACCGTGACCCTGCCTGAAGGGAACTGGGCGGTCTACATCAACGGTGAGACCGCCGGCACCCAGGTCCTGCAGGTGGTCACCGGCCAGGTCACCGTGGAGGCGCTCAGCCCCCTGGTGCTGGTGAGCACCGACGCGCCGGTGAGCGATACCCAGGCCCCCGGCGACGACACCACCAACGATCCCGGCGGCGATACTGCCCAGGACTCCCTGAACTGGGCCTTGATCGTGGGCATCGTTCTG
>CALXFQ010000096.1 GCA_944387625.1 uncultured Oscillospiraceae bacterium
TACGCCGCTACCCTCTCAGTCACAGGCCCTTTGGGCCTGTGACAGCTCTCCCAAAGGGAGAGCCAAGTGCGTCGGCGGAAAGTCGGGGCGCTTTCCCATAGGGAGAGGCAAGCAGGTGGTACAGCGTCGAAAGGGCCGGTCAGCCCTGGCCTTGGATCTGCTCCTCCAGGGTGACGGTCAGCTCTACGGTCATCCCCTGGCGGTACACCGTCAGCTTCAGCTGGTCGCCGGGCTGGCTGTCGGCGATCTGGGCCACCAGATCATCAGCGCCGGAGACCTCCTGGTCCCCCACCTGGGTGATGATGTCGCCGATCTCCAGGCCGGCCCGCTGAGCCGGGCTGTCCTCCTCCACCTGCCGGACCACCGCCCCTTGCGGCAGGCCGTAGATCTGGAAGTCCTGGGTCACATCGGTCACGCTCACCCCCAAATAGGCCTTGGACACATAGCCCTTCTCGATGATCGACTCCACGATGTCCCGGATGTCGTTGATCGGGATGGCGAAGCCGATGTTGTCGATGGTGGCCCCACTGCTGGAAGAGCCGGAGTATTTGGCGTTGGTGACGCCGATCACCTCGCCGTACATATTGAACAGCGCGCCGCCGGAGTTGCCGGAGTTGATGGCGCAGTCGGTCTGGATCAGCTCCATGGTGGTGCTGTCGGAGAAGGTCACCTGCCGGTCTTTGGCGCTGACTTTCCCGGCGGTAAGGCTAAAGGTCAGCTCTCCCAGAGGATTGCCGATCGCCACCACGTCATCCCCCACGTTCAGCTGGTCCGAATCTCCCAGGACCACCGGGGCCAGCCCCTCCGCCTGGATCTTCAGCACGGCGATGTCGTTGCTGTCGTCGTAGCCGATCAGCGCGGCCTCATACTCCTGTCCGTCGTACAAGGCCACGGTGATCTGATCGGACCCTTCCACCACATGGTAGTTGGTCAGGATATAGCCATCAGAGGTGATGATGAAACCGGAGCCGGAGGCGGCGCTGGTGGAGGTATGGCCCCAGAAGTTGGTGGTGGTGGTCGTGGTGATGCCCACGGTGGAGTTGACGTTGGCCGCGTAGACCTCAGCCGCGGTCATGACCTTACTGGTATCCAGCTCCTCGATGTTGATGGTGGCGGTGGGCCGCTCCCCTTCGTAGATCACCGTGCCTTGGCTGCCCTGGGAGAGGGTGGTATCCTCCGAGTCATCCATCAGCCACTGGGCCACCAGCACGCCGCTGCTGCCCAAAACACCGCCCAGCAGGGAGAAGCACAGGGCCAGCGCGATCACGCTCCCGGCTTTCTTAGGCTTATGTTCCTCAGGCTGCTCATTAGGGATATAATAATTCATTTCTTCCATATTTGTTCTTCCTTTCATGAGTAATATGTGCTTTTTCTGAAAGCTTTGATGACAGTATGCCACCCTTGCCTTGAGCGAACCATAAAAAATCGGCCAGCTCCAGGCTGGCCGAATGAAATTTACAGTTCCTTCATATCATTTTTCCAGGAAGCGCTTTATGGCCTCCAGGGTCTGGTCGGAGATCACGTGTTCGATCCGGCAGGCGTCCTCCGCCGCCACCGTTTCCTCCACCCCCATGGTCTTCAGCAGTTGGGTGAGCACCGTGTGGCGCTCAAAGACCCGCCGGGCGGTTTCCGTCCCCTTTTCCGTCAGGACCAGGGACCCGTCCTCGTCGGTGACCAAATAACCATCCCGCTTCAGCAGTCTCACCGCCCGGCTGACGCTGGGCTTGGAATAGCCCATATGCTCCGCCACATCCACACTGCGGACGCTTTTGCGCCGGGCGGCGAGCACATAGATCGTTTCCAGGTACATCTCAGCGGATTCATGCAGGGCCATCAGGGACACCTCCTAGGTTTTTATATACCATAGCACATCAACGGCGCTTTTTCAAGGGTACTTCTTCCAAAAATGGCCTTGACAAAGCCGCTTACGCGTGCTATCATGTGGATGGTTAGCCACGGCTAATCAATAACGCGACTCGCCGGTAAGCCTTTGCTAACGGCTGCCGGTACGGATATCAGGTGAAGGCTATGACTTTAAGAAACGCGACCGAAGGCAAGGAGTATACGATCCGGGAGATCATCACCGAAGACCCGGAGCTGGACGGCTTTCTCTTCTCCCTGGGCTGCTACGCCGGGGAGCCGATCACGGTGGTGTCCCGCCGCCGGGGCAGCTGCACCGTGTCGATCAAGGACGGCCGTTACACCATCGACGAGCATCTGGCGGATGCGATCTTGATCTAAAAAAAGGCGCGTGTCGTCGTCTTTTTTTAGCATATAAGTTAGCGTTAGCTAACTAATTGAGCATAGGAGGAATTTACATGCGTATCGCCCTGACCGGCAACCCAAACAGCGGCAAGACCACCATGTACAACGCCCTGACGGGCCGGAACGAAAAGGTGGGCAACTGGGCCGGCGTCACCGTTGAAAAAAAGCAGCATCCCATCCGCAAACAGTGGTATGACGGAGACCGGGAGCTGATCGTGGTGGACCTGCCCGGCGCCTACTCCATGTCCCCGTTCACCTCTGAGGAGAGCATCACCAGCGCCTATGTGCGGGAGGATCGCCCGGATGTGATCATCAACATCGTGGATGCCACCAACCTGAGCCGGAGCCTGTTCTTCACCACCCAGCTGCTGGAGCTGGGGATCCCCATGGTGGTGGCCCTGAACAAGTCCGACATCAACGAGAAAAAGCAGACCCGGATCGACGCCGCCCTGCTGTCCCAGGAGCTGGGCTGCCCGGTGGTGGAGACCGTGTCCACCACCGACTTTGGCCTGAAAGAGCTGGTGACCGCCGCCGTGGGCCGGATCGGCCGGCCCCAGGCCGCCCCCTATTCCCAGGGCAGCGTGGACTTGACCAGCCGTTCCCAGGTGGAGGCCGCCGACCGCAAGCGCTTTGAATTCGTAGACAAGATCGTCCGCAAGGTAGAGGTCCGAAAGGTCCGTACCCGGGACAAGAACCGCCAGGACCGGCTGGACGCGGTGCTCACCCACCCGGTGGCGGGCCTGGGCATCTTCGCCGTGGTGATGTTCCTGGTGTTCCAGATCTCCCAGGCATGGCTCGGCCCTGTGCTGGCCGAAGGGTATGAGTTCTCCAACGGCACCACGATCCCCGGCCTGGTCACGCTGATCGATATGTTCAAGGAGTGGGTGGCCGGCGCCTTGGAGGGCGGCAACGTGTTCCTGGTGTCCCTGCTCACCGAAGGCGTGATCGGCGGCGTCAGCGCCGTGGTCGGCTTCCTGCCCCTGGTGATGGTGATGTACTTCCTGATCGCCCTGCTGGAGGACTGCGGCTACATGGCCCGGGCCACGGTGGTGCTGGACCCGATCTTCAAGAAGGTGGGCCTGTCCGGCAAGTCCGTGATCCCCTTCGTGATCGGCACCGGCTGTGCCATCCCCGGCATCATGGCCGCCCGGACCATCCGGGACCAGCGGGAGCGCCGGGCCACCGCCATGCTCACCCCCTTCATGCCCTGCGGCGCCAAACTGCCGGTGATCGCCCTGTTCTCCCAGGCCTTCTTCAATGACGCCCCCTGGGTAGGGACGCTGATGTACTTCGTGGGCATCCTGATGATCCTGCTGGGCGCGCTGCTGGTGAACAAGATCACCGGCCACAAAGCAAAGAGATCCTTCTTCATCGTGGAGATGCCGGAGTATAAGGCCCCCTCTGTAAAGCGGGCCGCCAAGTCCATGCTGGACCGGGGCTGGGCCTACATCGTCAAGGCCGGCACGATCATCCTGCTGTGCAACGCGGCGGTGTACATCATGCAGTCGTTCAACTGGAACCTTCAGCTGGTGGGGGAGGATGCCGCCAATACCTCGATCCTGGCAAGCATCGCCCAGCCGATCGCTCTGCTCCTGGTGCCGGTGATCGGTGTCCAGGTCTGGCAGATGGCGGCGGCGGCCGTCACCGGCTTCATCGCCAAGGAGAACGTGGTCGGCACGCTGGCGGTGTGCTATGGGATCACCGACCTGATCAGCACCGACTCTCTGGAGATCGTAGGCTCCAGCACGGAAGTGGCGGCGGCGTTCCAGATCACCAAGGTGGCCGCCCTGGCCTATCTGATGTTCAACCTGTTCAGTCCTCCCTGCTTCGCCGCCATGGGCGCCATGAACGCCGAGCTGGAGGATAAGAAGTGGCTCTTCGGCGGCATCGCCCTCCAGCTTGGTACGGGCTACGCCCTGGGCTATCTGGTCTATACCGTAGGCACCCTGATCACCGCCCTGGAACTGCTGAACGTGACGGCGGCCCTGCTGGGCGGTCTGGCGGTGCTGGCCATGGCCGGCGTGGTCGTCTGGCTGTGCCTCAAGGCGGACCGGCAGACCAAGACCGGCCAGGTCGTAACAGGAAGGCGGTGATCTTATGCAGACCGCGATCACCATCGCCATCCTGGCGGCGGTCCTGGGCTGTGCCATCGCCTATCTTCGCCGGGCCAAGAAAAAAGGCCGGGCCTGCATAGGCTGTCCCGCCGGGGACTGCTGTTCCGGCAACTGCGGCGGCTGTAAAGGCTGTCACCAATAAGCTCCCCCTGGCCGTGCCCTCCAACGAGGGCACGGCCCTTTCGCGCCCACGCCCCGTCCCTCCGCCGCGTCCCTTGGCGCTCTCTTGGATACCTACCGGCCTTTCGCCCACCCACTTGGCTCTCCCTTTGGGGGTGAGCGAAGCGAAGTCGCGGTAGTGAATGACGGTCCGGTGGACCGTCAGAGC
>CALXFQ010000097.1 GCA_944387625.1 uncultured Oscillospiraceae bacterium
GCGCTGGCAGGCCGAACGGCCTGACGGAGAGGGTGCTCACCTTCTTCGTTTTGCACAGCGTTCCCCAAATACGGCACGCCGCTACCCTCTCAGTCACAGGCCCTTTGGGCCTGTGACAGCCCTCCCATAGGGAGAGCCAAGTAGGTTGCTGGAGGGACGGAACGTGCGTGGAGCGCCGGGGGCGCAGGCAGGGGATCAGGCGAAGAACAGGTCGTTGAGCTTCATGGGGTCGATGTAGGCCCCGTCCTTGTACACCCGCATATTGCCGGAGGCGATCTCGTCGATCAGCATCACGTTGCCGTCGGCATCGTAGCCGAACTCGAACTTGATGTCGTACAGGTCCAGGCCCTTCTCCTTCAGGTCGTCGGCCACGATCTTGGTGATCGCCTGGGTCTGGGCCTTCAGGGCGTCGTACTGCTCCTCGGTCATGACCCCCAGGGCCACCAGGCCGTCCTTGGTCACCAGCGGGTCGCCCAGGGCGTCGTTTTTAAAGGTGGTCTCCACATAGGCCGGCAGATCCTGGCCCAGGTGGCAGTACTGGTTGTACCGGCGGTAGAAGGAGCCCACCGCCTTGTACCGGCAGATCACCTCCAGGCCCTTGCCGAAGACCTTGGCAGGCAGGACCTCCATGGTGGTGTCGTCCAGGTCCGCGGAAACGTAGTGGGTCCGGATCCCGGCGGCGTTGATCTTCTCAAAGTAGTAGACGCTCATTTTCAGGTTCACCAGGCCCACCCCTTCGATGGTCAGGCCCACGGAATTCTCGCCCGGATCGAACACCCCGTCCTTGCCGGTGCAGTCGTCCTTGAATTTCAGCAGGCAGTTTCCGTTGGGCAGGGCGTAGACGTTCTTGGTCTTGCCGGTGTAGAGCAGTTTCAGGTTTTCCATTTCATGACCTCTTTCTTAAAAAATGTGGTTGGGCTTACTGAAGGGCGGCGTCCTTTTCCAGGACCTTTTGGGCGTCTTCCCGGCGCTTTTGATCCAGCTTCTCCGCCAGGTCTGGATCCGACACTGCCAGGATCTGGATAGAAAGCAAAGCGGCATTGACGGCCCCATCCACGGCCACCGCAGCCACCGGGATCCCGGAGGGCATCTGGACCGTAGACAGCAGAGCGTCAATACCGTTTTGGAAGGCTGCGGACTTCAGGGGGATGCCGATCACCGGCAAGGTGGTGTTGGCCGCCAGCGCGCCGGCCAGGTGGGCCGCCATACCGGCGGCGGCGATGATCGCGCCAAAGCCTGCACTGCGGGCGTTGACGGCGAAGGCGCGGGCCTGCTCCGGGGTGCGGTGGGCGGAATAGACGTGCATCTGATAAGGCACGCCAAAGCTGCGGAGGGTGTCCGCGGCCTTACGCACCACCGGCAGGTCCGAATCCGAGCCCATGATGATCGCGACTTTTTTCATTCATGTACCTCCAAACGACAAAAAGGGCGCACTCCGACCATTGCTGGCAGGAAGTGCGCCCAGACGGTCGGCCTTATCCGCCTCTGCTCCGTGTGGTGCTCCACTAAAAACCGTCAGTCACAGAGGCGTTCGTACTTACAGGCCCATTATACCATGGGCCGGGGCCTCCGTCAATCCGGCGATATCACGGATCATCCTATTTTTCGCCGGTTTTTCCTCGTCCAAGTTGACCATACCCCTTAAAAAGCCAGCTTCGCCACGGCCCAGACCCCCAGCAGGAGCACCGGGTAGGCGGCGTAGTTGACGATCATGTTCCCCGTGCCCTTCTCGCCGTTGTAGAAGTGGATCGCCAGGAAGGCCAGGGGAGCCAGGGCGTACAGCGGGGAGATCAGCACGCACAGCAGCATCACGGCGCACCCTACCAGGGTCTGGACCCACCGCTTGTTCCGGGCGCCCCACAGCACCATGCAGATCACCACGGTGATCAGGCCGTCGCTGATCGCCAGCATAGCCACCCAGAAAATGGACACCAGCACCACCAACGTGACCACCATCGCCCCCTGGAAGGACTTTTCTCCATAGCGGCGGATGAAGTAGATGGCCGCCGCCGCCACGACCAGGCCGAACACCGGGTTCTGGGCGTCGCCGTACCACACCTGGCCGAAGGTCGCCAGGTCGTAAGGCACCTCACAGACCACCGCGATCGCCGCCAGCCGGATAAAATAGTTGCGGAAACTGCGGGTGTGGATCATGCCCTGGACCAGCAGGAAGGAAAACAGCGGGATGGCGCAGCCCTGGGCCAGCTGGGCCACCAGGGCGGCGGTAGCCACCGCCATGTTGTTGGGGTCTGCCAGGGCGTCCAGCAGGGACCGGGCGGACACGCTCCCCACCCCCAGAAGCTGGCGCTGGAGGATGGTCTGGCCCACGATGCCCAGGGCCAGCGCCGCCAGGCCCAGGTACCGCAGGCCCTGGCCGGTCAGGCCGCCGGGCTTTCTTTGGGGGACAAGTCGTTCGTTCATGTTCTATCGCTCCTTAAAAATCCTATCTTAAAGGCCCTTCCCGGGTCATTGGCGGGAAGGGCCCCATTTCCAGATCAGCTATGCGGGATCAAAATGGCAATGGCGAAGGGGGGCATGGTCAGGGTCTGGCCCTCCATGGTCACCATCCCCTCATCCACGGTCAGGCTGGCCACCAGGTCCCACTGGTCGTAGGCGCTCAGGTCCACCCGGGCCGCCTCCTCCTGGACGTTGGTCAGGATGATGCACTCCTGACCGTTCCAGTCCTTCCGCAGGGCGCTGACGCACCCCTGGTCCAGGGCGCTCTCCACGGTGTTGTCGCCCCGGGCGATCATGGGCAGGGCATTGCGGATGGCGATGGCCTCCCGGTAGTAGTTCAGCACCGAGTATTCATCCGCCCTCTGCTCCTCCACGCCGCCCAGAGGATACCCGGAAGGCAGGGTACAGCCGGGGGGGATGTTGGTCATGCCCTCCACCCAGCCGCCGGACCAGCACATAGGCGCCCGCTTGGACGGATCGTCCACGGTCGTGCCCATGTTCATGCCGATCTCCTCCCCGTAGTAGATGAAGGCACTGCCGCCCATGAACAGGTTCAGCGCGCCTGCCAGCTTGATCCGGGCCGGATCGCCGCCCACGGAGTTGGAGATCCGCAGCACGTCATGGTTGGTCAGGAAGGCCGCGTCGATGTAGTCCGGGTTGGCCTGGGCGTAGGCCGCGTCGGTGGTAGCCACCGCGGTGGCCCACTTGCCCACCACGTTGGCGTTGCCCCGGCCGTTCACCGTCCGCAGCAGCACACCGGCGGTGTTGCCGGCGCCGTTGCCGTAGGGGTAGTTGAAGATGCTGGTAAAGCCGCTTTCATAATACTCCTGGATGATCGCGTAGTTGGACTCCCACACCTCCGCCACCATGTACACGTCGCTTTTCAGGCTCTCGGCGGTGTCCTGGAGCCAGGAGAGGACCTCTACGTTGCCGGAGATGTTGCCGGTGTAGAACTCCTTGGCCGCGTCCACCCGGAAACCGGCCACGCCCTTGTCCAGCCAGAAGGCCATCACCTCCGCCACACTTTGGCGCATGGCCTGGCTGTCCCAGTTCAGGTCCGGCATATTGGGATCGAACTGGGCCTCATAGTAGTAGTCGGTGCCGGCCAGACGGCGGTAGGCGCCGGTCATGGACTGGCCTTCCTTTCGGAAGTGGTAGTACTCTACATAGGGGCACGCCGCCGGGTCCGGCGTCTGGTCGTCAGGCAGCGCCTTCAGGTAGTCCGCCGCCTCCTGGAACCAGGGGTTCTCGTAGCCGGAGTGGTTCACCACCAGGTCCAAGATCACATGGATGTCCCGCTCCCGGCACGCTTCCATCAGGGCGTCAAAGTCCTCCATGGTGCCGTAGGACGGGTCGATGGCGTAGTAGTCGTCCACATTATACTTATGGTAGGTGGTGCTGGGGTGGATCGGCATGAGCCAGATCCCGTTGACCCCCAGCTCCTGGAGGTAATCCAGCTTGGAGATCGCCCCTTGCAGGTCCCCGATGCCGTCGCCGTCGGCGTCGCAGAAGGAGCCTACGAAGATCTCATACCAGGTCCGGTAATTGTCGTCCGGGCTTTGGCCCAGCTGGGCATAGTCCGCCAGCCGCTCCTCCAGACCGTGCCGGACAGGCTCGGTGGACTTTGGCCCGGTGGTCTCCCCACCGCCGGGGGCGCAGCCGGTGAGCAGCGCCGCCGCCAGCAGGGCGCAAAGGAATTTCCGCGCTCTGCCCATGGCCTTACCCCTTTACGGAGCCGGTCATGGCTTCCTGGTAGAACCGCTGGGTGATCACGAACAAGATCGAGATCGGGATCGCCACCACCACCGCGCCGGCGCAGAAGGTGGTGAACCAGCCGCTGATCCACTCGGCGTGGAGCATGGTGTTCAGGCCGATCGCCACGGTGTAATACTGCTGCTCGGACCGGCAGATCAGCTTGCAGAAGATGAAGTCACACCAGGGAGCGATGAAGGAGGTGATCACCTGGTAGACCACCATGGGCTTGCACAGGGGCAAAATGATCCTGGTAAAGCTCTGCCACCGGGTGGCGCCGTCTAAGTACGCCGCCTCGTCCAGGGCCTTGGGGATCGTGTCCATATAGCCCTTCATCACATAAAAGCCGGTGCCCGCGCCGGAGGAGTAGCAGATGATCAGCGCCAGGGGGATCATGCTCCCCTCGGTCAGGCCCAGGGCCTTCAGCAGGAAGTAGGTGGCGGTCATGGACATGAAGCCGGGGAACAAGGTGATCACCATGGCCATGTTCAT
>CALXFQ010000098.1 GCA_944387625.1 uncultured Oscillospiraceae bacterium
TCCGCCCACGCCCCGTCATCCGCCCACCCACTTGGCTCTCCCTATGGGAGAGCTGGCACAGGCCCAAAGGGCCTGTGACTGAGAGGGTAGCGGCGTTCCGCTTTTAAAACACTCCCCACCCTTCCGCCAGCCCACTTGGCTCTCCCTATGGGAGAGCTGGCACAGGCCCAAAGGGCCTGTGACTGAGAGGGTGGCGACTTCCCCACCACGCCCAGCCCTTCAAAAGAACGGAAGATACGCCCCGCCGCCCCGGCCGAAGACCATGGCCGATCCTGACAGACCCTCCAAAGTTCCGAAAACCAGCCCCCATCCGCCGGTTCTCCCTTGACAAACCGGTATAAAAGTATTATCCTTATCCGGGATGCTGTCCAAGACGCGCCAAGTATCAGATCCGGCTCTTTCGGGTATTCTAAGGCTGGAAACGTTTCCACCTCATTCGACCCCTGCTGCCCCAGGCCCCACGGCCCGGGGCCGTCATCCCATCTATTTAGATATAAGGAGTTTGACCATGCGCGCAAGTGGCATTTTGATGCACATCACCTCTTTGCCCGGAAACTACGGCGTGGGCACCATGGGCCGGGAAGCTCACCGATTCGTGGACTTCCTGAAAGCGGCGGGCCAGAGCTGCTGGCAGATCCTGCCCCTGACCCCCACCGGCTACGGCGACTCTCCCTACCAATCCTGTTCCGCCTTCGCCGGCAACCCCTACCTGATCGACCTGGACCTGCTGGTAGACCAGGGCCTGCTCCAGCCTGAGGACCTGTCCGGCATCCAATGGAACGAGTCCGAGGAGCGGGTGGACTTTGGACAGCTCTACCGGCATCGCTCCACGGTCCTGAAGAAGGCATACGACCGCTTCACCGGCGAAGCCGTCCTGGACCGTTTCTGCAAGGACAACAGCAGCTGGCTGGCAGACTTTTCTCTGTTCATGGCCCTGAAAGCCAAATTCGGCGGCAAGCCCTGGTATCAGTGGGACCGGCCTCTGAAGTTCCGCGATCCCAAAGCCATGTGGCAGGCCCGTCAGGAGCTGAAAGACCAGATCCGCTTCTACAGCTTTATCCAATACCTGTTCTTCACCCAGTGGACCGCCCTCCGGGACTATGCCCATGAAAACGGCATCTCCATCATCGGCGACGTGCCGATCTATGTGCCTTACGATTCCGTAGAGGTCTGGTCCAGCCCGGAATACTTCCAGCTGGACCAGGAGCTGGCCCCCACCGCCGTGGCCGGCTGTCCGCCCGATGCCTTCACCGCCGACGGCCAGCTCTGGGGCAACCCGCTGTACCGTTGGGACCGGCTGGCCCAGGACGGCTACAGCTGGTGGCTGGTCCGGCTGGGCGCCGCGGGCAAGCTGTATGACACGATCCGGATGGACCATTTCCGGGGCTTCCAGGCCTACTGGTCCGTCCCCGCGGAGGACACCACCGCCCGGGGCGGCAAATGGATCGAAGGCCCGGGCATGGACTTCATCCACGCGGTGAAGGAGGGCCTGCCCCATATCCGATTCATCGCCGAGGACCTGGGCTTCCTGACCCAGGAGGTGCTGGACCTGCGGGACGCCTCCGGCTATCCCGGCATGAAGGTCCTGGGATTTGCTTTCGACTCCCGGGAGCCTTCCGAGTACCTGCCCCACACCTACCCCCGCAACAGCGTGTGCTACACCGGCACCCACGACAATATGACCATGCGCCAGTGGTTCGACACCGCCGACGCTGACGCGGTGGCCTACGCCACCGATTATATGTGCCTGACCGACCGGGAGGGGCTGGTCTGGGGCACGATCCGCACCGCCATGAGCAGCGTGTCCGACTGGGCGATCGTCCAGATGCAGGACCTGCTGGACCTGGGCGGCTTTGCCCGGATGAACTTCCCCGGCCGGTGCGACGGCAACAACTGGGTCTGGCGGGCCAAGGCCGGCGCCTACGGCCCGGACCTGGCCAGAAAACTGCGGGACCTGACCGCCCTCTACTGCCGCCTCCCCAAGAATAAAAACGACAAAATCGCCGACGATCCGGCGATCTGAGATAGGAGAACCTGACCATGAAGTATAATTGCGCGAATATCCTCAAGTGGACCGAGGCCCAGCTGAAGTACACCTACGACGTTTCCCTCCAGGAAGCCACCCCCCAGGAGCTGCACGAGGCCCTGGGCGAGGCGGTGATGATGGCGATCTCCGAGAACTGGAGCCACGCCAAAAAGACCCGGATGCACCAGCGGAAGGCGTTCTACCTGTCCGCCGAGTTCCTGATCGGCCGTCTGGTCTACTCCAACCTGTTCAACCTGGGCATCCTGGACGAGCTGCGCCAGCTCTTTGCCCAGCGGGGCGTGGACCTGGCGGTGCTGGAAGACATCGAAGACGCCGCCCTGGGCAACGGCGGCCTGGGCCGCCTGGCCGCCTGCTTCCTGGACTCCGCCGCCAGCACCAACATCCCCCTGTCCGGCTACGGTCTGCGCTATCGGTTCGGCCTGTTCAAGCAGTGCTTCGACAACAACGGCAGCCAGGTGGAGGCCGCGGACGACTGGACCAAGTTCGGCGACCCCTGGTCCTACCGCCGCTACAACCACACCGTGAAGGTGAAGTTCCCGGACCATACCGTGCTGGCCGTCCCCTACGACGTGCCGGTGATCGGCTACGGCACCGACAACATCGGCACCCTCCGGCTGTGGCAGTGCGAGGCCGAGGAGGAGCTGGACTTCAACGCCTTCAACGACCAGGACTATATGCGCGCCCTGTCCCAGAAGAACAAGGCCGAGGACATCACCCGGGTGCTCTACCCCAACGACTCCACCTGGGAGGGCAAGCGCCTGCGGATCAAGCAGCAGTATGTGCTCTCCTCCGCCTCGCTGCAGGATATGCTTCGTACCTATAGGCTGGCCTACGGCCCGGACCTGACCCACTTTGCCGAGCACTATGCCGTCCAGCTCAACGACACCCACCCGGCCATGTCCGTGCCGGAGCTGATCCGGCTGCTGATGGCCGAGGGCATGAACTTCGACCAGGCCTTCTCCGTGGCCCAGAAGACCTTCTCCTACACCAACCACACGGTCATGAGCGAGGCCCTGGAGAAGTGGAACCTGGACCTGCTGCGCAGCGTGGTGCCGGAGATCGTGGACATCATCCTCCGGATCGACGAGAAGCTCAGATCCGAGCATCCGGGGCTGTTCATCGTCCAGGACAACACCGCCCATATGGCCAACCTGTCCATTTATGTCGGCTCCTATGTCAACGGCGTGGCCCAGATCCACACCCAGATCCTGAAGGACGACTGCTTCAAGGACTGGTACGCCGTCTTCCCTGAGCGGTTCCAGAACAAGACCAACGGCATCACCCCCCGGCGGTGGCTGGGCCTGTGCGACCCGGAGCTGACCCAGCTGATCCGCTACCGGATCGGCGGCGACTTCCTGAAGGACCTGGATAAGCTGGCCAAGCTCAAGCCCATGATCGACGACGACATGGTCCGCCAGTTCAACGCGGTGAAGCGCCAGAAGAAGGAACAGCTTTGCAAGGTGATCGCCCAGCGGGAGGGCATCCAGCTGGACCCGGACTTCATTTTTGACGTCCAGGTCAAGCGGCTCCATGAGTACAAGCGCCAGCTGATGAACGCCCTGTCCATCGTGGACATCTACTTCCGGCTGAAAAACGGCGAACTGCCGGACTTCCAGCCCACCGCCTTCATCTTCGGCGCCAAGTCCGCCCCCGGCTACGCCCGGGCCAAGGCGATCATCCGCTATATCAACCGGATCGCCAAGATGATCAACCACGACCCTGCCGTGGCGGACAAACTGAAGGTGGTCTTCGTCCAGAACTACAACTGCTCCTACGCCGAGCATATCATCCCCGCGGCGGACATCTCCGAGCAGATCTCCCCTGCCGGCACCGAAGCCTCCGGCACAGGCAACATGAAGCTCATGCTCAACGGCGCGGTGACCCTGGGCACCCTGGACGGTGCCAACGTGGAGATCGCCCAGGAGGCCGGCATAGAGAACGAGTATATCTTCGGCCACACCGTGGACCAGATCAACGCCGCCAGGGACAGCTACTATCCCCGGGGCATCTACGACACCAATGCCCACCTGCGCCGGGCCATCGACACCCTGGTGGACGGCACCGTTCCCACGGACAACGAACAGCGGGAGCTGTACCACGCCCTGCTTGACGGCGCTTCCTGGCACAAGGCCGACCATTACTATGTCCTGCTGGACTACCCCAGCTATATCGACACCAAGCTCCGGGCCAACGCCGACTACGCCGACCGTCTGGCCTTCGGCCGCAAGTGCCTGATGAACATCGCCTCCGCCTCCAAATTCTCCTCCGACCGGACCATCCGGGAGTACGCCCAGCAGATCTGGCACGTAGACCCGATCCAACTGTGATCCGCCGCCCCCACACCAAAAACGCCCGCCAAATCGGCGGGCGTTTTCAACTGTCAAGACCCCCCGGGGAGCATTTTTACCACGCCCCAACATTCTGCCCACCCACTTGCCTCTCCCTATGGGAGAGGTGGCAGGCCGAACGGCCTGACGGAGAGGGTGCCCACACAGGGCTTTTCGTACCAC
>CALXFQ010000099.1 GCA_944387625.1 uncultured Oscillospiraceae bacterium
CCGGCCCACAGCGGATAGGGGAGGGGTATCAGAGATTCTCAGCTAGGAAAGCCTTCAGGCCCTCGCAGGCAGCTTCTTCGTCCGCGCCTTCACAGGTGATGGTCAGCTCCATGCCCTGCTTGGCAGCCAGGCGCATGACCGCCATGATCCGCTTGGCATCGGCCTTGCCGGTGGGGGCGGTGATGGTCACGGCGCTGGTATAGCCTGCGGCGGCCTTCACCAAAAGTCCGGCGGGACGGGCGTGCAGACCCAGGGGGTCCTTGATCACATGGGTAAACGACTGCATTTTCCTTACACCTCACTTTCACAAACGATCTTCCGAAGTTCCAGGATCCTGCCGGGAGCCATGGAAAGCTCGGTATATCCCATCTGGATGAAGCTCTCGGTCAGCTTGGGGTCGGAACCCAGCTCACCGCAGATGCCTGCCCAGATACCGGCGGCGTTGGCACACTGGGCCACATGGCTCAGCAGGGTCATCACAGCCGGATGATAGGGATCGTAGAATTCGCCCAGGCCAGCGTTCTGCCGGTCCACCGCCAGGGTGTACTGGGTCAGGTCGTTGGTGCCGACGCTGAAGAAGTCGGCTTCCAGGGCCAGGTCAGCGGCGATCAGCGCCGCGGCGGGGGTCTCGATCATCACACCGATCGGCACCTCGCCAAGGGGATACCCCTGGGCCAGCAGCTCCCGGCGGATCTCGGAACAAAGCTTCTTGGCCCGGCGCAGCTCCCAAACGGAAGCCACCATGGGGAACATCATGTGCAACGAACCGTAGGCGGAAGCCCGGTAGATGGCACGAAGCTGGGTGCGGAACAGTTCCTCCCGCTCCAGGCACAGACGCAGACCACGCAGACCCAGGGCAGGGTTCTCCTCCTGGGGCATATTCATATAGTCCACCTGCTTATCCGCGCCGATGTCCAGGGTCCGGATCACGATGGGACGGCCCTGCATGATCTCCGCCACCTCCCGGTAGGCGGTGAACAGCTCCTCTTCGCTGGGCATATCTTCCCGGCCCAGGTACAGGAATTCACTGCGCATCAGGCCCACGCCTTCCGCGTCGCCCTGCATGGCGATCTTCGCGTCGGCAGGGGAGCCGATGTTGGCGCACAGCAGCACGTGCTTGCCGGTCTTGGTGACGCTCTTCTTGCCCCGGTAGGCTTCCAGGGCCGCCCGCTTGGCGTCCGCGGCGGACTTCTTCTCCTGGAGCTCGTCCAGGACCTTCTGGTCCGGGTCGATGTACCACTGGCCGGTAAAGCCGTCCAGCGCGAACACGGTGCACCCGGGCACATCCTCCAGGCTGATGTCCGCCTGGACGATGGAGGGGATATTCAGGGTACGGGCCAGGATGGCGGTATGGCTGCTGGAGGAGCCTTTCTGGGTCACGAAGGCCATGATCCGCTCTCTGGGCAGCTGGATGGTCTCGCTGGGGGCCAGGTCCTCCGCCACCAGGATGAACTTGCCCGGGGGAAGCTGGAATTCCGCGCCGCCGCACAAGATCCCGCTGACCCGCCGGGACACGTCCCGGATGTCGGCGGAGCGGGCCTTCATATACTCATCGTCCAGACTGGCGAACATCTGGGCCAGGCTCTCGCCGCACTCCAGAGCGGCAGCGGCAGCGGAAGCGCCGCCCTCGATCTCCGCCTGGACGGATTCCAGGTAATCCAGATCGTCCAGCATCAGGACCTGGACCTCCATGATGGCGGCCTGCTCCTCGCCTAGAGTCTTCTTGGCCTGCTCGAACAGGTCGGAGAGCTGGGCCTTGGCCTCGTCAACGGCGGCCTGGAACTTGGATAATTCCTGCTCGGGGCTGTCCCACTCGGTGGGCAGCTCGCCGGAGGCCTTGTGGTAGACCACCGCAGTGCCGATGGCCACGCCGGGATATACCGGCAAGCCGGAACCTTGTTTCATCATTGGTACCTCCTGGATCACTTGCTCAGGGTCATGATGGTGTCGCCCACAGCCACGGTCTTGCCGACCTGGGGCTTGATGGTGCCGAAGTCACCGCTGTTGCAGATGACGATGGGGGTGATGGTGTCAAAGCCGTCGGCCGCCACCGCGTCCAGGTCCACCTCCATCAGCAGGTCGCCCTTCTTCACATGGTCGCCGTTCTTGGCGTGGATGGTGTAGTGCTTGCCCTGGAGGCTGACGGTCTCCAGACCCACATGGATCAAGATCTCCGCGCCGAAATCGGCTACCAGGCTGACAGCGTGGCCGGTGTCGAACATCATGTCCACCTTGGCATCGCAGGGGGCTACGATCTTGCCCTCGGTGGGGCGGATGGCAACGCCCTTGCCCAGGATCTCCTGGCTGAAGGTGGGGTCGTTGACCTCGGTGATGGCTACCGCGGTGCCAGCCACCGGAGCGCCGATCTCGTCACCGGACTTGCCAAATAATTTGTCCAAAAAACCCATTGTAAACGCCTCCTTGTATATTGGGGGGAAGAGGAAAGCTGGAGAGCGGGCCTATAACGACTATATCGCGAACAGGCGCCGATCATGCCAGGATCCACCGTTCCCTATGCGAGGTATACTCATTTTCACTCGACAATAGAATAACAGTTTATTAAAAATTTGTCAATATCTATTTACCAAATTATCCATATCGATGGTGATATTGTACATATTATGGTGAAAATGCACGATCACCAGGATGAAATGTTCGCCGCCGGCAGATCCGGTCCGCAGGCGCGATCTTGCCGGAAAGGTCCGGGAAGCGGCCGTTTTCCGGGAAAAGAGCCGCAGGGGAAAGTCCTGCGGCTCACACAGACGATCAAAGCTGATCTGCGACCAGGGACAGGGCAGCCTCGTCGGCCACCAGGATGAAGTCCGGGTGGAGCTGCAGGATGGAGGCGGGGGAAGTGGGCTTGATGGGACCGAAGAAGCAGTCCTTCACGGCCTGGGCCTTGTTGACGCCGTTGGCCACCAGGACCACCCGGCGGGCGGACATGATGCTGCCGATGCCCATGGTGTAGGCATAGCGAGGCACATCGTCGATGCTCTCGAAGAAGCGGGCGTTGTCCTTGATGGTGGACTCGGCCAGGGTCACCTGATGGGTGCCTTTGATGAACTCGTCGCAGGGCTCGTTGAAGCCGATGTGGCCGTTGGCGCCGATGCCCAGCAGCTGCAGGTCCACACCGCCCAGGGAGCGGATCAGCTCGTCGTAGCGCTTGCCCTCTTCGGCGCCGTCAGGGGCCATGCCGCTGGGGATGTTGGTGTTGGCATGGTCGATGTTCACGTGCTTGAACAGGTTCTCGTTCATGAAGTAGGCGTAGCTCTGGTCGTGATCGGGGGTCAGGCCCTTGTACTCGTCCAGGTTCACGCTGCGGACCTGGGAGAAGTCCAGGTCGCCGGACTCATACATCCGGATCAGGTTCTGATAAGTACTGATCGGGCTGCTGCCGGTGGCCAGGCCCAGCACACAGTCGGGCTTCAGCTGGATCTGAGCGGCAATGATATTGGCGGTCTTGCGGCCAATGTCTTCGTAATCTTTCGCACGGATGATACGCATCGTGGATGATCTCCTTTCGAATATTTTGGATACCAGCATTATAACATACAGGACAAAAGTTGTACACCCTTTTTTATCGATAAGACACAAATTTGTGTTGGAGGACTGTTTTTTCTCGCCTGGATGGGGGACGCAGGGGGCGTTCTGCCTTTAGATACAGGGCAGATAGACGCATAAATTTACGAAATTTGTCAGTACTGGTAGGTTTTTCTTGAATCCGGGGGATGCCTGTGGTACAATGGGATCGACCGCAGAGGCGGGCGATCCGCCGATGCCATGGAAAAGGAGGCCCCAGATGAAAAGAGCTGCTGTGCTGATACTGATCCTGGCCCTGGGGGCGGGGATGTTCGGCTGCCGCCAGGACCGGCCGGAGGACACTTCTACCGCGCCTGCCCGGTCCACAGATCCGATCATGGATATCACCGGCGGCGGTGAAACGAAGGAGCCGGGTGTGCCTACCGCGGTGTATGCCACCGCGTTTGGGGACACCGTCTATCTGTCCACCATGCCCATGGGGGGGCTGGAAGGGGAGGCGCCGCTGTGTCAGCCCCGGGAGGTATCCCACGGCGGACGGATCCACTGCGGCCAGGTCCATGAGGGGGACGAGCCGGTGGTCCGGAAAGTGGTGATCACGGAAGAACTGCGGCCCAAGTCCACCGCGCACTGGTTCCAGGGGATGGAGTCCCTGGTCCAGATCCAGGGCTTGGAAAAGCTGGACATGAGCCTGGTCACCGATATGACGGAGATGTTCAGCGGCTGCGCGGTCCTGTCCAGCCTGGATGCCGACGGGTGGGACGTTTCCCAGGTGACGACGATGACCGGCATTTTCGACGGCTGTGAGGCCCTGGCCGAAAAGCCCGCCTGGTACGATGAAGACTGAT
>CALXFQ010000100.1 GCA_944387625.1 uncultured Oscillospiraceae bacterium
ATGCGCTGGTCAAGGCGGACCTGGAGATCACCCTGGACGAAGAGGGCGGTTTTGTCAGTGCCTGTGGGGTGGATAAAGCGGCTTCATTCGCTATGTCTTCATTAGTCGCTCCCCCCACGGGGAGCGTAGATCAAAGCCACCGCAACCAGCACTGACGAGGTGCTGTACCAGTTGCGTCCTCCACAGGGCGCGCAAGCGGGTCTGCGCTTTGTCCGCCGGGGCTGTCCGCCTAGTTTGACAACATTCCCCTCTGCCCATGCGGGCAGAGGGGAATGCTGTCAGCGTCGGGCCATGGCGATGTGGCGCAGGATGATGGCGAACATTTGGGAGAAGGTCAGCTTTTGCACTGGCGCTTTGGCTACCAGGGGGATCTGGGCCAGGACCTGGTCGCCGGAGCGGATGGTCAGGGTCCCCAGGCGCTGGCCCTGGCTCACCGGGGCGGTGACGGCGCTCTCCAGCTTGGTTTCGGTGCTCACCTGGTCCCGCTGGGCCTTATCCACCAGGAGCTGAGGGTCCCGGGCGGGGACCGCCTCCACCGTCTTCGCCGTCCCCAGCCGCACCGGCACCTGGGCTGCGTCGGTCTGGGGGGACACCAGGGCGTAGTTGGCAAAGCCGTAGTCTAAAAGCTGCTTGCAGGCGGCGAAGCGGTCCCTGGAAGTTTCCGCCCCCATCACCACCGCGATCAGTTCCAGCCCCTCCCGCTGGGCGGTGGCGGACAGGCAGTAGCCGGCGGTGGAGGTAAAGCCGGTCTTCAGCCCTGTGGCGCCGGGGTAGAATCTGATGAGCTTGTTGGTGTTGCTCAGGCCGAAGGTGCCGTCCCGGATCGTGTCCATCCAGATCTGGGTGTAGCCCAGCACCTGGGGATGGTCCCGGATCAAAGCCCGGGACATGAGGGCGATGTCATGGGCGGAGGTCAGATGCTCCGCCGCCTCCGGGCTGTCGTCCAGGCCGGTGCAGTTGACGAAGTGGGTGTCTTCCATCCCCAGGTCCTTGGCCTTCTGGTTCATGGCGGCCACGAAGGCCTCCTCGCTGCCGCTGATGTGCTCGGCCATGGCGCAGGCGCAGTCGTTGGCGGAGGATACGGCGATGGACTTGACCATATCCTCCACGGTCATGGTCTCGCCTACCTTTAAATATACCTGGCTGCCTCCCTTGGCGGCGGCGCTCTCGGAGGCGGTCACCATGTCGGTGAGCCGGATCTTCCCGTCGTCGATCGCCTGGAAGATCAGCAGCAGGGTCATCACCTTGGTGACGCTGGCCGGGGCCAGGGGCTCATGGCTGTTCTGCTCGTAGAGGATGGTGCCGGTGGCGGCATCCATCAAAATGGCGCTTTTGGCGGCGACCGACGCCGGGGCGGCCCGTACCGGCAGGCCGGATACCACCAGGCACACAAGCAAAGCCAATGGGACGATCCGTTTCATAGCGATCCCTCCGTTTCTCAGTGGTACAATCTATGGCCCTCTTGTCCGGATCATGCTTGCAATGGACCGTCTTTCAGGGTATAATAAAGGGAAACAGTGAGGTGATCTGTATGCGTATCCGTAAAGCCTGCCTGGAGGACATCCCGGACCTGATCCGGCTCCTGGGCCAGGTGGGCCAGATCCACCACGCCCTCCGGCCGGACATTTTCCGGGACCATCCCCATAAGTACCGGGCCGGGGACCTGGAGGACCTGCTTCGGGACCCGGCGCGGCCGGTGTTCGTGGCCCTGGCGGAGCAGACCGTGGTGGGCTACTGCTTCTGCGTCCACAAAAACTACGGCGATGACCACGCCCTGATGCCCCGGCGGGAGCTGTATATCGACGACCTGTGCGTCGATCAGGCGCACCGCGGCCAGGGGATCGCCACCGCCCTGTTCGGCCATGTCACCGGCTATGCCCGGGACACGGGATGCGGCCAGATCAGTCTGAACGTCTGGGAGGGCAACCACGCCGCTCGGGCCTTTTATGACCGGGTGGGGATGACCCCCCGAAGCACCACCATGGAGGTACGCCTATGAAGATCGTGGAAGACCGCCGCGCCCTGCACCAGATCCCGGAGCTGGACCGGGAACTGCCCCAGACCCTGGCCTATATCCGCCAGGCCCTGGAGGGGCTGAACTGCCAGGTGTTCTCCCCCATGGCCGGGAGCCTGTGCGCCTTTTTCAACTTTGGCGCCGCCAAGGCCATCGCCTTCCGGGCGGACGCGGACGCCCTGCCGATCCAGGAGCAGAGCCAGGCCCCTTACGCCTCCCGGCACCCGGGACGGATGCACGCCTGCGGCCATGACGGTCACATGGCGATCGCCTTGGAGCTGGCCCGGCGGCTGGACCGCAAGGAGAACCTGGGGGCCAACGTGCTGATCGTGTTCCAGCCTGCCGAGGAGACCACCGGCGGCGCCCGGGACCTGTGCGACACCGGGATCTTTGAGATCTACGGCGTGGAGGCGATTTTCGGCCTGCATCTGTGGCCCGGCCTGGACAAGGGCGGAGCGTACAGCCGCCAGGGGGCCATGATGAGCCGGTCGTGTGAGGTGGATGTGATCGTCACCGGCCGGTCCGCCCACATCGCCAAGGCCCGGGAGGGGCTGGACGCCCTGGCGGCGGCGGTGAAGATCTACGACCTGGCAAGCGACCTGGAGCGGACCGTAGAGCCGGAGAGCTTTAAGATCCTGCGCTTCGGGCGGCTGGACGGCGGCACCGTCCGCAACGCGGTGGCGGGGGAGGCCCGACTGCTGGGCACCCTTCGGGCCTTCCGGGACCCGGTGTTCTTCCGGCTCCAGGAGGAGCTGACCCAGATCTGCCAGGACGTGGCCCAGCAGACCGGCTGCTTCGTGGATATGCGGATGAGCGAGGGCTACCCGGCGGTGTGGAACCCGGACGCTTTGTACGACCGGGTGCGGGAGCTGGTCCCCTTCCGGATCTTGGAGGAGCCGAGCCTGACCACGGAGGACTTCTCCTGGTACCAGCAGCGGCTGCCTGGGATGTTCTTCTTCCTGGGGATCGGGGACGCCCCCGCCCTCCACAGCGACGGCTTCGACTTTGACGAGAGCGTGCTGACGGCCGGGGCGGATCTGTTTGAAAAACTGGCGGAGGCATGGATATGAACCATTGGAACAGGGATCTGGACCGTCTGCAGCGCAGCGGCATCCGCCGGTTCACCAATATGGCAAAAGAAGTGCCGGGCTGCGTCATGCTGACCATCGGGGAGCCGGACTTTGACACCCCGGAGCCGATCTGCCAGGCGGCGGCCCAGGCCCTGAAGGAGGGCCACACCCACTACGCCCCCAACCAGGGGGACCCGGAGCTGCTGCAGGCGATCGCGGACTTTGAAAGCGCCCGGGGGATGGCCTGCGAGCCGGGCCAGGTGCTGGTGACCGTGGGGGCCACCGGCGCGCTGTACACCGCCCTTACCGGCGTTTTGGAGCCGGGGGACCAGGTGATCGTGCCAAGCCCTGCCTTCTCCCTGTATGAGAGCATCGCCACCGCCGCCGGGGCGGAAACGGTGCGGCTGGACCTGTCCGAAACAGGACTGCAGATCGACTATGCGGCCCTGGCGGCGGCGATCGGTCCCCGGACCCGGGCGATCGTGCTCAACTCCCCCTGCAATCCCACCGGCACGGTGCTCTCGGAGGAGTCCCTGGCGGCGGTGAAGGAGGCGGTGCTGGGCAAGCCGATCTGGGTGATCTGCGACAATGTGTACGCCGGAGTGTGTGACGGGCCTTGCCCGGACCTGACCCTGGACCCCCAGCTGCGGGACCAGGTGCTCCTGTGCCAGAGCTTTTCCAAGCCCTATGCCATGACCGGCTGGCGCCTGGGCTATCTGATCGGTCCCCAGGCCCTGATGGACCGGCTGCTGCTGCTCCACGCCGCCCAGGTGGCCTCGGTGCCGACCTTCGTGCAAAAGGCCGGGGTGGCGGCCCTGCGCACCGACGTTTCCGCCATGGCCGCCGAGTACCGCCGCCGCCGGGACTGGTGCATGGCCCGGCTGGAGCGAATGGGCCTGCCCTTCATCCGGCCCCAGGGGGCCTTCTACATCTTCCTGGACATCCGGGCGCTGCCTGTGTCCGCGGAGGCGTTCTGCACCCGGGCGATCCGGGAGGCCGGGGTGGCCCTGGTGCCGGGGACCTGCTTCGGGGCGGAGGGGTTCGTCCGGCTGTCCTATTGCTGCAGCCCAAGCGCCCTGGAGGTGGGGATGGCGCGGTTGGAAACGTTTCTATTTTCGTTGTGATATTGCACAAAACAAAAAATGTCGAATTGGCCATAGTGCTGATTATGCACAAAACCGGATTGACAGCATAGGCTCAGCGTGCTATAATCCATGTGCTCTGGGCCGAAA
>CALXFQ010000101.1 GCA_944387625.1 uncultured Oscillospiraceae bacterium
CGCCCTTGGGAGGCAAGTAGGCAGGCGGAATATTGGAGCGTCGGCGCGCAAAACCAGCCCACGGCGTTGGCCGTGGGCTGGTTGGTCATTTGCTTTGGGCTTTGGCTTGGCGGAGGAGCTTACGCTCTTCCTTGGTGTGACCGAAGCGTTCCAGTTCCGGCACCAGGATCAGGCAGATCAGGGCGGCGGTGAAGCCGCCGTTGTACAGGCAGTAGCCTCCGTGGAGGGCAGGCACCGAGGTCACCAGCACATAGTGCATGGACCCGGCCAACAGCCCGTAGGGCCAGCCGTACTTGTCCGAGATCGGGCTCAGGCCGTTGGCGTAGCACAGCCCCACGCAGATCGCCTGGGCATTGATCGCCCCGGCGAAGGTCCCTCCGGCCAGCTGGGACACCTGGCCGAAGACCAGGCTCATCAGGAAGTACCCGGCCATGATCGGCCAGACGTTGGCCGGATGGGAGCCGGAGTTACAGCACGCCAGCATACAGAAGATGATGCCGAAGGTGACGGCGTTGAAGCTGGCCCCCACCAGGGCGTACCAGCCCAGGATGAACAGGCCGTAGATCCCCACGTTCATCAGGAAGCCCGCGTTCCCGTAGGCGGCCTGGATGTTGGTGACCTGGGCCGGGTCTGTCAGCAGTTTCCAATACTGCTTGGGGCCGAAGCCCATGCAAAGGGCCAGCACCACGCACAGCCCAAAGACCACGCCGCAGAACACGGCCACCACCTCCGTGGAGGCCACCTGCAAGGTCTCCGCGCCGGGGGCGGCAGGCAGGGCCACCCCGGGGGTCTTGTACAGCAGGGCCTGGAGGAAGAAGGCGGTCATGCCGATCGGCAGGGCGGCGGAGTACAGGTCAAAGCCCTTGTGGACCTTGGGGGAGAACTGCAGTCCGGCAGGCAGGAAAAAGCCGATCGCCAGACCCACCGCCAGGGCCAGGGCCGCGCCCACCAGGCTGGACCCCACCTCCGTCCCCGGATAGCGCACCAGCAGTTCGGAGATCAGGGGGGCGATGCCGGTGGAGAAGAGCAAGGTGTTGATGTGGGCGGTGAGCTTCTCCTTCTTTACCAGGCAGTACAGCCCCACGCCCAGGAAGGTGGGCCAAATATTGAGCACGTTGATGCCCCAGGAGGAAAAGCCCAGGGTCAGCAGGAAGGCCAGGGTGGAGCCGGGGTTGATCACCGCCCCGGGGACGCAGTAGAGCGCCGTGGCCAGCAGGGCCACCAGGCCCATGTTCAGGAAGGTGGCGGCGTAGCCGCCTACATAAAAGTAGTTGGTGGACACCTTGGCAGGACTGCTCAGGATCTTCCACAGGCCCTGGAACATCTCCGCCCGGTCCGCCATCGCCACCGCGCCCACCAGGAAGCACACGGTGATGAAGCCGAAAAACAGCTTCATGAACCGCTCCTGGGGCATATCCCGCAGTTTTTTCATAATGGACACCTCTTTAAACGCCGCCTATCCCGTAAAGGCTTTACAGCTTCTCGGCCGCCTCCACCACGTGCTTCATGAGCACGGAGGTGGTCACGGAGCCTACGCCGCCGGGGACCGGGGTGATGGCCTCCACGATCGGCTCGACTTCATCGAACTTGGCGTCACCGGCGATGCCGCCCAGGCCGCCCTTGGCGTTGGGCTTGTTGGGATCCCAGTTGATCGACACGTCGATCACCACCTGGCCGGGCCGGACGAAGTCGGCGGTCAGGCTGTTCAGCACGCCGGCGGCGGAAACGATGATGTCCGCGTTCCGGCAGATCTGCGCGGTGTTCACGGTCTTGGTGTGGCAGGTGGTGACGGTGGCGTTTTTCGCCATGAGCATCATGCCGGCAGGCTTGCCCACCACCAGGGACCGGCCGATCACCACGGCGGACTTGCCCTTGCAGTCGATCCCGTAGAAGTCCAGGATCTCCATGCAGGCGGCGGGGGTGCAGGGGGCGTAGCCCAGGTCCAGGCCCTCGAACACGCCGGCGTTGGACATGTGGGTCATGCAGTCCACGTCCTTCCGGGGGTCCAGGCGGTTGCAGATCTCGTTCTGGTCCGCCTTCAGGTGCTTGGGAAGAGGCCGGAACATGAGCACGCCGTGGATCGTGTCGTCGGCGTTGACCTGATCGATCGCCGCCAGCACATCCTCCTTGGAAGCGTCGGCAGGCAGTTCAAACTTCTTGACCTCCACGCCTACCAGCTCGGCCCGCTTGGTGGCGCCCTTCTCATAGCTCAGGTCCGAGGGGTCCGCGCCCACCCGGATGATCCCCAGGGTGGGGACGATGCCCTTTTCCCGCAGGGCGGCGGTGCGCTTTTGCAGATCGGAATTGAGGGCATCGGTGACTTCCTTGCCCAGCAACAGCTTTGCCATATGTATCTACTCTCCTTATAGGTAACGGATCGGGATGAAACGCCCTTGCGTTTCAAAAAGAACTGGTCGATCACCGCCGGGTATCGTTACCGAGCAGGCCCAGCGGCGCGGGTCCACCATGGGCGCAGGTAACGGATCGGGATGAAACGCCCTTGCGTTTCTCACTGGCCGAAGCCGGCTTTTACGGTGTGGAAGATCTGATCGGCCTTGGCGCAGTAGGTGTCCAGCATCCCGTTGGCCTTGGCGTTCAGAGCCTGGGCCGTTTCCCGGTCTTTCAGGGTCTTGGTGTTGATGAACACGTTCAGGCTGGCGGCCTGGAGGGCGGCCTTGCAGATCACCGCGCCGCAGCCAGCGTCGGACACCGCCAGACGACTGCCCTTCTCGGCGAACACGGCGATGCAGTCGATCGCCTGACAGCACAGCTCCATGATCTTCATGGGGGTGGAGCAGGCGATGATCGTGGCCTCCTCCATGACCTTCTCTCTGCTGGGGTCATCCTTGGGGATGCCGTAGGCCCGGGCCAGGGGCAGGAAGTTCACCTCGTCCGCCTCCACCTGGTCCAGCAGGTCCTTTTGCAGGCCGTCACATTCCTGTTTCAGGGCGACGATCTGGGCCTCCACATCGGCATACTTCTTCTTGCCCACGGTAAGAGAGCCTACCATGTTGCCCAGGGCGGTGCCGATGGCGCCTACCAGGGCGGCAGCGCCGCCGCCGCCGGGGGCGGGCGCGTCGGAGGCCAGGACCTCCACGAACTTGCGGCAGTTCTCCAGGGTCATATCCATAGGGGTATTCTCCTTTGCTTCCATTTTTTCATGATACGGTCGATGATACGGTCGATCCGGGAGGCGGGGCCGCGGCTCCGCCTCCCGGGCATTATGGATGGATCAGAACAGGCCGGAGACCTTGCCGGTCTCGGGATCTACGTCGACGCGGCGGTAGGCCGGGTCGGCGGCGGTACCGGGCATCATGGAGATGGTACCGGCCATGGGGCACAGGAACTTGGCGCCGCCGTACTCCAGGATGTCCCGGATGGCCAGACGCCAGCCGGTGGGCACGCCCTTCTTGGTGGGATCGTCCGACAGGGACAGGTGGGTCTTGACCATCATGGTGCAGTAGTCGGCGTACTTGGGATCGGACTCGAACCGCTCGGCCTTCTGGACCGCCAGAGGCGCCCAGTCCACACCGTCGGCACCGTAGACTTCCTTGGCGATCCGCTCCACCCGCTGACGCAGGGGCATCTCCAGATCGTACAGGAACTTGACCTCCACCGGCTCCTCACAGGCCTCGACCACCGCCTGGGCCAGCTCCACGGCGCCTTCGCCGCCGTAGCGCCAGTGGTTGGACTCGGCACAGCGCACGCCCCGCTCGGCGCACAGCTTCTTCAGCAGGGCGATCTCCGCGTCGGTGTCGGTGTAGAAGCGGTTGATGCACACCACCGGGTTGATGCCGGACTTCTTGATGGTGTTGACATGGTGGAACAGGTTGCAGGTGCCCTTCTCCAGCAGTTCCAGGTTCTCCTCGGTGTACTCCTTGGGCAGGGGCGCGCCGGGGGTGACCTTGGGGCCACCGCCGTGCATCTTCAGCGCCCGGACGGTGGCCACCAGCACGGAAACGTTGGGGGTCAGGCCGGAGAGCCGGGTCTTCACGTTCCAGAACTTCTCAAAGCCGATGTCGGCGGCGAAGCCGGACTCGGTGACATGGTAGTCAAACAGCTTCA
>CALXFQ010000102.1 GCA_944387625.1 uncultured Oscillospiraceae bacterium
CCCGGCGACATGGCCCAGACCGGCGCTGGCTGTGCCGGAGAGGCGGCGTTCACCTTGACGGAGCGTGTCAGCGTGTTTACCGCCGTGTCGGACTACACCCATACCATGACGGAAAATGACGACGGAAGCTTTACCTGCACCCACTGCGGCCTGTCCGTTTCCCCGGCAGAGGCCCAGGACCAGGAGCCGCAGGAAACGCCCCAGGATGGGACCTCCACCGACTGGGTGCTGGCAGGCGCGGCGATCTTCGCCGGTGTGGCCATGCTGGCGCTGGCCGTCGTCCTGATCGTGCTGTACCGCAAGAAAAAGCAGGGATAAGCAAACAAAAAGGACCTTTGCTTTCGGGCAAAGGTCCTTTTAGAAGAATGGGCAAAGCAAAACGGCATCGCCTTTTGGCGATGCCGTTGGTGTACAATCGGATCAGACAGCCCGCTGGACTTTGTTGGAACGCAGACATCTGGTACAAGCGTACACATGGCACGGGGTACCGTTGACAACAGCCTTGACCCGCTTCACATTGGGCTTCCAAGCACGGTTGGAACGTCTGTGGGAGTGGGAGACCTTGATACCAAAAGTCACGCCCTTGCCACAATAATCACACTTCGCCATCTCGTTGCACCTCCTATCCGCATATATGTTCAAGATCATCCTGTGTCTGAACACAGCGCTCAAATACTATATCAAAGATCAACAGAAATTGCAAGTCCTAATTTCACTATTTTTTGCGGTTTTAGAAAAATAATATTGATATTCTCCTTTCTGACAAGTATAATGACCTTGAACGACTGCTTACAGAAGGAAGGTGCGATCACCATGGAAAGCTATAGCGTGGCATTGACGGACGTGATCCGGATGTTCGATCTGCAGGTGGGATACGCCGCTTCGGACCTGGACCGGATCCGCCTGACGGTGGCGGACCTGGCCCGGCCCGGCTTGCAGCTGGCAGGGTATTTTGACCATTTCGAGCCTATGCGGATGCAGATCATGGGCAATGTGGAGATCTCCTACTTGGCCAAGCTCACCCCTGCCCAGCGGATGGTGGCCTTCGACCAACTCTTTTCCTATAAGATCCCGGCGCTGCTGATCGCCCGGGGCCTGCGTCCGGCCAAGGAATGTATGGAGATGGCTCGCAAGCACAATATCACGGTCCTTCGGAGCAATGAGCCTACCAGCACCATCTTCTCCGCGATCATCGCCTATCTGCGGGACGCCATGGCCCCCCGGATCACCCGGCACGGTGTGCTCATGGAGGTCTACGGCGAGGGCATCCTCCTGACAGGGGAGAGCGGCATCGGCAAAAGCGAGGCGGCGGTGGAGCTGCTGAAGCGGGGCCACCGCCTGATCGCCGACGACGCGGTGGAGATCCATCGTGTTGCCGGGGACGGGCTGATCGGCACCGCTCCTGAGCTGATCCGCAATTACATCGAGCTGCGGGGCATCGGCATCATCAACGTGGCCCGGCTGTTTGGCGTAGGCGCGGTGAAGCAGGAGAACCAGATCGATCTGGTGGTGAACATCGTCCCCTGGGATAACCATCAGGTCTACGACCGGCTGGGGCTGGAGGATCAGAACATGGACATCCTGGGGGTCCGTGTGCCGATGTATATCATCCCGATCACCCCGGGCCGGAACCTGGCGGTGATCTTGGAGGTGGCGGCTATGAACAACCGCCAGCGGAAGATGGGCTACAACTCCGCCCGGGAGTTTACCGAACGGATGGAGCGGCATTTCCAGGAGAACGTGGGGTCCGCCCAATGAAGGAACTGTCCATCGGCCCCAACGACGCGGGCCAGCGGCTCGATCGCTTCCTGGCCAAGGCGGTGCCTCTGCTCCCGGCATCGCTGGCCCAGAAGTATATCCGCCTGAAGCGGATCAAGCGCAACGGCAAGCGGATCGACCGGGACGACCGGCTCCAGGCCGGGGATGTGCTCCAGCTGTATATCAACGATGAGTTCTTCGACAAGCCCCGGGAGGACAACGCCTACCTGACGGTGGCGGTCCCCAAGCTGTCGATCGTCTACGAGGATGCCCACATCCTGCTGGTGGACAAGCGGCCGGGCCTGGCGGTCCATCCCCATGATGGGGCGGAGTACGGCCGGACCCTGATCGACCACATCCAGGCATACCTGTATCAGAAGCGGGAATGGAGCCCAAGGGGGGAGAATTCCTTCACCCCGGCGCTGTGCAACCGGATCGACCGAAACACCGGGGGCATCGTGATCGCCGCCAAGACCGCCCGGGCCCTGCGGGTGATGAACCAGAAGATCCGGGACCGGGAGCTGGACAAGCGGTATCTGGCGGTGGTGGAGGGGACCCCCAAGCCCGCGGATGGGCGTTTGCAGGGGTATCTTTTCAAAGACGCCAAAAAGAACCGGGTCTTCGTCACCGATAAGCCCCAGCCCGGGGCCAAAAGCTGTCAGACCGATTACCGGGTGCTCGCCTCCAAAGGGGGGCTGTCCCTGGTGGAGTGCGCGCTGATCACCGGCCGGACCCACCAGATCCGGGCTCAGTTCGCCCACGCCGGTCACCCTCTGCTGGGGGATGGGAAGTATGGCAAGCTGGACAAGCGCTTCGATCGGACCTTCCAGGCCCTCTATTCCTATAAACTGACCTTCCGCTTCACCACCGACGCCGAGGAGCTGTCCTATCTTGACGGGAAGAGCTTCCAGGTGGCAAAGGTGGACTTTGTGGAGGAGTATTTCCCCGGCTATCAGATCTAAGCATCACGCCCAGGACCGTGGTCCTGGGCGTTTGATATCAGTCCTCCAGCACTTCCCGGATCCGGCCGCCGCCGATCACCACATCTGCCTGGTAGAGCACCACCGCCTGGCCGGGGGCGATCGCCCGCTGGGGCTGATGGAACACCACCCGGACCATGCCGTCAGCGGCCGGGTAGACGGTGGCCGGCTGCTCGGTCATCCGGGAGCGGATCCGGGCGTGGACCTCCATGGGCCGGGTGAGGGCCGGGAAGGGGAAGAAGTTCCAGTCATCCGCCAGGAAGGACCGATGGAACAGGGCCTCGTTGGGACCTACGGTGACGGTATTTCGCGCCATATCCTTCCGGCAGACATACACCGGCTTGCCCAGAGCCACACCCAGGCCCTTCCGCTGGCCCTGGGTGTAGCCGATGGCGCCGCTGTGCCGGCCCACCACCTGGCCGCTCAGGTCCAGCAGATCCCCGGCAGGATAGGTATTGCCGGTGCAGCGCTCTAAAAAGGCCTTGTAGTTTCCGTCCGGGACGAAGCAGATGTCCTGGCTGTCCCGCTTCCGGGCGTTGAGGAAGCCCCGCTCCTGGGCGATGGATCGGACCTGGGCCTTGGTCAGACCGCCTAAGGGGAAGAGGACATGGGCCAGCTGCTCCTGGGTGAGCATACACAGGAAATAGCTCTGGTCCTTAGCAAGGTCCGAGGCTTTGCACAGCAGATACCGGCCGGTGGCCTCATCCCGGCGGATCTGAGCGTAGTGGCCGGTGACGATGTGACTGCAGCCCATGTCCAGGGCGCGCTCTAAGAGCAGGCCGAACTTCATATATCGGTTGCAGTCGATGCAGGGGCTGGGGGTATCGCCGGCGGCGTACGCCCGGACGAACTTCTCCAGGACCTGCCGGCGGAAAGGACCGGTGGCGTCGATCACCTGGAAGCCGATCCCCAGCCGCTGTGCCACCGCCCGGGCATCCTCCACGTCCCGGGCACTGCCGCAGGCGCCGGGAGTGCCTTCGTATAGCCGCAGGGTGCCGCCTACTGCCGCCCAGCCCTGCTCCAAGGTCAGCAGGGCCGCCACAGAGCTGTCCACACCGCCGCTCATGGCGATAAATGCCCGGTCTTTCTTGTCCATGAAAAAACTCCTTTCAGGATTTTGTATATTTTATCATGATCGCCCGCCCTTGGCAATGGGCAGAGCCTGGGGGAAGGGGGAAGAACTTACATAGTTTACAATAATTCCGAAAA
>CALXFQ010000103.1 GCA_944387625.1 uncultured Oscillospiraceae bacterium
CCTTTTTCGGAGATCACAGCAGGGTGGAGAAGTGCTTGATGGTACGGACCATCTGAGAAACGTAGGAGTTCTCGTTGTCGTACCAGGACACGACCTGGACCTGGGTCATGCCGCCGGGCAGCTTGTTGACCATGGTCTGGGTGGCGTCGAACAGGGAGCCGTAGGTCATGCCCACGATGTCGGAGGACACGATCTCATCCTCGGTGTAGCCGTAGGACTCGGTGGTGGCGGCCTTCATGGCGGCATTGATCTCTTCCTTGGTCACTTCCTTGGCCACAACGGCGTTCAGGATGGTGGTGGAGCCGGTGGGGGTGGGGATCCGCTGGGCGGCGCCGATCAGCTTGCCGTTCAGCTCGGGGATGACCAGGCCGATGGCCTTGGCAGCGCCGGTGGAGTTGGGCACGATGTTCACAGCGCCGGCACGGGAGCGGCGCAGGTCGCCCTTGCGCTGGGGACCGTCCAGGATCATCTGGTCGCCGGTGTAGGCGTGGATGGTGCACATGATGCCGGACTCGATGGGAGCCAGGTCGTTCAGCGCCTTGGCCATGGGAGCCAGGCAGTTGGTGGTGCAGGAAGCGGCGGAGATGATGTGATCGTCCTTGGTCAGGGTCTGATGGTTGACGTTGTAGACGATGGTGGGCAGGTCATTGCCGGCAGGAGCGGAGATGACCACCTTCTTGGCGCCGGCGTCGATATGCGCCTGGGCCTTGGCCTTGGAGGTGTAGAAGCCGGTGCACTCCAGCACCACGTCCACGCCCAGCTCGCCCCAGGGCAGCTCAGCGGCGTTGGCCTTGGCGTAGATGGTGATCTTCTTGCCATCCACAACGATGTTGTCCTCACCGGCCTCCACGGTGTGGGTACCGAAGGGAACGGCGTAAGCGCCCTGAGTGGAGTCGTACTTCAGCAGGTGGGCCAGCATCTTGGGGGAGGTCAGGTCGTTGATGGCGACCACCTCGAAGCCCTCAGCGCCGAACATCTGACGGAAAGCCAGACGGCCGATACGGCCAAAACCGTTGATAGCAACTTTAACAGACATTTGAATTTCCTCCATTTCAAATCTTGCCGCTGTCGCGGCTGTTATACTTTGGATCGTGGGTATCGTTTTATCCACACTGTTTAAATTATACAATATCCATTACTGGTTGTAAAGGGCAAAATCAGGAAAAATCCGTGAATTTTTCCCGGCTCTCCCGCCGCCCCTGCCGGATCCGTATTTACTTTTCCCCAAAAATCTGATACCATAAGCGAAAAGGAGGGGATGGGGTGAAGATCCGCAAGTTGGCTCTGCTGGGGCTTCTCACCGCCGTCGCCCTGACGATCTACCTGGTGGAGGCCCAGATCCCGCCGGTGGTACCGGTGCCAGGGGTGAAGCTGGGCCTGAGCAACATCGTCACCGTGTTCGCCGTGTTCTTCCTGGGGTGGAAGGAGGGGGCCGGGGTGCTCGCCGCCCGGATCTTTCTGGGATCGGTGTTCGCCGGGAATTTTTCCGCCATCCTCTATTCCGCCGCCGGGGGCGTCCTGGCGATCGGCGTGACCATCGCCCTGCGCCGGGTGCTGAAGAAGGACCAGATCTTCGTGGCCGGGGCATTGGGGGCGGCGGCCCACGCCCTGGGCCAGATGGCGGTGGCGGTGGCGGTGTCCGGCACCCCGGGACTGCTGATCTTTTTGCCGGTGACGATCCTTTCCGGCCTGGTCACCGGGTGCTTCACCGGGGCCTGCGCCCAGATCTTAGTGAAACGTGGAGGAAAACTGTGGAAGACCTTTTCCGAATGGATATGACCCTGCCCCAGATCAACGCCATCTCCAATCTGGGCCTGGCCCACATCGGCGACGGGGTGTATGAACTGCTGTGCCGGAGCCATCTTTGCGCCCAGGGCTACAAGACCGTGGACGAGCTCCACCGGCGGACGGTGGCCCTGGTAAAGGCCCCCACCCAGGCCCGGCTGGCGCGGGCGATCGTGCCGCACCTGGACGAGCAGGAGCGGGCCTGGTTCCGCCGGGGGAAGAACGCCCATGTCCATGCCGTGCCTAAAGGGGCCACCCCCGCCCAGTACGCCACGGCCACCGGCCTGGAGGCGCTGTTCGGGGCGCTGTACCTTTCCGGCCGGACGGACCGGCTGAGCCGGCTTTTTCAGATCATGATGGAGGAAAACGATGGCATTTGACGCGACCTTCCTCTCGGCGGTGCTGGACGAGATCCGCGCCCTGGGAGATGCCCGGGTGGAGAAGCTCCACCAGCCCAGCCGGTCCACTCTGGTGCTCCACCTGAAGGGCCGCCAGGCCCGGGCCAAGCTGGTGATCGCCGCCGACCCGGCGGCCCCCCGGCTCCACCTGACCGCCTCCGTGCCGGAGAATCCGGCGGAGCCGCCGATGTTCTGTATGCTCCTGCGTAAGCACCTGCTGGGGGCCAGGCTCACCGGCATCCGCCAGATCCCTATGGAGCGGTGCGCTGTTTTTTCCTTTCGGTGTACCGACGAGCTGGGGGACCAGGTGGAAAAGCAGTTGGTCACAGAGCTTATGGGCCGGACCTGCAATGTGTATCTGCTGGGCCCCGACGGGAAGATCCTGGACTGTATGCGCCGGATCGGCCTGGACGAGAGCCGCCGGCCCGCCCTGCCCGGGCTGAAATACGCCCCCCCGGAGCCGGTGTCCAAGCTGGACCCCCGGACCTTGGACCGGGACGGTTATGTAAACTTGTTATGTGGACCAGGCCCGGACCTTCTGGCGGACCGGCTGATGGAGGGCCTGGGGGGATCGTCCCCGCTGGTGTGCCGGGAGGCGGCGCTGTACGCCGCCGGGGCCACCGACGCCCGGATCGCCGGGGCGGACGCCGGGGCGGTGGGGGAGCGGCTGGCGCTGTTCTTCCGGGAGCATCTTGTTCATCCCGCCCCTTATTGTTATATGGTAGGGGACGAGCCTAAGCAGTTCGCCTTCTGCCCGATCCGTCAGTACGGGGCGTGTGTGGTCTTTGAGAGCTTCGGCGCTTTGCTGGACAGGTTCTACGGCCAGCGGGACCGAAAGGATGCCCTGCGCCAGAAGAGCCAGGGCCTGCGAAAGACGGTGAACAACCTGTGCCAGCGGCTGCGCCGGAAGCTGGCGGTCCAGGAGCAGGAGCTCTCCGCCACCTACGACCGGGAGCGGCTGCGGCAGTTGGGGGACATCCTCACCGCCAACCTCCACCGGATCTCCAAGGGCCAGACCACCGTGGAGGCGGAGGATTTTTATGACCCGCAGATGGGGACGGTCCAGATCTCCCTGTCGCCGATGCTCTCCCCCCAGCAGAACGCCGCCAAATTCTACAAGGACTACGCCCGGATGAAGAACGCGGAAAAGGAGCTGACCCGGCAGATCGGCCTGGGCCGGGAGGAACTGCGGTATCTGGAGAGCGTGCTGGAGGAGCTGGACCGGGCCGGATCCGACCAGGAGCTGGAGGAGATCCGCCTGGAACTGCAAGCCGGGGGCTATGTGAAAAGCGACGGCGGCAAGCGCCGGGCAAAGCAGGGCAAGCTCCCGCCTCTGCGGTTCGTTTCCACCGACGGCTGGCCGATCTATGTAGGCCGGAACAACCGGCAAAACGACGAACTGACCTTCCGCTCCGCCCGGAAAGACGACCTGTGGCTCCACGCCTCCAAGGTCCACGGCGCTCATGTGATCGTGGCCTGCGCCGGAGCCCAGCCCCCGGATGACACGGTGACCCAGGCGGCCCAGCTGGCGGCCTACTACTCAGAAAGCGGCAGCGGCCGGAACGTGCCGGTGGACGTGACGGCGGTGAAGCAGGTAAAGAAAGTCCCCTCCGCCAAACCGGGGATGGTGATCTACCACACCTACCGCACAGTTTTCGCCAACCCCTACCCGGACATCGTCACAGACCCGCTGAATGTGGAGAAAAAGAAAGAAACAGAGTAAAAAAGCAGGGCATTTG
>CALXFQ010000104.1 GCA_944387625.1 uncultured Oscillospiraceae bacterium
GTTCCCCCTGCCGGAAAACTGGACCTGGGACCTGTGATAAAAGCGCCCCGCCATCCACCAACCCACTTGGCTCTCCCAGAGGGAGAGCTGTCACAGGCCCAAAGGGCCTGTGACTGAGAGGGTAGCCGCCTTCCGCATTTATCCAGCGCTTCAAAAAACCGAAACGCAAGGAAGGCGCAAGGCTGGGACCATCCGCGCTTTGACAAACCTATATGGAGCTTTCCAAAGGGAAAGCTCCATATTTTCTGGTAGTTCTGAAAGGAAGGACCCATATGGCCCACGATCTTCATATCCACATGGTCCTGGACGGTCTGGACTGGCGTGCCGCCATTGCCCGCCACGCCCAGGGGCCGGACATCCCCTATATCCGCCAAGTCCTGGGGCGCTATCAGGCGGCAGGGTATACCTATCTCCGGGACGGCGGGGACCGTTGGGGGGTGGGAGCGGCGGCCCGGGAATTGGCCCCGGCGTTTGGCATCACCTACCGCACCCCCCTGGCCCCTTTGTGCTGGGCGGGACACTACGGCAGTTTCATCGGAGAGACCTTCGACAGCATCCCCCGGTATACCGCCCTGGTCCGGGGCCACAAGGCGGCAGGGGCGGACTTTATCAAGATCATGATCTCCGGGCTTATGGACTTTGACCGCTTCGGCCGGCTCACCGAGGAGGGCCTGACCAAAGAGCAGATCCGCCAGCTGATCCGCATCGCCCACCAGGAGGGCATGGCGGTGATGGCCCACGCCAACGGCGCCCGGACCGTGGAGGCGGCGGCGGAGGCGGGGGTGGACTCGGTCGAGCACGGGGCCTATCTGGACCAGGCGGCCCTGGAAGCCATGGCCCAGGCCGGGGTGGTGTGGGTGCCTACCTTGTCCACCCTGGTCGGGCCTATGGGCAAGGGCCGGTTCCCGGACCCGGTGCTGGAGCGGATCTGTGCGTCCGCCGCCCGGAACGTGGTCCGATACGCCCAGCTGGGCGGCCTGATCGGCTGTGGCACCGACGCCGGGGCCTGGGCGGTGCCCCACGCTACAGACCTGGAGCGCCATCTCCTGACGAAGATCTTAGAGGACCGGACAGAGCCGGTCCTGTCCGCCGCCGCCGAAAAGATCCGGGAGAAGTTTTGATATTTTTCCAGACGGATTTACTTTTTCCCCGGATCATGGTATGATGCCAGAAAATACGTTTTTGGAGTTGACCTTGTTTGGAGCTGGACAATACCTATGTGAAGATCGACCTGGACGCGATCGGGGACAATCTCCGGGCGGTCCGGGAAAAGGCCGGGGTGCCGGTGATGGCGGTGGTAAAGGCGGATGCCTACGGCCACGGCGCCGTGGAGGTGGCCCGGCATATTGAGAAAGACTGCGCCTTTTTCGGCGTTTCCTCGATCCTGGAGGCCCTGGAACTGCGCCGGGCCGGTCTGCAAAAGCCGATCTTGATCCTGGGCCGGACCCCGGTGTCCGCCTTCCCCCAGGCGATCCGGGGGGATATCCGCCCTACGATCTTCCACTACGAGGACGCTCTGGCCCTGTCCCGGGAGGCCCTGCGTCAGGGGAAGACCGCCTCCTTCCACTTTGCCGTGGACACCGGCATGGGCCGGCTGGGCTTCCAGCCCACCGCCGAGGACGCCCAGGTCTGCGCCCAGATCGCCGCTCTGCCGGGTCTGCGGGCCGAGGGGATCTTCAGCCACTTCGCCACCGCCGACTGCGCCGACCTGAAAGCCGCCCGGGCTCAGGCCCGGCTCTTTGACGGCTTTGTGGAGCAGGTGGAGCGGCTGGGGGTCCACATCCCGATCCGCCACCTGGACAATTCCGCCGGGGTGATGAACTTCCACCACCACTATGAGATGGTCCGCTCGGGCATCGTCACCTACGGCCTGTATCCCAGCCGGGAGGTGGACCCGGGCCGTCTGCCCCTCCGGCCGGCCCTTCAATGGCTCAGCCGGGTGACCCATGTAAAGTGGCTCCCTGCCGGCAAGCCCATCAGCTACGGCGGCACCTACGTCACCACACGGCCCACCAAGGTGGCCACCGTGCCGGTGGGCTACGCCGATGGCTACCGCCGGAGCCTGTCCGGCCGGTTCCATGTGCTGATCCACGGCCGGAAGGCCCCGATCCTGGGCCGGATCTGTATGGACCAGCTGATGGTGGACGTGACCGCCATCGACCATGTACAGCTGGACGACACCGTGACCCTGGTAGGCCGGGACGGGGAGGAACAGATCGCCGTGGAGGACCTGGCCCAGGCGGCGGACAGCTTTAACTACGAATTGATCTGCGGCATCAGCCGCCGGGTCCCCCGGATCTACTGCCAGGGGGGCAAACAGGTCCGGTCGGTACACTACCTGCTGGACAACGAATAAGGAGCACTGCCATGAAAAAGAACCATCGTTCCAACAGACATCTTGCGTCTGTGGCCATTTTTCTGACTGTGGCGCTGGTGATGCTGGGCACCGCCGCGGTCTTCATCCACCTGGCCCGGCGTCAGGGCCAGGACCCGGACCAGACCCAGCCGCCGGTGATCCAGACCCAGCCAAGCACCCAGGCCACGCAGCCCAGCACCCAGCCCACGCAGCCCACCCAGCCGCCGGTGACTTTGACCGGCCAGGCCACCATCGGCGCCACCGGGGACTTGCTGATGCACCTGCCCTGCATCCAGGGCGGCGCTCAGGCGGACGGGACTTACGACTTTACAGGATATTTCGCCCATCTCCAGCCGTACCTGGAAGAGCTGGACTACGCCGCCGCCAATCTGGAGACCACCCTGGCAGGGCTGGATGTGGGGTACAGCTACAGCGGCTACCCCAATTTCAACTGCCCGGACCAGATCGTCACCAGTTTGCAGGACGTGGGCTTTGATATGCTCCTGACTGCCAACAACCACTCCTACGACACCCACGAGTATGGGTTCCTGCGGACCCAGCAGGTGATCCAAAGCGCCGGCATGGACCATATCGGCACCAAGCCGAACCTGGAAGCGGACAACTACCTGATCCGCCAGATCGACGGCATCCAGGTGGGCATGATCTGCTACACTTATGAAACCAACGCCGACCCGGACAAGGTGGCTCTCAACGGCGGCGCGAACATGACCGCCGCCACCCAGGGCCTGATCAACGTGTTCATGAAGGACGATGTGGCAGGCTTCTCCGCCTCCCTGGAGGAAAACATCGCCGATATGCGGGCCGACGGGGCGGAAGCGATCGTGCTGTTCATCCACTGGGGGGAGGAGTACCAGCTCACCCAGAACTACCAGCAGGAGCCGATCGCCCAGGCGGCCTGTGACCTGGGGGTGGACGTGATCGTGGGAGGCCATCCCCATGTGATCCAGCCGATCGACCTGCTGGAGAGCGCCACCGACCCGGACCACAAGACCGTATGCCTGTACTCCACCGGCAATCTGGTGTCCAACCAGCGCCAGGGATATCTGGACCAGATCGGCACCGCCCACACCGAGGACGGCATCCTGTTCAGCTTCTCCTTCGCCAAGTATTCCGACGGCACCGTGCGGCTGGAGGCGGTGGAGGCGCTTCCGCTGTGGGTGGATCTGTACACCGACAGCCAGACCGGCCAGCGGGTCTATGATGTTCTGCCCCTGGACACGGCGGTGGAGGACTGGACCGAAGCGCTGGACCTGCGCCCCGGCAGTCTGGAAAAGGCCCGGGCCTCTTACGAGCGGACCATGGCGATCATCGGCGAGGGCCTGGCAGAGGTAGAAAACTACCTGGCCACCCTGCCCCCCATCGGCTAAGCCCCATCGGGGCGGTCCGATCAGCGAACCAAAAAGCGCCCCGGCTCGCCGGAGCGCTTTTACGTTCGTACCACCCACGCACCTTCCGTCCTCGAACCACCCACTTGCCTC
>CALXFQ010000105.1 GCA_944387625.1 uncultured Oscillospiraceae bacterium
CGGGTCCGTGCCGGCTCTCCCAAGGGGAGAGCCAAGGGCGTGGGCGGAGGGATAGGGCGCTCTCCCGGAGAGGGCATGGGGTGGAAGATGGGTGGGTGTGGGCGATCTTCACAAAAGTCCGGGGCGGTGTTGGTGGGGTTTTTCTCCGCTGGTAGAACCAGAAAACCCAGGAAAAATTCAGCTTGACGGACCGGGCCGATCGTGGTATAAAGGACTATATGTGAGGGAGTAGCGAGCGCCGTTTGGCGCAGCAAGTCAACATCCTGGCCTTGGGGCCTGGCTTGCTTTAAATCGCCAGACTCAGGGAACGCCCAGCTGTACCTGGAGAACTGCCCCACTGTGACCCTCGTCCAAGTACGGCATATGTCCGGGCTTGGGCTTTTTTTATCCCCGATCTCAGGAGGCGGAGCGGATGGAACTGATCGTCACCAGCGTACTGCTGGGGGTGGGCCTGGCGATGGACGCGTTTTCCGTGTCCCTGGCCAACGGACTGAACGAACCGGACATGAAGCCCGGCCGGACGGTGAGCATCGCCGGGATCTTCGGCGCGTTCCAGGGGCTGATGCCGCTGATCGGCTGGGTCTGCGTCCGGCTGCTGCTGGAGCATTTCCAGTTCTTCCAGCCCTTCATCCCCTGGATCGCCCTGGCGCTGCTGGGCTGGATCGGGGCGAACATGATCATCGACAGCCGCAGCGCCACCGCCCAGGACGCCTGCCCGGTGGGCCTGGGCGGACTGCTGCTCCAGGGCCTGGCCACCTCGATCGACGCCCTGTCCGTAGGCTTCACCATCGCCCACTACGACCTGCCCCAGGCCCTCCTTTCCGTGGCCCTGATCGGGACGGTGACCTTCGGGATCTGCCTGGCCGGGCTGATCGCCGGCAAGAAGGCCGGGACCCGCCTGGCGGGAAAGGCCGGGATCCTGGGCGGCACGATCTTGATCGCAATCGGGCTGGAGATCTTTATCACCGGGGTGATCTGATACAGTTTGCCGTATTTTGGCCTGTATTTGTTCATATAATGTCCAATAGTCAAACCAAGCTGAGATAGGAGCGGATCATGAAAAAGACGTACACCCAAACAAAAGAAGAGGTGCTCCAGTCCCTTGGGGTGGGACCGGAGGGCTTGACCTCCGCCCAGGCCAAGGAGCGCCTGGAAAAGTACGGCCCCAACAAGCTCAAGGAGGGCGAAAAGCCCACCCTGCTCCAGCGCTTCCTGGAGCAGCTGAAAGACCCCATGCTGATCATTTTGATGGTCGCCGCCGCCGTCAGCGCCGTTACCGGTATGCTGGCCCAGGAGAATGAGTGGGCGGAAGTGATCATCATCCTGGCGGTGGTGTTGCTCAACGCCATCCTGGGCGTGTTCCAGGAGAGCAAAGCGGAGGCCGCCATCGAAGCCTTGCAGACCATGACCGCCGCCACTTGTAAAGTCCTGCGGGACGGCAAGATGGTGGTGATCCATTCCGACGAGCTGGTCCCCGGGGACGTGGTGATCCTGGAGGCCGGTGACGCGGTGCCTGCCGACGGCCGGATCATCGAGAACGCTTCCCTGAAGATGGAGGAGGCGGCCCTTACCGGCGAATCCGTGCCGGTCAACAAGATGATCGATGCCCTGGGCCTGGTAGGCGGCCAGGAGGATGTGCCTCTGGGCGACCGGAAGAATATGTGCTACATGGGCTCCACCGTGGTCTACGGCCGGGGCAAGGCGGTGATCACCGCCACCGGCATGGACACCGAGATGGGCCAGATCGCCGGCGCGCTGGCGGCCACCGTCCAGGAGCAGACCCCCCTCCAGCGGAAGCTGGACGAGCTGGGCAAGATGCTCAGCAAGCTGGTGCTGGGCATCTGTGTGTTCATCTTCGCCTTCAACCTGTTCATGGCCCGGGGCGAGCTTTCCGTGGAGGGCCATGCCCTGACCACGATCTTGGAGACCTTCATGGTGGCCGTATCCCTGGCCGTTGCCGCCATCCCGGAAGGTCTGGCCACCGTGGTCACCGTGGTGCTGTCCATCGGCGTGACCAAGATGAGCCAGCGCAACGCGGTGATCCGGCGGCTGACCGCCGTGGAGACCCTGGGCTGTACCCAGGTGATCTGCTCCGACAAGACCGGCACCCTGACCCAAAACAAGATGACCGTGGTGGACCATATGGGCCCCGCCGAGCTGGTGGCGACCGCCATGGCCCTGTGTTCCGACGCCAACCTGAACGAACGGGACCAGGCCGAGGGCGAGCCCACCGAGTGCGCCCTGGTGAACTTCGCCTGCTCCCTGGGCCTGAAAAAGCAGGACCTGGAGAAGGCCACCCCCCGGGTGGACGAGGCCCCCTTCGACTCCGGCCGGAAGATGATGTCCACCATCCACGACCTGGGCGGAAGCTTCGTCCAGTACACCAAGGGCGGCCCGGACGTGGTGCTGGCCCGGTGCAGCTATTATTATGAAGACGGCAAGACCGTCCCCATGACCGACGACCTCCGGGCCAAGATCATGGCCGCCAACAAGGCCATGGCCGACAAGGCCCTGCGGGTGCTGGCGGTGGCCAAGCGGGACTGGGCCAGCCGTCCCACCGACAATTCCCCGGAGGCGCTGGAGCAGGACCTGGTGTTCCTGGGCCTGACCGGCATGATCGACCCGGTCCGTCCCGAGGTAAAGGCCGCCATCGAGGAGTGCCGTGCCGCCGGGATCCGGCCGGTGATGATCACCGGCGACCATAAGGATACCGCCGTGGCGATCGCCAAGGAGCTGGGGATCATCACCAGCGCCGACGAGGCGATCACCGGCGCGGAGCTGGAGGCCATCCCTGACGATCAGATCTGCGAATTCGTGAAGAAGTACGGCGTCTATGCCCGGGTCCAGCCGGAGCATAAGACCCGGATCGTGGCCGCCTGGAAGGCCAACGGCTGTATCACCGCCATGACCGGCGACGGCGTCAACGACGCTCCCTCGATCAAGTCCGCCGATATCGGCGTGGGCATGGGCATCACCGGCACCGACGTGACCAAGAACGTGGCGGATATGGTGCTGGCCGACGACAACTTCGCCACCATCGTGGCCGCCGTAGGCGAGGGCCGCCGGATCTACGACAACATCCGCAAGGCCATCCAGTTCCTGCTGGCCTCCAATATGTCCGAGGTGCTGGGCGTGTTCTCCGCCACGCTGATGGGCTTCACCCTGCTCAACCCCGTCCACCTGCTGTTCATCAACCTGGTCACCGACTGCTTCCCGGCCCTGGCGCTGGGCATGGAGCAGGCGGAGCCGGACACCATGAACCGGCCTCCCCGGGACGCCAAGGAAGGCGTCTTCGCCGGCGGCCTGTTCGCGGACATCGCCTACCAGGGCGTGCTGGTCACGGTGCTGACCATCGTTTCCTATATCATCGGCAGCCTGATGGACCCGGCCGTCGGCTCTTTCGCCGCTCTGCGGGCCGCCGGGATCTCCGAACACGGCATGACCATGGCCTTCCTGACCATGTCCATGTGTGAGATCTTCCACTCCTTCAACCTGCGGTCCCAGAGAAAGTCCATCTTCTCCCTGAAGACCCACAACAAGGTGCTGTGGGCCGCCATGGCCGGCTCCCTGCTGCTGACCACCTTGCTGTTGGAGGTCCCCTTCCTGGCCAAGGCCTTCGGCTTCACCCCCATCGGCTGGATGGAGTACGGCATCGCCCTGCTCCTGGCGATCACGGTGATCCCGGTGGTGGAGATCGTGAAGTTCTTCCAGCGCAAGTTCAGCCGCCATTGATCCGATCCCCCAACGGACCTAATGGACCAACGCATCCAACATCCCCAACGCCCCGGAGCAAACGCTCCGGGGCGTTTTGCGCCACGTTGCAGTCTTTCATATACCC
>CALXFQ010000106.1 GCA_944387625.1 uncultured Oscillospiraceae bacterium
TTAGGGCGTATCTGAAAACACAAAGCAATTGTACTATTTCAACAAGATGCAGATATAGGAGGCAAGTCATGCCTCTCCCTTTTTTCTTGTTAGACGCGGATCAGCTCATACTGGTCGTCACCCAGGCCGATCTTCTTGGCGTGGGCGATCTGACTGCGCCAGTTGGTATGGGGGAAGGAGGCGGTCAGGTTGTCCAGATCTTTCCGATCCGCCTTGTCCAGCCGACTGCCCGGGTTCACCGCCTGGGCATTCACCGCCTCGGCGCAAGCCAGATCCAGGGCCACCGGATCGAAGGAGGCGAACATCCCCACATCCGGCACGATCGGGATATCGTTCTCCGCGTGGCAGTCGCAGTAGGGGCTTACATCCCGGACCAGACTGATGTGGAAGTGAGGCCGGCCGTCCAGCACCGCCTTGGTATACTCGGCGATCTTGTAGTTGAGCATGGTGGCGGACTGGGCGTAGGCAGGGTGTATCGCCTGCACCGGGCATACATCGATGCACCGGCCGCAGCCCATGCACTTCTTCCAGTCGATCTGCATGACCTTGCCCTTCTTCTGCGGGCCGTCGTGGGCGCAGAACTTGGCGCAGGTTCCACAGCCCACGCACTTGTCCTCCTCCACCACCGGGCGGCCCTCTTCGTGCATCTCCCGCTTACCGGCGTTGGACCCACAGCCCATGCCCAGGTTCTTCATAGCGCCGCCGAAGCCAGCCTCCTCATGGCCCTTGAAGTGGTTCAGGGAGATCACGATGTCCGCGTCCATAATGGCCCGGCCGATCTTGGCGTACTGGACATATTCCCCGCCCACCACCGGCACGTCCACATCGTCGGTGCCTTTCAGACCGTCGGCGATCAGGATGTGACAGCCGGTGGAGAAGGGGCTAAAGCCGTTGAGGTAAGCCGTTTCCAGATGGTCCAGGGCGTTTTTCCGGGACCCTACATACATGGTATTGGCATCGGTGAGGAAGGGCTTGCCGCCCAGGTCCTTCACCAGATCCACCACCACCCGGGCGTACCCCGGCCGCAGATGGGCCATGTTCCCCAGCTCGCCGAAATGGATCTTGATCGCCACGAACTTGTCCTGAAAGTCGATCTGATCCATCCCCGCCCGCATACACAGCCGTGCCAGCTTCTGGGGCAGGGTCTCGGACTTGGTGGTGCAAAAATCCGTAAAATAAACCTTGGATGCCATAAACGATCCCCTCCTGTTTTTTTCCTTTTCAGTATACAAGCCCTCCGGGGGGATGTCAAGGGCTGTAAAAACGGCCCCTGCCTTTCGGCAGGGGCCAGGGTGCTGTTTACGGTCGGTCAGGAAGCTCAGACGATCCGCTTCTTCTTGTCCACCAGGACCACCAGCGCGGCGGCGGTCAGGAGCAGGGCGCCCCAGACCAGGGTCAGGCTCTGGTCGCCGGTGGGCGGGACTTCGGGATCGACCGGCTTCTCCGCCGGGGTGCAGACCACGTCGGCCCGGTCACGGACACGGATCCGGGGGAAGGGGCCTTCGGGGGCGTTGAAGGTGTCGTCGTAGGAGGCAAGGCCGGTGACGCAGATCTGACAGCCCACCTCCAGGCCCTCCACCTCGGAGTCGGTGGTGATGTAGCCGTCGATGAACACCCGGGCGATGTTGCCCTGGGCATCCTTTACCATGATGGTCTGGACCAGGCCGTTGGCCAGCTCGAAGGACACCACTTCACCCTCCAGGGTGACCAGCAGGCCCTCGGCGCTCCGGTCGTTGATCTGACCGGCGGTGACCTTGGTAGACTCTACGGTGTTGCCCCGGCTGATCAGCTCGATCGACTGGACCTGCAGCTCCGGCTCACCCTGATAGAACTCGGTGGTGCCGGTGATCTGGACCAGATCGCCCACCCGGTAGTCGCCGGCCACAGGGAAGCAGCAGATGCCGCCGGTGGCGTCCTGCACATAGATGCAGTCGAAGAAGGCGGTGGCCTTGTCATAGCCGGAGGCATTGGAGGTGACGATGCCCTGGATGGTGTACTTGTAGCCCGCCTCGGTCTGGGCACGGACATCGGCGATGTCGGTGATCTTGACCGGGTTGATCATCTTCAGCAGGTTCTCGCAGATCTTGTAGTTGGAGTAGTTCTTCTCGGAACCGCTGTCTTCGATGGTGGCCTGGACCTCGAAGTTGCTCATGAAGGCCGCGCCGGAAACGACGATCAGGCCCTGGCCTTCCAGCTGCTCGGTGGCCATGATCATCAGCCGCTCGTCGCCCTCGGCGTATTCATACTTGGGGGTGTTCTCGCCGCCCAAGCCGTCCCCGTCGGTGTCCTTGGAGTAGGTGGTGCTGTGGCCGAAGACCACAGGCGTCACGGTATCGGGCAGCTTGCCGTCCACGGTGAAGACCGTAGCGCCGCCGTAATGGCTGAACACCTCGGTGTACAGACGGTCGTAGGGATGCTCAGGATCGACCTCCACGCCCTCGGTGAGGAAGCTCTCGCCGTAGGTGTTGAAGTAAAGCCGCCAGGGATCCACGCCGTCCGCCGCGGAGCGGACATCATCGTAGGTGGCGTCGTCGCCCAGCCGCAGGCTGGAGCCAAGGGCTTCCAGGACCGCGTTCTGGGTAGCGGCCATGTGCTTGTCCGCAGGCAAGTTGGCGTTGTTTTCGCCGAACACATCCGGGTAATCCTCATAGTTGTCGGACCAGCCGGCCAGGATCACCACGCCGCCGTTTTTATTGAAGGCGGCGATCGCGTCCAGCTCCGCCTGGGTGTAGGTCAGCAGGGCCTCCTGGGCTTCAGCCAGACGGCGGGACGGGGCGGTGAGGATCAGGGCCTTGAACTTCTCGTTGGAGCAGGCGTCGATCAGCTCCTGGCTGGTCTTCAGCTCCACGGTCCGCACGGAGTGCTCCGCCGCCAGCGCGCCGAAGTTGCCCATGGAGTCCTTGTAGTTGCCGGCCACATACTCGTTGTAGTGGGAGGCGTCGATGCCGATATACACCAGCTCGTCCGCGTTCTGCACATCCAGCTGGACGTCCATGGTGAAGGTGTACTCCACGCCGTCGATCTCCACCAGCGCGGTGACGGTGACGGTGGTGAGCTTGGCCTGGGTGGGCGTCCAGTTGAAGTCCACAGCCAGGGTGCCGGAGGCGGGGATGGTCTGCTGGGTGTTGTCGGTGCCGATCACCACAGAGCCGTTGGTGGTGTAGATGATGGACTTGATGGTGGCATCATTGCTCTCGCTGTTGAACAGGGTGGTCGTCAGGGTCAGCTCCTCCCCGGTGACGGGGGTGGAGGTGCCGCAGACCACGGAGGAGATGCCCAGCTTCAGGCTCTCGCCCACCCACACAGGGGCGGTGACCGCCAGATCGCCGTCACCTTCGGTGACACGGACATAGTAGTAGCTGTAGGTAGGCTCCAGAGTGGCCGTCAGCTCGCCGGTAGCCAGGACCGCGGGATCGTCCCAGGTGTAGGCCACCTTGCCGGAGTTGACGATGATCTCCACCTTGGAGATGGAGTCGCTGGCGTCAGGATCGGTGACGGTGACCAGCACCTCCAGCTTCTCCGGCTCTTCCTCGATGATCGAGCCCATCACCATGTCGTTGACATAGTAGCCGATCTCCAGGTTCTTGTCCTCGGTGGAGTACATCCGCATGGCCCGGATGGCCTCGTAAATGCCCTCCTCGGAGAAGTCGTCGGTCAAGATCACGTCCCGGGCGTCGTTGGCGTTGCCCCACTTGCCCTTGTGGTTGTCCTGGTTGTTGGTGGGGGCCACGTGCCAGCCCTT
>CALXFQ010000107.1 GCA_944387625.1 uncultured Oscillospiraceae bacterium
CCTGCACCGAGGACGGCTACACCGGCGACACCTACTGCACCGACTGTGAGGAGAAGATCGCCACCGGCGAAACGATCTCCGCCACCGGCCACCAGCACACGGAGGTCCGGGGCGCCAAGGCGGCCACCTGCACCGAGGACGGCTACACCGGCGACACCTACTGCACCGACTGTGAGGAGAAGATCGCCACCGGCGAAACGATCTCCGCCACCGGCCACCACTATGAGGATGGCGTGTGTACCAGCTGCGGCGAGGAAGACCCGGACTATGTGGCGCCCACCGAACCTACGGATCCCACCATCCCCGGCACCGGCGACACCGCCCGGCTGGGCCTGTGGACCGGCCTCCTGCTGATCGCCATGACCCTGCTGGCCCTGCTCCCGGCCCTCCGCCGGAAACGGGGCTGATCCCCAAACCCCAAAGACCAGGACCCGAAAGGGTCCTGGTTTTTTGGGTCTTGTCCGCTTTTTCCATGGAAAAAGGACGAGCCGAAGTGAATACTGTGGCAGTGGAGGTGAGGGTGATGATCGCGGGAGCGTGGCTGATGCTCAGCGGTATGATGTACGCCCTGCAGCTGTCCACCGGCAGCTTCCCCCAGCCTTTGACGGCGCAGGAGGAGCGGTATTACCTGGAACGCAGCGCCCAGGGGGATCTGGAGGCCCGGAACATCCTGATCGGCAGAAATCTGCGGCTGGTGGCCCACATCATGAAGAAATACTACGCCCAGACGGCAGATCAGGAGGACCTGATCTCCATCGGCACCATCGGCCTGATCAAGGGGATCTCCACATTCGACCCGGCCAAGGGCGCGCGTCTGGCCACCTACGCCGCCCGGTGCGTGGAGAATGAGATCTTGATGTATTTCCGCAGCCAGCGCAAGTCCAGCCAGGACGTGTCGCTGTCGGATCAGATCGACACCGGGGCGGACGGGGCGGCCCTGCCGCTGATGGAGGTGGTGGCCTCCCAGGAGGATATGGTGGAGATGCTCAGCCGCCGGGAAGATCTCCGGCGGCTGGGCAAAGCGATCGAGGAATGTTTGACAGACCAGGAGCGCCAGGTGATCTGCCTGCGCTATGGGCTGGGCGGCGGAGAGCCCCAGCGCCAGCGGGAGGTGGCCCAGGCCACCGGCATCAGCCGCAGCTATGTTTCCCGGATCGAGAAGCGGGCGCTGGAGAAGCTTCGCCGGGCGTTGGGCGGATGATGGAAAATTTTGTAGAAAATGAACGATCATGTGTTCTTGCTATTGACATTTGATGGTGATCATGCTTAAATACAAAAGGATGAACATACCGTGAACATTCCAAAAAACAAGGAGGTACAACATGAAAATGGCAAGAAAGATCCTGGCCCTGGTGCTGTGCCTGGGGATGATGCTGTCCGTCTGCGGCGGTGTCGTCCAGGCCGCGGACGGCAGCCGTGTGGAGCAGATCCTGGAGGGGATGACCCTTCGGGACAAGGTGACCCAGATGCTCATGGTGGATTTCCGCTATTGGGATATGGATACCACCGATGAAGTGGACGCGGTGGGCTTCACCGAGATGAACGACCAGGTCCGCAAGATCGTGGAAGACTACAACTTCGGCGCCCTGATCTACTTCGCCCAGAACGTGGTGGGCACCGAGCAGACCTTTAAGTTGACCATGGAGATGCAGAAGGCCGCCACCAAGGACGGCGGCGTCGCCATGATCGTCGCCGCCGACCAGGAAGGCGGCAGCGTGTACCGTCTTGGCTCCGGGACCGCCCTGCCCGGCAACATGGCCCTGGGTGCCACCGGCAATGCCGACTACGCCAAGCTGGCCGGCCAGATCATCGGCAGTGAGCTGAGAGCGCTGGGCATCAATACCAACCTGGCGCCTGTGGTGGACGTGAACAACAACGCCAACAACCCGGTCATCGGTCTGCGCTCCTACAGCGATGATGCCCAGATCGTGGGCCAGATGGCCTCCGCCGCCATCGCCGGCATGGCCGAGTACAACGTGATCGGCTGCGCCAAGCACTTCCCCGGCCACGGCGACACCGCCACCGACTCCCACTATGGCCTGCCCATCGTGGATAAGCCCCTGGATGTGCTGATGGAGAACGAGCTCAAGCCCTATCAGATCGCCATCGACCAGGGCATCGAGATGATCATGACCGCCCACATCCTCTATCCCCAGCAGGAGGGCGACAAGATCCTCTCCAACAAGACCGGCGAAGAGGAGTCCCTGCCTGCCACCATGTCCGATGACATCATCACCGGCCTGCTCAAGGGCCGGATGGGCTTCGAGGGCGTGGTGATCACCGACGCTATGAACATGGCCGGCATCGCCGACAAGTGGGACCAGGTCCAGTCCGTGGTGGTGGCCATCCAGGCCGGTGTGGACATGATCTGTATGCCCTGTGTGCTGTACAATGAGGAAGACCTGGCAGATCTGGACGCCATCATCGAGGGCGTGATCATGGCCGTGGCCAACGGCACCATCCCCATGTCCCGCATCGACGACGCCGTGACCCGGATCCTCACCGTGAAGGAGAACCGGGGCCTGCTGGACTGGAACGAGGAGGACTACTCCCTGGACCACGCCCTGGAGACCGTAGGCGGCACCCAGAACAGAGCCGCTGAGCGCCAGATCGCCGCTGCCGCCGTTACGGTGGTGAAGAACGAGAACGACGTGCTGCCTCTGAAGCTCACCGCCACCAGCAAGGTGCTGATGCTGGTGCCTTACAACAACGAGAGCGGCCAGATGATCATGGCCTGGAACCGGGCCAAGGAGGCCGGGATCATCCCGGACGGCGCCCAGGTGAAGACCTACCGCTTCTCCGACGGCAGTATCGACCTGGAGAACGGCGCGCTCAGCGATGAGCTGCTGGCAGAGCTGGAGTGGGCGGATACGGTGATCATCAACTCCGAGATCAGCCGGGCCAGCCGGATGGACTACAGCCACTGGCTGTCCGCCGTGCCCAAGGCCGTTACCGACTACACCCATGCCAACGGCAAGATCGGCGTGGTGTCCTCTGTGGATAAGCCCTACGATGTACAGCTGTATCCCAACGCCGACGCCATCCTGGCCGCCTACGGCTGTAAGGGCTCCAGCGTCGATCCCACCGAGGCTCTGGTGGGCGGCACCACCTCTACCGCCGAGGCCTGCGGCCCCAACATCACTGCCGCGGTGGAAGTGGCCCTGGGCACCTTCGGCGCCAGCGGCACGCTGCCGGTGAACGTTCCCAAGTTCGATCCGGAGAGCCTCAGCTACACCGATGAGATCGTGTACCAGCGCGGCTACGGTCTGACTTACGACAGCCTGCTGGTGGACTATACCGCCCTGGAGGACCTGATCGCCCAGGCGGAAGCCCTGAAGGCTGAGGACTACACCGAAGACAGCTGGAACCTGTTCCAGACCAGCCTGACCGCCGCCAAGGCCGTGCTGAGCTCCGGCGGCACCCAGGATGTGGTGGATGCCACCGTGGACGCCCTGGAAACGGCCCTGGCCGCTCTGGTGGATGCGGAGAGCTCTGAGGAGCCTGTGCCGCCCACCGGCGACAGCTTCCCCCTGACCGCCGTTTCCCTGATGCTTGCCGCCTCCGTACTGGGCGTAGCCGTGGTGGCCGCCCGGAAGAAGGAATGGTAATGACCCGCTAAAAAATACCGGGGCTGATGCCCCGGTATTTTTGCGCCCAACGTTCCTGCATTTCATCCACGCCCTTGGCACGCTTTTTGGGAAAGCGGTCGGACCTTCCGCTTA
>CALXFQ010000108.1 GCA_944387625.1 uncultured Oscillospiraceae bacterium
GCCCCCAAAGGGAGAGCCAAGAGCGCTGGCGGAGGGCCGGGGCGCGGGTGGAGCGCCGGGGGGGCGTCAGAACCGGGTGTAGAGCCGGCCGGGGAGGATCTGGGTGTTGGTCTGCTGGGCAAGGGCGGATACGGTGAGGAACGTGAAGCCCTGGGCCTTCAGCGCGTCCACGATCATCAGCGCCGCCTCCACCGAGGACCAGGACATATCGTGCAGAAGCACCACGTCCCCGCTTTTTACCTGCCGGACCACCGCCGCCCGGATGGTGGCGGCGTCATGGCTGGCCCAGTCCCGGGGGTCCACGGACCAGCCCAGCAGCGCCAGCCCTGCCTGCCGGGCGGCCTCCGTCACCGCCTGGGAGTATTTCCCGCCTGGAGGCCGGAGGAACGCCGGCCGGCACCCCTCCGGCAGCAGCGCCAGGGTGTCGGCGATCTCCCGGTCCAGCTCCTCCCGGCACATATCCTTCATGCACCCGTGGCTGTAGCCGTGGAGGCCGATCTCGTGGCCCTGGGCAAAGATCGCCTCCGCCTGGGCCGGGTACTCCCGGATCCGATAGCCGCACAGCAGGAACGTGGCCTGCGCCTGCCGCTCCTCCAGACCGGCCAGCAGTGTCTGGGTGAACCGGCCGGAGGGGCCGTCGTCAAAGGTCAGCGCCACATATTTCTCCCCCTGGGCATAGCCGGGACAGCCCAGGCTCAGGCACAAAAGAACGGCGATCAACTTTCGCAAGACCATCAACTCCTTAGATCTACTTTACTTTTCCCCCGGTTGCTGGTATGATACAAGGGAGAATTTATGATGGAGCGATGATATGCTGGATAAACTGCGGGCCGTGGCCCTGCGCTATGAAGAGCTTTGCGCCAAGGCGGAGCGGCCGGAGCTGTACGCCGATCCCAAAGCCGCCGCCCGGCTCCTCCGGGAGAAAAACGACTTACAGCCGATCGTGGAGGCGTATCAGGCGTATGGGGCCGCCTGCCGGGATATGGACGAGGCCCGGGAGCTGATGGCGGACCCGGAGATGAAGGAACTGTGCCAGGAGACCTTCCACCAGGCCAAGGCCCGGAAGGAGGAACTGCACCGGCATCTCCAGCTCCTGCTCCTGCCCAAAGACCCCAACGACGGCAAAAACGTGATCGTGGAGATCCGCGGCGGCGTCGGCGGCGAGGAGAGCGCCCTGTTCGCCCAGGACCTGTATCGGATGTATGCCATGTACGCCGCCCGGATGGGCTGGCAGGTGAAGCTCATGAACTATTCCGACACGGAGCTTGGCGGCGTGAAGGAGGCGGACTTCCTGATCGAGGGCCAGGGGGCCTGGTCCCGGCTGAAATATGAGTCCGGGGTCCACCGGGTCCAGCGGGTGCCCCAGACCGAGTCCGGCGGCCGGGTCCACACCTCCACCGCCACGGTGGCGGTACTGCCGGAGATGGAAGAGGTGGACGTCCATTTGGATCCCAATGACATCGAGATGCAGGTCTACCGGGCCAGCGGCGCCGGCGGCCAGCATGTGAACAAGACCTCCTCCGCCGTCCGGCTGATCCACAAGCCCACCGGGATCGTGGTGGCCTGCCAGGAGGAGCGAAGCCAGGTCCAGAACCGGGAAAAATGCATGGTGATGCTGGCCTCCAAGCTCTACCAGATCGAGCAGGAGCGGATCGAGGGGGAACACGACCAGCGCCGCCGGAGCCAGGTAGGCACCGGTATGCGCAACGAACGGATCCGCACCTACAATTTCCCCCAGGGCCGGGTGACGGACCACCGGATCGGACTGACCTTATACAAGCTGGACCAGGTGATGAACGGACAGCTCGACGAGCTGATCGACGCCCTGGCTACCGCGGACCAGACGGAGAAGCTGAAAAATGCCCAAGAAACTTTTTGAATTCCATACCCACAGCCCTCAGGAAACGGAGGAAGTGGGCGCCGCCCTGGGGAAGGTCCTGGCCCCTGGCACGGTGGTGGCCTACCGGGGGGACCTGGGGGCGGGGAAGACCGCCTTCACCCGGGGCCTGGCCCGGGGGCTGGGCTGTGCCGAGCCGGTGACCAGCCCCACCTACACCATCGTCCACGAGCACCTGTCAGGAAGGATGCCCCTGTTCCACTTTGATATGTACCGCCTGCGGTCCGCCCAGGACCTGTGGGACATCGGCTGGGAGGACTACCTGGACCGGGGCGGCGTGTGCGCCGTGGAGTGGAGCGAGAACGTGGCGGAGGCGTTGGAGGACCCGATCATGGTCACGATCTGCGCCACCGGCCCCCAGGACCGGCAGATCCTGATCGAAGGAGGAGAGCGGCTTGCTTGTGTTGTGCTTTGAAACTTCCGCCAAGGCGGCCTCGGTGGCCCTGTTCGATGAGAACGGCCTGCTGGGCGAGAGCTACCAGCTCACCGCCCTGACCCACAGCCAGACCCTGATGGTCATGGCCCGGGACCTGCTGAAGCAGTGCCAAAAGACCCCCCGGCAGGTCACCCATGTGGCGGTGGCCGCCGGCCCCGGGTCCTTTACCGGGGTCCGGATCGGGGTGGCGGCGGCCAAGGGCTTTGCCTGGGGGGCGGATATCCCCTGCCACGGCGTGTCCACCCTGGAGGCCATGGCCCTGGGGCTGGGGATCCGGGAGGGCTATATCTGCGCCGCCATGGATGCCCGGCGGGGCCAGGTGTATAACGCCCTGTTCCTGGCCGACGGCGGCGTGCTTACCCGGCTCTGCCCGGACCGGGCGGTCGGCCTGGAGGAGCTGGGCCAGGCGCTGGAGCATTTGGACGGCCCGGTGTACCTGGTAGGCGACGGGGCGGCCCTGTGCCACCGGCATTTCCCGGATACGATCCTGCCGCCCCAGTGGCGGCAGCACCAGCGGGCGGTGGGCGTGGGCCTGGCGGCCCTGGAGAAGATCGAAGCCGGCGAGCCGGGGGACGGCGCCGCCCTGGTCCCCAACTATCTGCGCTTATCCCAAGCCGAACGAGAGCGGCTGGAAAGAGAACAACTACAAAAGGAGAACTGAACAATGGCAACCGTACACGTTTTGGACCATCCCCTGATCGCCCACAAGCTGGCGATCATGCGCCACCGGGACACCGGGGTGAAGGAGTTCCGGGAGCTGGTAGGTGAGATCGCCGCCCTGATGTGCTTCGAGGCCACCCGGGACCTGCCCACCCAGGAGGTGGAGGTGCCCACCCCGATCACCACCGCCCGCTGCCGGATGCTGGCAGGCAAGAAGCTGGCGATCGTGCCGATCCTCCGGGCGGGGCTGGGGATGGTGGATACCATGGTGGGCCTGATCCCCTCCGCCAAGATCGGCCACATCGGCCTGTACCGGGACCCTCAGACCCATGAGCCGGTGGAGTATTACTGCAAACTGCCGGAGGACATCGACCAGCGGCAGGTGTTCGTGGTGGACCCCATGCTGGCCACCGGCGGCAGCGCCGTGGCGGCGATCGACTTCCTGAAGCGCCGGGGCTGTAAGCAGATCGTGATGATGAACATCATCGGCTGCCCGGAAGGGGTGGCGGCGGTCCAGAAGGCCCACCCGGACGTGGAGATCTACCTGGCGGCTCTGGACGAGCGGCTCAACGAGCATGCCTACATCGTCCCCGGCCTGGGCGACGCCGGCGACCGGATCTTCGGCACCAAATGATCTGAAACTTCATAGGAGCTTAATAATATTCC
>CALXFQ010000109.1 GCA_944387625.1 uncultured Oscillospiraceae bacterium
GGCTCTGACGGTCCACCGGACCGTCATTCACTACCGCGACTTCGCTTCGCTCACCCCCAGAGGGAGAGCCAAGGGCGTGGGTGGAGGGAAGAGGCGTGGGCGTATGGGTACGCCCCGGGAAAGGCTGGGGCCTTTTCCGGGGCGTGGATGGTTCATTTACCGGGGATGACCGGGCGGCAGGTACAGCCGATGCCCAGGGCGCCGGGGCCGGTGTGACAGCAGATGCCCATGGTCAGGTCGTCGCACAGCACCTCCATCCCCGGGAAGGCTTCCCGGATCTGGGCCACCCAGGAGGCGGTGGTCTCCGGGTCGGCGCTGGTGGCGGCCAGCAGGTGGAGCCGGCCCTCCTGGTGAGCCTGGCGGAAGGTGGTCTGGATATCCTGGCGCAGGGCTTCGATCATCTCCTCCCGGGCCTTTTTCATGCCCCGGATCTTCTTATAGCTGTCCAGGGTCTGGGTGCCCAGCTTTAAGATCGGCTTGATGTTCAGCAGCGTGCCTACGGCGGCGGTGGTGGGGGTGATCCGGCCGCCTCGTTTCAGATGCTCCAGCGTTTCCACGGCGATATAGATCGACACGTTCTCCCGGTCCTCTTCCAGGACACGCTGGATCTGCCCCGGGTCCAGGCCCGCCCGTACCAAGTCCAGGGCGTCCATCACCGTCCGGCGCAGAGGGGTGGCTACCCGGCCGTCGTCCACCACGAACACCCGCCCGGCGAAGGGCGGCTCCTGGGCCAGGGCCTGGGCGGTGGCGCAGGAGGAGCTCAGGCCGCTGCTCATGGGGATATACACGATCTGGTCGTGATCGTTCAAGATCTCCTGCCAGAACGCCAGCAGGGATTCCGGGGCAGGCTGGGAGGTGGTGACGGTCTTCCCCTCGTCCAGGTAGGCAAACAGCTCCTGGCGGGTGATGGATACGTTTTCAAAATACTGCCGCCCCTCCACAAAGAAGGGCATGGGCAGTACGAAGATCCCCCATTGCAGGGCCTCCTCCGGCCGGATGCCGCTGTGGGAGTCGGTGGCGATGGCGATGCGGTCCATAAAGTTCCTCATTTCACGGCCTGACGGCCAAAGTTATGCTCCGATGCTAGCACGAAGATGTGAACAGTTTAAGAATACGATATTACGATATCATGTCCGGCCCGAAAAAATATGGAAGCGACGGTTTGGGGCTGTCGCTTCCATGGTTCATACCACGATCCGCTCCAGGCGGCGGCCCAGGCGGCTGAGGATCTCGTTGGTGATGGTGCCGCTTTGCTCCGCCAGATCGTAGGCGGAGATCTCCAGGTCTTCGTCCTTGCCGATCACCACCGCCACGTCGCCGCCCTGGACCTCCGGGATGCCGGTCACGTCCACCAGGGTCTGGTCCATGCAGATCCGGCCCACCACCGGGGCAGGCTGACCGTGGATCAGCACCCGGCCCACGCCGCAGGACAACGCCCGGGGCAGGCCGTCGGCGTAGCCGATCGCCAGGGCGGCCAGACGCCGTGGCCCCTGGGCCACATATTCCAGGCCGTAGCCTGCCGCCTCGCCGTCATGCAGGTCCCGCACCGAGGCCACCCGGCATTTCAGGGCCAGCACCGGCTGGAGCCGGATCGGACAATGCAGGTCCGGGTCCCGACTGCTCAGCACCCCATACAGGGCGATGCCGATCCGGACCATGTCCTCGGCGTACTGGGGATAGTTGATCAGGCCGTAGCTGGCCAGCAGGTGCTTCTTCCCGCAGGAGAAGCCCTCCGCTTCCAGGGCGGCCACCGTATCATAAAAAGCCTGGGCCTGGGCGGCGGTGAAGGCCGCGTCCGCCGGGCTGGTGGTCTCGTCGGCGCAGAAGTGGGTGAAGGTCCCCTCCACCACCAGGTTCTCACAGCGGAAGATCTGGCGCAGGGCCTCCAGATGGTCCGCCCGCTCTCCCAGCCGGCGCATCCCGGTGTCGATCTTCACATGGACCTTCAGTTTTTTGCCATAGGCGTTGAGCTGCCGGGCGTAGGCGGCGTCCACCACCGCCTGGGTCAGCCGGTAGCGGCGCAGCAGAGGGAACTGGTCCGGGTGGGTATAGCCCAGGATCAGGATCTGGCCGGGGATCGCCCGCCGGCGCAGTTCGATCCCCTCAGCCACCGAGGCCACGCAGAACCACCGGATCCCCAGCCGCAGCAGCTCCTGGGTGATCGGGATCGCGCCGTGGCCGTAGGCGTTGGCCTTCACCGCCGGCATGAGCTGGCAGCCCGGGGGCAGGAGGGACTGGAGGGCCCGGACATTGTGGCCCAGAGCGGCCATGTCCAGCTCGATCCACGCCCGGTCCCTGGATCCGGCGCAGCACAAAGGGACAGCTACTCTCATTTTCCCACCGCCAATTCGATCGCCCCGTTGACCACCTGGGCAAAGGATACGCCGATCGCCTTCATCATATTGGGGAAGCGGCTGTGGGTGGTGAAGCCGGGGATGGTGTTGACCTCGTTGAACACGATCCGGTCCCCGTCGGACACGAACATATCCACCCGGGCGAAGCCCTGGCAGTCCAGGGCCTTGTAGAGGGTCCTGGCGGTGTCCTTCACCCGCTGGGCGGTGGCCGGATCGATCCGGGCAGGGACGTGGATGGCGGAGGTCTTCAGGGTGTATTTTTCCGTAAAGTCGAAGAAGCCGCCGGACAGCTCGATCTCGTCCACTTCGCCGATGGTGAGCTGATCGTTGCCCATGACGGCACAGCCCACCTCGAAGCCGGTGATGTTCTCCTCCACGATCACCATGTCGTCATACTCGAAGGCGGTGGCGATCGCCTGGGGGAGCTGATCGGCGCCGGTCACCTTGGTCACGCCGAAGGAGGACCCGGCCTTGATCGGCTTGACGAACAGGGGATAGCCCAGCGTTTCCGCCTGGGCCAGGGCGAAGGGGATGTCGGGCTTATCCAGCACGAAGGCCCGGGGCACGTCCACCCCGGCCATGCGGGCCAGGTGATGGGCGCGGTCCTTGTCCATGCACAGCGCGGAGGAGAGCACGCCGCAGCCCACGATCGGGATGCCCGCCAGGGCGAAGGCCCCCTGGACCGTGCCGTCCTCGCCGTTGCGGCCATGGAGCACCGGGAAGGCGGCGGCCACCGGGATCTTCTCCACCCCGGCGTCGGTGTATTTGAGCAGGGCCTTCTCCGTGCGGTTGGGGCAAACGGCCACCGGGATCAGGTCCCCGGCGGTCCAGGTGTCGGCAGGGATCCGGTCCAAGTCCCCGTCGTAGCAGTACCAGTCGCCCTGGCGGGTGATGCCGATCAGCACCGGCGTATATTTCTCCCGGTCGATGTGGCAGATCACCGCGTAGGCGGACTGGAGGGAAACGCTGTATTCGGAAGAGCAGCCGCCAAAAAGCACGGCGATGTTCATTTTATCAGACATGGGCAAATTCCTTTCTTATATACCGGCGGCCATGGCCGCATAAAGTTTTCTCTTTATTATATACGCAGGACAAAGGAAACGCAAGTGCGGAAAGCAAACGCGCGTGGATTTTTGCGGAGGAAGCCCCCGGTCGGGGGAGGGCTCTTCGACCTTGAACCACCCACTTGCCTCCCCCTATGGGGGAGAGCCAAGTGGGTTGGTGGAGGGTCGGGGCGTTGGTGGAGTTGGGGACTTGGGCGTAAGAAGACGGGCGCGCCACGGCGCGCCCGTCTTCT
>CALXFQ010000110.1 GCA_944387625.1 uncultured Oscillospiraceae bacterium
CGTAGGCGAATAACGAAGGCCGCCCTCTCCCCCCCTGGGGAAAAGGCCGAAAAAGCTGCCGCTTTCGCGGCAGCTTTTTTTCAGGTCTTAGCGTACGTACTCGATCACGACCCGGCGGTTGGGTTCGGTGCCGGTGGAGTAGGTGGTGATGTTCTCCATGTCCTGCAAGGTGGCATGGATCAGGTGGCGCTCATAGGCGTTCATCGGCTCCAGGGTGGTCCGGCGGCGAGCCTTGAGCACCTGCTGGGCCTTTTTGCGGGCGTACTTACGCAGGCTCTCCTCCCGCTTCCGGCGGTAGTCCTCCGCGTCCACGTTGATCCGGACATGGCCTTCCACATCCCGGTTCACCGCGTAGTTGCACAGATGCTGGATCGCGTCCAGGGTGTCCCCCCGGCGGCCGATCAGGTAGCCCAGGTCCTCCCCGGTAAGCTCCACCAGGTAGGTGTTGTCCTGGCCCTTCACGGCGTGAGGCACCGCCTGGGACCCCATATGCTCCAGCAGGCCCTTGAGGAACTGCTCGATCTTCTCCTCCACGGAGCCGGGCTGGGCAGCGGGATACTCCCGGGGGATATCCGTTTTTTCCGCCTTGGGCGGCTCCGGCCGGGGCTTGCGCTCGGCCTTGGGGGGCTGGGGCTTCTCCTCCTTGGGGGGCTGGGGCTTTTTAGCCTTGACCGGCTTGGGGTCCTCGGCCTTCACCGGCTCGGGCTTCATGCCCGGGTCCTTCACCGGCGCGCCGGTGGTCTTGGGCTTGGAGCGGGAGGCGGCGCCCAGGGCGCTCTTGACCGGCTCGGCGCTCCTCTCCGGCACCGGGTCCGGCGCCTCATAGGTCACCTGGACCTTGGCCGGGGTCCTGCCGAAGCCCAGGAAGCCGGGCTTGGCCTGCTGGAGGACCTGGACGGACACGCTGTCCCGGTCCAGACCCAGCTGACGCAGGGCAACCTCGATCGCCATATCGATGGTGCTGCCGGAAGTGATGATGGTCTTTTCCATGACTGTTTATTCCTCCATATCGTTGGAACGATAGCGGTCGGGGTCGTAGTTGCGGCCCTTGCAGTAGGGACGCTCCGGGATGCCGGACATGGACTTGTCCTGGACCCGCTCCTCCTCCACCGGCAAGCCCCGGCGGAGGGCGTATTCCCGGGCGGCAGCCTGCTTGGCGGCCAGCTCCTCATTGCGCTGCTTCTGCTGCAGCTTCTTCTTGCTGGTGTTGGTGGTGATGCCGTCAGGGTTGGCGGCCCGGCGCTCGGCACGGATCCGCTCCTTCTCCGCCTCCTCGGCCTCCCGCTCCCGGGCGGCCTGGAGCTTGATGGCGTCCTCGGCGTCGTAGATCTTCCGATAGTGCCGGGTGAGGAACGCGTCCTCCACCGTACGGACCACGCCGCCTACCAGCCAGTAGATCGACAAGCCGGCCGGCACGGTGAAGCCGATCAGCACGGACATGGCCGGCATCATCCAGGTCATCATCTTGTTGGTCTGGGCGGTCTGGGAGTTGGCGGCGGCCTCCCGGTCCTGCACGCCGTTCTCATCGGTGATCACGGAGTCGTTCATCCGCTGGGAGAACTTCACCTGCAGCACCTGCAAGCCGGCGCTGATGCAGGGGAGCAGGAACAGGCCGATGTTGCCCCAGCTCCAGGAGCTCCAGGCGAACACGTTGAACTGGGGCGTAGCGCCCAGGTCCAGGCCCAGGAAGGTAAAGTCCACGCCCCGGAGGATCTGGGCGGTCATCCCCGGCAGATCCCGGAAGGCGGCAGGGTCGGCCATCATGGCCTTGATGGCTTCCACCTGGTAGTTGGCGTTGGTGGTGGCGGACACGCCGGCGGTGGCGGCGATCTGGGCCACCAGCTCCTCGCTGGCGCCCAGCATATAGGTCAAAGGCTCCCGGATGACGGAATACAGGGGGAACAGGATCAGCAGCGGCACAAAGCTCCACAGGCAGCCGCCCATACCCATGGACGCGCCTTCCTCCCGCTGGAGGGCCTGGATGGCCTCGGACTGCTTGGCCTGATCGTTGGCGTATTTTTTCTGGATCTGAAGGATCTTGGGCTGGATCCGAGCCATCTTCATCATGCTCTTCTTGCTCTTGGCGGTGATGGGCAGCAGCACCAGCTGGACCACCACGGAGAACAAGATCATGGCCAGGCCGTAGTTGCCCAGCAGGTCGTACAGCCTGCCCAGCAGCCAGCCGAAAGGCACGGTGATGATGTCGGACAATCCTGCGAGAAACATGGATCTTCCTCCTTAAACAATGGAAATCAGGGGACGGGGTCGTAGTAGTCGCCCTTGTAGAAGGGGTGGCACCGCAGCAGCCGCCGCAGGGCCAGATATCCGCCCTTCCAGGCGCCGTACTTGCAGATCGCCTCATAGGCGTACTGAGAGCAGGTGGGGGTGAACCGGCAGCTCGGCGGCGTATTGGGAGAGATGCCCTTCTGGTAGAAGCGGATCAATGCCAGCATCAGCTTTTTCATGGCTGGGCCTCCCGCAAGATCCCGGCCTTTTGGGCCAGGGCGAGGAAGCTCTCCTCCATCTTCCGAAAATCCCCTTCCACCGCCCGGGACCGGGCCACCATCACGATGTCGTAGCCAGGCGCCAGCCGGTCTTCGTTGAGCCGGTAGATCTCCCGGATCCGGCGGCGGGCTCGGTTGCGGATGTGGGCCTTGCCCAGCTTTTTGCTCACGGTGATCCCCACCCGGTTGCGTCCGGCATGGTTGCGCCGGGCGTAGAGCACCAGATAGGGACCGGCCTGGCCGGTGGTGTGGTAGAGCTTGCGGAAAATGTGGTTCAGCTTCAGGCTGCTGGAAAACTTCATGGATCTGCCTCCAGGTAAAAAGGGAGCGGGGCGATCTTCGCCCCGCACGTTCCTCCCGTTTCGCTGTTCGCGCTGCGGCTGGGATCAGCCTGGTTCCTGCGCTCAGGCGGACAGGACCTTACGGCCCTTGGCACGGCGGCGAGCAAGCACTTTGCGGCCGTTGGAAGTTGCCATTCTCTTCCGGAAGCCGTGGATCTTGGAACGATGACGACGGCTGGGCTGGTAGGTACGCTTCACTGGTGGACACCTCCTGTCATATTCGTTTTCCTATGCTCGACAGTCTATGTAGACCGCAGCAATCTATTGGAGGACCATATTTGGTCATGCTACGGTATTATAACCGAAAAGCGCAAGAAGGTCAACATCTTTTTCCGGCTTTTCCGGGTGTTTTGATAAAATACAGGCTTTTGCGCCTGCCTTGGGGACGGCCCGCCCCCCTGCGGAGGGCTTTCCGTTTTTTTATGTTCTTCGACAGTTTTCTCACGCCCTCGACAAGACCCTGGTGGTATACTTACACCAAAGAACAAATTTAGACCCAGGGGGCAAAAAAACATGAAAGACTTTCAGAAGATCCTTGACTCGATCGCCCGGACCCACCGGATCACGCCGGAGGAAGTCCTGCGGGATATGCAGGCCGCGCTGGACGACGCCTACATCCTCAGCGACCGTGGCCCAGCCCCCTCCCCGGAGGAGTTCGTATTCCAGGCCGCCAGACTGCTGTCCCGGCAAAGCCCCGGCCCCTGGGAGCCTGCCCATGACCAGCCCGCCCAGTCCCTGCACTGACCGCCCGAACAGCCAAAGCCCCCCGCGAAAGCGGAGGGCTTTGCTTGTCGAA
>CALXFQ010000111.1 GCA_944387625.1 uncultured Oscillospiraceae bacterium
ACTACCGCGACTTCGCTTCGCTCAGCCCCCATAGGGGGAGGCAAGTGGGTGGGCAAAATGTTGTGGCTTGGTACAAATGCCCCGCAAAGCGGGGCTTTGACGCGCCCATAGGGAAACACAAGGGGCGGTGGGGCTTTGGGGATGTGTCCCGGTGGGTGTTCTTGGATCCTTTACAGTTTTCTTCCTTTCGCCTATTGACGATCCTCTGGCGGTGTGTTATAGTAACTGTACTAAGATAGTTAATACAGTTAGCACGCCCGGGAGCGGGCCGGTACAGAGGGTGGACGTTGGGGCCGCCAGCGGTCTTCTTTCACCGCGTTCCGCTGGGCAGGGGCATCGTTCGGTGTGGGCGGTGTGTCTGCGAAGCGGACTATGACCATCATTTTTGCCCAGATCCGATACCAGGCGGATCTGGAGGAGCATCGAAACGGAGGGATGATATGATCCATTTGGACTATCGGGACGGCCGGCCGATCTATCAGCAGGTCCTGGACGGGTTCCGGGACCAGATCCGGGCGGGGATCGTGGGGGAGGGAGAGCGGATGCCCAGCGTCCGGGAACTGGCAGGGCTTCTGGCGATCAACCCCAACACGATCCAGCGGGCCTATCGGGAGCTGGAGAGCGAGGGCTGGATCGTCACCGTGGCAGGGAAGGGCAGCTTCGTCTGCGCTCCCCCGGCGTCGGACCTGGAAGACCTGCTGGAAAAATTCGACCAGATCGCGGGCAAGCTTTTGGCCCGGGGCGTGGCCCCGGAGCACCTGGCCGCGCGGATGGCAAAAGGAGGGACGGACCATGCTTGAGATGAAGAACGTGACCAAGACCTTCGGCAGCTTTGCCGCCTTGAAGGACTTGGATATGACCGTGCCCAAGGGGTCGGTGTACGGCCTGGTAGGCCCCAACGGGGCAGGGAAGACCACCGCCCTGCGGCACCTGACCGGGGTGTACCGCCAGGACCGGGGCGAGGTACTGCTGGACGGCCAGCCGATCTTCGAGAACGCCGCCGCCAAGGCCCGGATCGGCTCGATCCCGGACGATGTGTTCTACTTCCCCTCGGCCACCATGGAGGATATGCGCCGGTTCTACCAGGGGATCTGGCCTCAGTTCGACCGGGAACTGTATGAGCGGCTGTATGAGGTCTTCCCCCTGCCGAAAAAGGACCAGATCCGCCGGTTCTCCAAGGGGATGCAGAAGCAGGCGGCCTTCCACCTGACGCTGTGCACCCGCCCGGAGGTGCTGATCCTGGACGAGCCGGTGGACGGCCTGGACCCGGTGATGCGCCGGCAGGTGTGGAGCCTGATCCTGGCGGACGTGTCCCAGCGCCAGACCACGGTGCTGATCTCCTCCCACAACCTGCGGGAGCTGGAGGACGTGTGCGACCATGTGGGGATCATGGACCATGGGAAGATGCTCCTTCAGCGGAGCCTGGCGGATATGCAGGGAGCCACCCACAAGCTCCAGATCGTAGGCGATGTGCCGGAGGCATTGCAGGTCCTCCACGAAAGCGCCAGCGGCCGGCTGCGGACCCTGGTGGTCCGGGGCGAGCTGGAACAGATCCGGCAGACCGTGGCCGCCGCTTCCCCGGTGTATTTCGACATCCTGCCCCTGTCCTTGGAGGAGATCTTCATTTATGAATTGGGAGGTGTGGACTATGAAGTCAAGAACATCCTTCTTTGACGGCACGCTGCTGCGCAAGGACATCACCCGGTTCTCCCCGGTGTGGCTGCTGTACCTGATCGGCGGGACCTTGCTCAGCTGGGGATCGATGGTGTACAACGAGCCGGGGTGGAACCTGCGGACGTATAACAGCACGATCGGCCCCATGGGGATCGTGAATATGTGCTACGCCCTGATCGCGGCGGAGTGCCTGTTCGGCGACCTGTTCAACACCCGGATGTGCAACGGCCTCCACGCCCTGCCCCGGCGGCGGGAGACCTTCTTTATCACCCATGTGACCGCCGGAGTGCTGTTCTCCCTGGTGCCCACCCCGGTGGTGACGCTGGTGCAGATGCTGTTCCTGGGAGAGCACTGGTATGTGTCCTTTTACTGGCTGCTGGCCATGGAGCTGCAGTATCTGTTCTTCTTCGGCCTGGCGGTGCTGTGCGCCCTGTCCACCGGCTCCCGGTTCGGCCAGGTACTGCTGTACGCCCTGCTAGATCTGCTGGTGGTGCTGCTGTATTCCTTCGTCACGGCCTTCTACGTTCCGCTGCTGCCGGGACTGGTGGTCCGATTCGACAGCTTCCAACAGTTCTGCCCGGTGTACCATCTGGCATCCATGGATGAGTACCTGAAGGTCCAGGCGGTGGATCCCGACGTGTTCTATTATGAACGGGAGTACGTGTTCAACGGCCTGGGAGAAGGCTGGGGCTACATGGCGGCGCTGGCGGTGCTGGGCGTGGTGCTGCTGGGCCTGGCCCTGCTGCTGTACCGAAAGCGGAAGCTGGAGAGCGCTGGGGACCTGCTGGCCTTCCGATGGATGGAGCCGATCGGCTCGGTGCTGCTGACCTTCAGCGTGGCCGTGGTGTTCCGCATGATCGGGCAGACCATGGACCTGGAGTGGGTCTTCCTGGCCGCCGGGACCCTGATCGGCCTGTTCGGCTCGGAGATGCTCCTGCGCCGGACCGTCCGGGTCTTCGACCGAAAGAGCCTGATCAAGCTGGCGGCGATCGCCGGGACGTTCCTGCTGACCCTGGGCCTGACCTGGCTGGACCCGCTGGGGACCACCCGCTGGGTGCCTCAGGCGGAGAAGGTGGCGCAGATCGAGGTCGCGGAGCGCGAGTATCTCTACCCCGATGGGACTACCACCTACCAAGATCCGGCGGATATCCGGCTCCTGGTGGACTACCACCACCAGCTGATCCATGACAATCCCCTGTTCCGATCCAGCGAATACAACGAAGAGGCCAGCATCTACCTGCGCTATACCATGACCGACGGCTCGGTGGCGGAACGGATGTACTGCTATGACTGGGATACGGATCTGGGCCAGTCCCTGAACAAATTGATGAACTCTCCCCAGGCGGTGCTGGGGATGCCGGACCTGGAAACGGCCCTGGACCGGCTGGAATGGTGTCACCTGTACGGCGAGGAGATGGACCGGAAGGAATTTTCCCCCAGCCAGAGCCAAGGCCTGGTGAAGGCCCTGTGGGAGGACCTGGAAGCCGGCAGATACGTGGACACCCGGCGGAATGACCCGGTCCTTTACAATATCGAACTGCATTTCCAGGAAGACGGCCAGCAGTACTTCACCTACCTGGAGATCGGGGAGGAGATGACCGCCACGGTGGAATGGATCCGCGCCCATGAAGATCTGCCCGCGTCGTTTTGGTTAGGGCTGGAGGACCTGCCCACCTTCCAGCAGTCGATCGGAGCCTATAGCGTTTACGACTCGGCAGGCAACGCGCTGGTATCCTTTGCCGATGTGGATCCCGGGGAGCTGGCGGCGGCGATCTGGGAGGATCTGGAAGCGGGCCGCTATGACAGCATCCTTCCCACGGAGGAAGTCCTGTTTACGGTCCGTTTCGAGCTGTTCCAGGGCCAGGACATCTGGCAGGTGGACCTGCTGGTGGGCAAGTCCATGACCGCCACCCTGGCCTACCTGGAAGGGATGATCTTCAGCGAATGACCTTCTTTTACAAAG
>CALXFQ010000112.1 GCA_944387625.1 uncultured Oscillospiraceae bacterium
GGACCGTCAGAGCCGCGACCGGGGCGCGCCGCAGCGCGCTGGCAGGCCGAACGGCCTGACGGAGAGGGTGCTCACGTCCGTTCTTTTGTATAACGTTCCTAAATGCGGAAAGCCGCTACCCTCTCAGTCACGGCCCCTCCGGGTCCGTGCCAGCTCTCCCAAAGGGAGAGCCAAGTGGGCTGGCGGCAGGGCGGCGCGTAGCAAAAAGGCCCCGCATGGCGGGGCCTTGGCGTGCTCTATGGCAGAGCGTTCCTCCCAAAGGCGCATCGGTCCTCCCGGAAGCGCATCATCCCCCTGGAGGGTCAGTGGGACTCCCCGGAGTGGATGTGGATCGACTCGATCACCGGCTGGGCGTCTTCGGCGATGGCGCCGTTGCCGTCGATCGGCTGGGCCGCTTCACAGATCGCGTCCACCACGTCCATCCCTTCGATCACATAGCCGAAGGCCGCGTAATCTCCGTCCAGGAAGGTGCTGTCCTCATGGACGATGAAGAACTGGGTGTCGGCGCTGTTGGGGTCGCTGGTCCGGGCCATGGAGATCGCTCCCCGGGTGTGGGAGAGGGGATTGTCCACCCCATTGGCGGCAAACTCCCCCTTGATCGGCTGGACATACTCCGTCCCCTGGCCTCCCTGCATCATGAAGCCCTCGATGATCCGGTGGAAGGTCAGGCCGTCATAGTACCCATCCCGGGCCAGCTTGACGAAATTCTTCACGGTGATCGGCGCCGCCTCCGGGTCCAGCTCCACGGTGATATCGCCGTAGTCCCGGATCTGGATGTGGGCGCGGATCACCTTGGCCTCCTCCGGGTCCTCCTGCCGGGGCCAGAAGATCACCGCCAGCACCACCGCCAGCGCCGCCAGCGCCAGGCCGATCCAAAGCGCCGGGGGCTTCTTGTTCGGGGCGGTCTTGTTTTTGGGAATATCCTTTTTCTTGTTGCTCATATCCGTCCCTCCTTTTACTGCTCCCCATTTTAACCGAAAACATCGATCCATGCAACCACTATATTCCCTTTTTTCCGTGGATGTGTTATGATAAGACAAAAAGCGACAGGAGGAGCGTTTATGAGCATCGTGGTGATCGGCACCACTTTCGTAGATATCAAAGGCTTCCCGGAGGACAGCTACATCCCCACCGGCCGGAACGTGGGATCGGTGGAGTTCATCCACGGCGGCGTGGCCCGGAACCTGGTGGAGGACATCGCCAACGTGGAACTGCGGCCCACCTTCGTCAGCATCGTGGACGACACCCCCATGGGCCAGGCGGTACTGACCAAGCTGAAGAACCACAAGGTCAACTGCGACTATGTCCTCACCGTCCCTGACGGCATGGGCATGTGGCTGGCGGTGTTCAACGACCACGGGGACGTGGCCGGATCCATCTCCAAGCGGCCCAACGCCCTGCCTCTGGCGGACCTGCTGGATGAAAAGGGGGACGAGATCTTCGCCCAGGCGGATTCGGTGGTCCTGCAGGTGGACCTGCACAAGGAGATCGTGAAGCGGGTCTTCGCCCTGGCGGAGAAGCACCGCACCAAGCTCTTCGCCCTGGTGTCCAACATGAGCATCGCCGCCGAGCGCCGGGACTTTTTACAGCGGTTCGACTGCTTCATCTGCAACCAGCAGGAGGCGGGGATCTTGTTCCTGGACGACTACTCCCAGGCAGAGCCGGAGGAGATGGCCCGGATCCTGGCCGACCGGGTGGAGAAAGCCAAGATCCCGTCCATGGTGGTGACCATGGGCTCGAAAGGGGCGGTGTACGCCGACTGCCAGGGCCGCCGGGGCGTCTGCCCCGCCCGGAACGTGATGGTCAAGGACACCACCGGCGCCGGGGACGCTTTCTGCGCCGGGGTGGCGATCGGCTTGACCTACGGCCAGGGCCTGGAACAGGCGGTGTGGATCGGCACCTTCCTGGCCGCCTCGGTGATCACCTCCGCGGAAAACGTCTGCCCCCGGTTCCTGCCGGAAGAGGTGGGCCTGGCCCTTTGACCGGCCCGGACGGGAGAAATATCAGCGTTTTTTTGGAAAAATGCTTGACTTCTCTTCAAAAGATCGTTATATTATACGATGTCTGCGAATGTGGACATATCCTTGCTCCCGGCGGCGCCGGGGGCCAAAAGTCCAAAAGGAGGTGCAAACAACATGGCTAAGATCACCGGTAAGTACGAGGTGCTCTACATCATCGACCCTGCCCAGGGCGAGGAGGGCATCGCCGCGCTTGTGGAAAAGTTCAAGGCAATGGTGGAAGCGGAGGGTACGCTTCTGGGCATCGATGAGTGGGGCAAGCGCCGGCTGGCCTACCCGATCAACGATCTGCCCGAGGGGTACTATGTTCTGATGAACATGGAAGTCAAGCCCGAGTTCCCTGCCGAGCTGGAGCGTGTGATGAAGATCACCGACGGCGTCATGCGTTGCCTGACCACTGTGATGGAGGGTTGAGCGTATGCTGAACCACATCACCCTCATGGGTCGCCTGGTCCGTGACCCGGAGCTTCGCCGCACCGGCACCGGTGTGGCGGTAGCGAGCTTCCGCATCGCTGTGGATCGGGACTTTGCGCCCAAGGACGGCGGCGAACGGAAGGCTGATTTCATCGACTGTGTAGCCTGGCGTCAGACTGGAGAGTTCATCTCCAAGTACTTCACCAAGGGCCGCATGATCGTGGTGGATGGCCGTCTGGAGATGCGGGACTGGACCGATAAGGAGGGCAACAAGCGGACTACCGCCGAAGTGGTGGTGTCCAACGCCTATTTTGGCGACAGCAAGCGTGACGGCGACAGCGTCCAGTCCGGCAGCAGCTACGCCGGCAGCGCCTACAGCGCCCCCGCCGCGCCCAGCTACGGGGCCTATCCGGCGCCTGCGGCCGCGCCCAGCACGGATTTCGCCATGCTGGACGACAACGATGCTCTGCTGCCCTTCTGAACTTTTTCACATTCTGACAAGGAGGAATAGACCATGGCTAACGAACAGCGTGTTCGCCCCCGCAAGCGCAAGAAAGTCTGCGCCTTCTGCGTGGATAAGGTGACCAGCATCGATTACAAGGATACCGCCAAGCTGCGCCGCTACCTGTCCGAGCGGGGCAAGATCCTGCCCCGGCGTACCACCGGCACCTGCGCCGCCCACCAGCGGGACCTGACCACCGCCATCAAGCGGGCCCGTCAGATCGCCCTGCTGCCCTACGTGGCGGACTGATCCTTCACCAAAACACCGCCCGGCGATCTGCCGGACGGTGTTTCTTTTGAGCATTTTTCACGATCCTATATTAAATAATTAAAGGTCTTATAGGCACTTCTCATACATTTTCCCAACTTGCCAAGAGCGGCTGGATAGGGTATGATGTAAGTGGGGAGGGAAGATCTTCCTGCCCCGCCTGCATAAACTGGGCAAACCGCAGAAAGTCGAGGTCGAGAGAATATGGAGCCGATCGAATGTATCGGATGACCCTTGCCGCTGGGTAACACCACCAGGCAAGGGTCATTCGAGCTTTTGTAGCTTCACGCCCCC
>CALXFQ010000113.1 GCA_944387625.1 uncultured Oscillospiraceae bacterium
AGGGCCTTCAGCAGGAAGTAGGTGGCGGTCATGGACATGAAGCCGGGGAACAAGGTGATCACCATGGCCATGTTCATGTAGGGCTTTCGCATCCTCCACTTCAGCCGGGACATACAGTAAGACACCGCCAGCACGAAGAAGGTGCTGATCACACAGCTGCAGCAGGCGATCATCAGGGTGTTCATGAACATCCGGGGGAAGTTGAGCACGTTGGTATCAGTGAAGAGCTTGATGTAGTTTTGCAGGCTGTACTCCTCCGGGAAGAATAAGGCGTAGTCCATGGTCAGATTGCCGCCGCCCCGGAAGCTCTGGGCCACCAGGTACACGAAGGGGATCAGCCAGACGATCGCCATGATCACCAGGATCGTATGGACCACCACGTCCATCGTTCTCCGCTTGGCGCGAACAGAGGCGCTTTTGTTCAACTTTGCCATTATTTAAAGCCCTCCTCATTTTTATACGAGCCGGAGCTGCGGTAGGTCACCAGCGACACGATCGCCAGGATGATGAAGGTGAAGATGCCGATCACCGCCGCCAGGTTGTATTCCTGCTTATCCACGCTCAGCCGGTACAGCCAGGTGACCAGCAGGTCGGTCTTGCCGGCGGTGCCTTCCAGGGTGAAGGGCCCGCCGCCGGTGAGCAGGTAGATCACGTTGAAGTTGTTGATGTTGCCGGTGAAGGAGGTGATCATATACGGGGTCATCACGAAGATCATGTACGGCAGGGTGATGCTCCTGAACTGCTGGGCCACATTGGCCCCATCGATCCGGGCGGCCTCATACAGCTCCCCGGGGATGTTCTTCAAAATGCCGGTGACCTGCATGATGGTGTAGGGGATGCCCACCCACAGATTGATGATGATCACCCACATCCGGGCGTTATTGGTCTCCGACAGAAAGCGCACCGGCCCGTCGATCAGGCCCCAGTTCAGGAGCAGTCTGTTGACGATGCCGTTGTCGGCGAACATCTTGCTGATCAGCATCAGGGACACGAACTGAGGCACGGCGATGGTGATCGAGAAGATCGTCCGCCACAGGCCCTTGAAGCGGGTGGTGGGCCGGTTGATCATCATGGCCACGAAGGTGCCCAGGAAGAAGTTCAGGAAGGTGGCCAGCACCGCCCAGACCAGGGTCCAGCCCAGCACGGACCAGAACTGCTCAGCCACCGTGGAGCCGGAGCCGAAGATCTGGGCGAAGGTGTCCAGCCCCACCCAGTCGAACAGGTTCAGGTGGGACACGTTCTCCACCACCTGGTCCCCCACCTGCATATCGAAGGTGGCGTCGGAGTAGTTGGTGAAGGCCATGCAGATCATGTACACCAGCGGGATGATCGTAAAGATCACCAGGGCCAGGAAGGGCGCGGGCATCAGGAGCTTGTGGATGTTCTCATCCAGCAGGCTCTTCAGGTCCTGGATAAAGGTCTTGGGCTTGCGGCCGGTGCGCCTGAGCGCCAGGGCCTGGCAGCCGCTGCGGACGGAGGCCCGCCACAGCACGATAAAGGCGGCGATCACAAACAGGAAGATCACGCCGTAGAGCAAGATCAGATGAGAGCGGTCGCCGTAGACCGTTTCATAAAGGAAGGTATCTTCATTATACTGGGTCATGTCCGGGGTATCGCCCAGGCTGGGGAGCTGGCTCAGCCAGTCCAGGCCGGAGTGGGGGAGCCCCCGCATATCCGGGATGGTCGGCACCACCATCAGGTAGATGAACAGCGCCTCGATCCCCAGGAAGAGCAGGCCCTTGACGATCTGGCCTGCCACCAGGTTGCCCAGGCCCATGATCAGGCAGGACAGCCACACCACCGGGCCGCCGCTGCCCAGGGATGCCAGCAGTCCCGTGCCGGTCCGCTTCCGGCGGGCATCCGCTTTGATGAGTTGATCAGACACGTAAATGTCCCCCTTCTTTTCTGCGTATAGGAGAAGGGCGGCGGCATGGATCTTCCAGCCGCCGCCAATTGCTTTTTAGTTCTTGGAGGCTGTGGGTCTTACCTCACGATCACAGCTCGGACGTCTTGTTGAGCAGCTCCTCCAGCTGATCGACCTGATCTTCCACATTGTCCTCATTGACCTCGCCGGAGATGATGCCCTTACCGAAGGTCTCCATGGGGGTCCACCAGTTGTTCATCTCAGACAGGCTGGACTGGACGATGGCGCAGTTGGCCATGGTGTTGATCTCGGCAACGGCCACTTCGTCGTTCTGGATCTTCTCGTTCTCCAGCAGGGTGGTGGAGGCGGGGATCACACCGCGCATCTCGTACCGGGCCAGCTGGGCCTCGGGGGAGGCCAGGAAGGCGGCGAACTCGGTGGCGACCTTCTGCTTGCCCTCCACGTTACCGGCGTTGGGGTTCACGCCCACGCACTTGGCGCCGGACATGGCGGTCATGGTGTAGACTTCACCGTCCACGGTGAAGGTGGGCAGCTGAGCCACGCCCAGATCATCGCCCAGAGCCTCTCTGGCAGCGGCAGCATCCCAGTTGCCGGAGAAGGAGGCGTCCACTTCGCCGCTGATCAGCTGGCCGACGCCCTGGTCGCCTTCCACGCAGTTGGGGTGGGCAGCGATCTGGAGCATCTTCCGGGCGGCGTCATACTTGTGCTCGCCCAGGTCGATGCCGGCAGCGGCATCCACACCGGCAGGGCCGAAGGTGGTAGCGCCCATGCCCAGGAAGATACAGCCGTTGTTCCAGGATTCCTCAAAGGGGAACACGACCTTGCCCTTTTCCAGCAGGGTCTCCAGGCTCTTCACGTCTTCCTCAGAGTAGACGCTCTTGTCGTAGTACAGGAACCAGGTGTTGTTGGAGACCGGGAAGCCGTACACGCCGCCGTCGGTATGGGTCACGGTGGACACCATGAACTCGGAGTTGTCGCTTTCCACCTGCTCCAGGAAGGTGCCGCCCAGACGGGACAGACCGCCGGCGTCGATCAGCTTGCCCAGCTGGTCGTTGGCGAACATATACACATCGGCAGCGGCGGTAACGTCGCCGCCCACGCTGGTGACGGAATCGGCCTCGGACATGGTGCCATTGTCCCAGGTGATCTCATAGTTGGGGTGGGCCTCTTCAAACCGCTCCTGCATGGCCACCAGCCAGTTGTTGTCGGCAGCCTGGTCCTCGGTGGGGGTCCAGACCTTGATGGTGCCCTTCCAGGTGTCGTTGTCAGCGCCGGAGGTGCCGTTGTTCGGGCCGGTAGTTTCCGGGTCATCGGCAGGGGCGCAAGCGGCCATGCCCACGATCATCAGAGCTGCCAGCAGCAACGCAAGGATCTTCTTCATGATGTTTCCTTCCTTTTTTTAGTAAAATGTATTTCGTCCGCTTTCCCGCAGATGAAACCCAGATATCCGGGGATCTGTCCCCAGGCCCGGGCTTTTCGGCCCAGAGCACATGGATTATAGCACGCTGAGCCTATGCTGTCAATCCGGTTTTGTGCATAATCAGCACTATG
>CALXFQ010000114.1 GCA_944387625.1 uncultured Oscillospiraceae bacterium
CGGTGTGTGGTTGGAGGGTCGGGGCGTTGGTGGTGGATTTTTTCCTTTGCTGGGTATATTTCCCCAAAGTTGGGAGATAATAGGTCCCGGAGGTGCTAGTATGAGCAACAAAAAGAAGTTCCTGGAGAAGCTGACGGACAACGGCTACTACATCGCGTTGATCGGTTGTGCGTTGGCGATCGGCCTGTGCGCCTGGCTGTATTATGGGGACCTGCAGAAAGATCCGGCCGATCCGTCCGTCCCGGTGGACGGCACCCAGGACGGGCTGGACATCCCGGCGATCGCCACGGATCCCACCCTGCCCAGCAAGCCGTCTGACCCCCTGACCATGAAGACCGGCTATCCGGTGGAGGGGACCACGGTCCGGGAACATGCCCTGGACCGGCTGGTCTACGATCCCACCACCCGGGACTGGCGGGTCCATGACGGCATCGACATCGCCGCCGACAGCGGCACCCCGGTGACCGCCGCCGCCGATGGGGTGGTCTACACCACCTACACCGATGAGATCATGGGCACCACCGTGGTGATCTCCCACGCCGGAGGGTATATGACCACCTATTCCAGCCTGGATGCCAAGCTGGAGGTCGCCCCCGGGGACCAGGTGACTTTGGGCCAGACCATCGGCTATGTAGGCCGTTCCGCCCTGATGGAAACGGCGCTGGGCCATCATGTCCACTTCTGCGTGAGCCTGGGGGACGAGTCGGTGGATCCGGCGGAGTTCTTCGCCCTGGGCTGACCGCCCCGGGCTGGGCCGTCACTGGGAAGTGACGGCCCAAGACCTGCAGATCACGGCAACGCGGCGCCTGTCCCAGACGCCCTGCCCTCCAAACAGCTCCTTAGAGCCGGTGACCGCGCCTGGGTCACCGGCTCTGATCCTGTCTTCAGGGACAAAAGCGGAAGGGCATGGCGTAGCGCCTGCCCTTCCGCAACGGTCAGGCGGGCGGCCAAAACCTGGCCGCCCGCATTTCAATACTTACTTGCTCAGGAACTGGTGGATGGCCGCGGCGCCTTTCTTGCCGGCGCCCATGGCCAGGATCACGGTGGCCGCGCCGGTGACCGCGTCGCCGCCGGCGAACACGCCCTCCCGGGTGGTCATCTCGTTCTCGTCCACGATCAGACAGCCCTTCCGATTGGTCTCCAGGCCCGGGGTGGTGGACCGGATCAGGGGGTTGGGGCTGGTGCCCAGGCTCATGATCACCGTGTCCACTTCCAGCTCGAACTCAGAGCCGGGGATCTCGATGGGACGGCGGCGGCCGGAGGCGTCCGGCTCGCCCAGCTCCATGCGGATGCACTTCATGGCCCGGACCCGGCCGTCTTCACCGGCCAGGATCTCCACAGGATTGCACAGGGTCTTGAACTCGATGCCCTCTTCCTTGGCGTGGTGCTTCTCCTCGGCACGGGCAGGCATCTCCGCCTCGCCCCGGCGGTAGACCACATACACCTGCTCCGCGCCCAGACGCATGGCGCACCGGGCGGCGTCCATGGCCACGTTGCCGCCGCCTACCACCGCCACGGCCTTGGACCGGGCCACCGGGGTGTCCACGTCGGAAAGGTAGCTCTTCATCAGGTTGGTCCGGGTCAGGTACTCGTTAGCGGACATGACGCCGGGCAGGGACTCGCCGGGGATGTTCATGAACATGGGCAGGCCCGCGCCGGAGCCTACGAACACGGCCTTATAGCCCATGTCGAACAGCTCGTCGATGGTCAGCACCCGGCCGATCACCATGTTGGTCATCACTTCCACGCCCTGGGCCTGGAGCTTGTCGAACTCATTGGCCACGATCGCCTTGGGCAGACGGAACTCGGGGATGCCGTACACCAGCACACCGCCGGCGGTGTGCAGGGCCTCGAACATGGTCACGGCGTAGCCCAGCTTGGCCAGATCGCTGGCGGCGGTCATACCGGCAGGGCCGGTGCCTACCACGGCCACCTTGATCCCATTGGAGGGGACGGCCTTGGGCATCTCGTTGACGTTCTCCCGGTACCAGTCGGCCACGAACCGCTCCAGACGGCCGATGGCCACAGGCTCGCCCTTGATGCCCCGGACACAGCGCTGTTCGCACTGGGTCTCCTGGGGGCAGACCCGGCCGGACAGGGCGGGCAGGGCGTTGGTGGAGGTGATGATCTCATAGGCGGCCTTGAAGTCGCCCTCCTGGACCTTGGCGATGAACTCCGGGATCCGGACGTTCACCGGGCAGCCCTCCACACACTTGGGGTTCTTGCACTTGAGGCAGCGGTTGGCCTCTTCGATGGCCATTTCCGGGGTGTAGCCCAGGGCTACCTCTTCAAAATTCCGGGCGCGGACCTGCGGGTCCTGCTCCGGCATGGGGGTCTTGGTCAAAGTCATGTTTGCCATGGGACATCCCTCCTTAATGGATCAGATCCTTGCCCATCTTTTCGATGCGGCAGGTGTGGGTCTTGGCCACGTCGGCCTCCCGGCCCTTGTAGAACGCGTTGCGGCTCATCAGCTCGGCAAAATCCACCTGATGGCCGTCGAACTCCGGGCCGTCCACGCAGGCGAACTTCACCTGGCCGCCTACGGTGACCCGACAGCCGCCGCACATACCGGTGCCGTCCACCATGATCGGGTTCAGGGACACGCTGGTGTGGATATCATAGGGCTTGGTGGTCAGGCTGACGAACTTCATCATGGGGATCGGGCCGATGGCCAGCACCTCGTCGAAGGTCTCGCCGTTTTCCAGCATCTCCTTCAGGGGCTGGGTGACCAGGCCGTGCTGGCCGTAGGAGCCGTCGTCGGTCATCAGGATGAACCGATCGGCCACCGCCCGGAACTCCTCTTCCAGGATCACGATGTCCTTACTGCGGAAGCCCACGATCACGGTGACCTCCGCGCCGGCCTCCTTAAAGGCTTTGGCGGAAGGAAGGGCAATGGCACAGCCCACGCCGCCGCCCACCACACAGACCTTCTTCTTTCCCTCCACCGGGGTGGGCTTGCCCAGGGGACCAACAAAGTCCCGGATATAGTCGCCCTCGTTCAGGGCGCCCAGGGCGATGGTGGAGAAGCCCACCTTCTGGAAAATGATGGTAACGGTACCCTTCTCCCGGTCATAACCGGCGATGGTCAGCGGCACCCGCTCGCCCTGCTCATCGATACGGAAGATGATGAACTGACCGGCCTGGGCCTTCCGGGCCACATAGGGGGCCTCGATCTCCATCAGGGTGACGGAACTGTTCAGCTCTCTTTTGGCAACGATCTTAAACATGATCGATATCCGATCCTTTCGTTTGATATTTGTCAGGGCATCGTGCCTAACAGTTTCATTATAAAGCAAACACATCTATTTGTCAAAGGTTTCATACAAGTTTGCCCA
>CALXFQ010000115.1 GCA_944387625.1 uncultured Oscillospiraceae bacterium
CGATCGCCGCCACCCGGGCCACATCCAGATAAAGGGTCCGCTTCTTGGCTGACAGGTCCATCCCGGGACCTCCTTTTTTCTTCTTATGATACCACGGATGGACCGGATCGTAAACCGGGGGGCGGCGGAAAACTTTTTCCCCTGTCCGGGAAGAAAACTATAGGAAATCCCCTGAAAATGTGATATGATAGGCGCTGAGGTGTATGAACATGGAACATGAGATCAACGAACGACTGGAAAACACGGAAAACAAGGGCCAGGGCTATATCCCCCGGCCTGCCTGGCAGGTGTGGGGGGCCAGGGTGGGCCTGGTGATCATGATCGTGGCGGTGGCGCTGTACTACTGGAACATCGCCAGCGGTGGCATGGGATGAAGATCCTAGGCATCGACCCGGGCTACGGCACCACCGGCTTCGGCCTGGTGGAAGGGGCACGGGGCCAATTTTCCCTGATCCGCAGCGGGGCGATCACCACTCCGCCGGGGATGGACTTCTCCGCCCGGCTGGAGATCGTCTATGAGGACATGAAAAAGCTCCTGGAGCTGTCCAAGCCTGACGCGGTGGCGGTCGAGGAGCTGTTCTTCGGCCAGAACGTGACCACCGGCATCGGGGTGGCCCAGAGCCGGGGGGTGATCTTGCTGGCGGTGCGCCAGGCCGGGGTGAAGGTGTACCAGTATAAGCCTATGCAGGTCAAGCAGGCGGTGGTGGGCTACGGCAACGCCACCAAGCACCAGGTCATGGACATGACCCGCAGGATCCTCCACCTGGAGGCCCTGCCCAAGCCTGACGACGCCGCCGACGCCATCGCCATCGCGCTGTGCCACGGCCGGTCCAGCACGTCCCTGCTGGCCCAGATCCAAAATAAGTGAGGTCATTATGCTCTATTACGTTTCCGGGCCGGTGACGGTGCTGGAGCCGGGCTTCGCCGTGATCGACTGCGGCGGCGTAGGCTACGGCTGCCGGATCACCGCCTATACCGCCGGCCAGCTCAAATTGGACCAGCCCGTCCGGCTCTACATCACCGAGTCGATCCGGGAGGACGCGTTCGACCTGTACGGCTTCTCCACCCGGGAGGAGCAGCGCTGTTTCGACCTGCTCACCACCGTCAACGGTGTCGGCCCCAAGGCCGCCATGGCGATCCTGGCCGCCGGTCCCCAGAACTTCACCCTGGCGGTGATGACCGGGGACGAAAAGCTCCTTACCGCCGCCCAGGGGGTGGGGAAGAAGATCGCCCAGCGGATCATCCTGGAACTGAAGGACAAGCTGGGCGGCGGTGCCGTGGAGCTGGACTTTTCCATGCCTGCTCCTGCCCCGGCCCAGACCGGCTCCGCCGCCGCTTTGGCTCAGGCGGCCCTTCAGGAGCTGGGCTACAGCCCTGCCGAGATCGGCCCGGCGCTGAAGGGGGTGGACCCCAACGCCACCACCGAGGAGATGATCCGCTATGCCCTCCGGGCCATGGTGATGAAGGGATGAGTGTATGAGTATCGAATTTTCCCAGGAACAGGAGATGCCTGTGATCAGTCCTGCCTTCGCCCCCCAGGACGCGGGGGAGGTGGGCCTGCGGCCCCGTCTGCTGGCGGACTACACCGGCCAGGAGAAGGCCAAGGGGAACCTGTCCGTGTATATCGAGGCCGCCCGCCGCCGGGGCGAGCCTCTGGACCACACCCTGCTCTACGGCCCGCCCGGCCTGGGCAAGACCACCCTGGCAGGGGTGATCGCCAACGAGATGGGGGTGAACATCCGGATCACCTCCGGCCCGGCGATCGAGAAGCCCGGGGACTTGGCGGCCCTGCTGACCAATCTCAGCCCCGGGGACATTTTGTTCATCGATGAGATCCACCGCCTGAACCGGGTGGTGGAGGAGATCTTGTATCCGGCCATGGAGGACTTTGCCATCGACATCATCGTGGGCAAAGGTCCCTCCGCCAACTCGATCCGGCTGGACCTGCCCAAGTTCACCCTGGTAGGGGCCACCACCCGGGCGGGCCAGCTCTCCGCCCCTCTGCGCGACCGCTTCGGGGTGTCCCTCCGGCTGGAGCTGTACGCCCCGGAGGAGCTGGCCCGGATCGTCACCCGGTCGGCCACCATCCTGGGTATGCCCATCGAGCCGGCGGGGGCCATGGAGATCGCCTGCCGGAGCCGTGGCACGCCCCGGATCGCCAACCGTTTCCTGCGCCGGGTCCGGGACTTCGCCCAGATCATGGGCGACGGCACCATCACCAAGGAGGCGGCGGACCTGGCCCTCCAGCGGCTGGAGGTGGACCATTTGGGGCTGGACGCCATCGACCGGCGGATGCTCACCGCGATCATCCGCAACTATTCCGGCGGCCCGGTGGGCCTGGAAACGCTGGCCGCCACCATCGGCGAGGAGGCGGTGACCTTGGAGGACGTGTACGAGCCGTACCTGATGCAGCTGGGCTTCCTCACCCGGACCCCCCGTGGCCGGTGCGTCACGGCCCTGGCCTATGACCATTTGCACATCCCCTATGACGGTCAGCTCAGTATCGACATGGTGTGACACTGGAAATTTGCATAAATGCAGGAAATATTATAAAAATAAGGTTGTAAAAGGTTGACGATCCAATAGGAATTGTGTATAATCTGTTTCGTGGCATTGCCACCATATCAAAAACTCCGCGTTGTATCCGATCCATATGGAAGGCTGTCACGGGGGTAAATGACCGAAGAGAGGTAAAAACAATGTACGAAGACAAGAACCTGGTTTGTAAGGAGTGCGGCAACACCTTCGTGTTCACCGCCGGTGAGCAGGAGTTCTACGCTGAGCGCGGCTTCCAGAACGAGCCCCAGCGCTGCAAGGCCTGCCGCGACGCCCGGAAGAACGCCACTCGTGGCCCCCGTGAGTTCTTTACTGCCACCTGCGCCCGTTGCGGCGGCGAGGCCAAGATCCCCTTTGAGCCCAAGTCCGACCGCCCTGTCTACTGCAGCGAGTGCTTCGCGCAGATGAAGGCCAACGGCTGATCTTCACCAAGAAAAGTCCCGGAGCTGATGCAGATCAGCTCCGGGCTTTTGCCATGCAAGTAGACATAACACCAAACGCCCCGCCATGCCTTCGCCCACGCCCCGTCCCTCCGCCTACCCACTTGGCTCTCCCTCTGGGAGAGCTGGCACAGGCCCAAAGGGCCTGTGACTGAGAGGGTAGCGGCCTTCCGTATTTTGAAAACGCTATGCAAAAAATGAACGCTGGCACCCTCTCCGTCAGGCCGTTCGGCCTGCCACCTCCCCCAAAGGGGGAGGCAAGTGGGTAGGTGGAGATCTGAGAAGTGGTACAAAAAGCCCTGCGTGGCTACCCTCTCCG
>CALXFQ010000116.1 GCA_944387625.1 uncultured Oscillospiraceae bacterium
AGCGACCTTCCGTATTTTGAAAACGCTATGCAAGAAACAACGCTGGCACCCTCTCCGTCAGGCCGTTCGGCCTGCCAGCGCACTGCGGCGCGCCCCGGTCGCGGCTCTGACGGTCCACCGGACCGTCATTCACTACCGCGACTTCGCTTCGCTCACCCCCAAAGGGGGAGGCAAGTGGGTAGTACAAGGTCGGAAGGTATACCGGCGCGCGCAGTGCGCCCTTGGCTCTCCCTTTGGGAGAGCTGGCACAGGCTCGAAGAGCCTGTGACTGAGAGGGCAGCCACCTTCCGTAAAAAGGCCGCAGCGTTGCTGCGGCCTTTGGAGCAGATCAGTATTCCCTTACCACCGCTTTTACCACGCCGATCAGCCGGGCGTCGGTGCCGTCGATCGGGTCGTAGGCGTCGTTCTCCGGCAGGAGCCACAGCTGGCCGCCCCGGCGGGAAAGGCGCTTGACCGTGGCCTCATCTCCGATCAGGGCCACCACGATCTGGCCGTCCTCGGCGGTGGGCTGGGGACGGACCACCACCTTGTCCCCGCTGAGGATCCCGGCGCCGATCATGCTGTCCCCCCGGACACGGAGGGCAAACAGGCCCGGCTCTCCCTCCCAGGACATGGTCCCCTCCTGGTTCTCCACCGCCAGGATGGGAAGCCCCGCGGTGACCACTCCCACCACCGGGATCTGCCCCGGCCGGGCGGTGGTGACGATCGCCCGCTTCCGGCCCTTGGCGGTGGGGGCGGCGATGATCCCCCGCTCCTGCAGGGCCTGGAGATGGTAGCTCACCGAAGCGGTGGACCGAAGCCCCACGGCGGCCCCGATCTCCCGGACGGAGGGGGCGTAGCCGTTCTCCTGCACGAATCGGTTGACATAATCTAAGATCAGCTCGGCTTTATTACTGGTCCTCGGCATACGTTGACCCTCCTTTAAAAAATATTACCCGTTCAGTATATCACAGTCCGCCGGAGAAAATCAATTGCTTTCCTGAAAAATCGACGATCTTCCAAGTAATTCAGGTAAAATTTCCGCAAATGACGGATCCGGCTCTGCTGGACCGCCAGGCTATCGTGTATTTTACCGGATCTGATCAAAATGGACCTAAATGCAGGAAGCCCGCCGGCAGATCGCACCGGCGGGCTTCGGGGCATATCAGTTCTTCAGGGCGATGTGTACCGTGTCCAGCTGGTGCTGTTCCACGGCGGTGGGGGCGTCCATCATCAGGTCCTGGGCGTTTTTGTTCATGGGGAAGGTGATGACTTCCCGGATGCTCTCCTCGCCGGTCAGGAGCATGATCAGCCGGTCCACCCCCGGGGCGGCGCCGGCGTGAGGAGGCGCGCCGTAGGTGAAGGCGTTGTACATGGCGGGGAACTTGGCCTTTACCGCGTCCTCCCCCAGGCCCACCAGCTCAAAGGCTTTGACCATGATCTCCGGATCGTGGTTCCGAACGGCGCCGGAGGCGGACTCGTAGCCGTTGACCACCAGGTCGTACTGGTAGGCGTTGATCGAAAGGAGCTTTTCCAGATCCCCTTCCGCCTCCGTCAGGGCCTGCATACCGCCCTGGGGCATGGAGAAGGGGTTGTGGCAGAACTCCAGCTGGCCGGACTCCTCCCCGATCTCGTACATGGGGAAGTCCACGATCCAGCAGATGGCGTACTGGTCCTCGTCAAAATGACCCGGGACCCGCTTGCCCAGCATGGTGCGGATCACACCGGCGGTCTTCTGGGCGGCAGACTTCTTCCCGGCGGCCATGCACACGAAGGAGCAGGGCTTCAGCCCCAGCTTGGCGGTGAGGGCCTCCTGACAGCCGGTCAGGAACTTGGACACGCCGCCGGTGAGCTGACCGTTCTCATCCACTTTCACCCAGCAGGCTTTGTTGCCGGTCTGGACCTCCACGTCGGTCAGGAGCTTGTCGATCCACTTCCGGGCCTGGGTGAAGTCGTGGACCACCACCGCCTTGACGGTGGCATTTTCAAAAGGCCCGAAGCCACAGCCCTGGACCTGGGAAGTGATGTCCTGGACCTCCAGGTCGATCCGCAGGTCCGGCTTGTCGGAGCCGTAGCGGTCCATGGCCTCGTTGTAGGGGATGTGCCGGAAGGGGGCCTGGGATACCCGGGCGTACTTTCCGTACTTTTGGAACACCGGCACCAGCACGTCCTCCAGGGTGGAGAGCACATCGTCCTGAGAGGCGAAGGCCATCTCCATATCCAGCTGATAGAACTCGCCGGGGGTCCGATCTGCCCGGGCGTCCTCGTCCCGGAAGCAGGGGGCGATCTGGAAGTACCGGTCGAAGCCGGAGGTCATCAGCAGCTGTTTGAACTGCTGGGGGGCCTGGGGCAGGGCGTAGAACTTGCCGGGATGGTTCCGGGCAGGCACCAGGTAGTCCCGGGCGCCCTCCGGGGAGGAGGCGGTGAGGATCGGAGTGGTGATCTCCAGGAAGCCCTTCTCGGTCATCAGCCGCCGCAGCTCCGCCACCACCTGACAGCGCAGGACGATGTTCTGCTTCACCGCGGGGTTCCGCAGGTCCAGATACCGATATTTCAGCCGGGTGTTCTCGTCGGCCTCCCGGCTCTTGTTGATCTCAAAGGGGAGCTGGTTGTGGCGGCACTTGCCCAGCACGGAGATCTGGGTGGGGACCACCTCGATGTCGCCGGTGGGGAGCTTGGAGTTCTTGCTCTCCCGCTCCCGGACGGTGCCGGTGACGCTGATCGTGGACTCCTTGTTGATGGACTTGACCAAGCGCATCATCTCTTCGGTCTGCACCACCACCTGGGTGGTGCCGTAGTAGTCCCGCAGGACCAGGAAGGCGAAGTTGGCGCCCACTTCCCGGACGTTCTCCAGCCAGCCCACCAAGGTGACGGTCTGACCGGCATTGGCGAGCCGCAGCTCACCGCAGGTATGGGTTCTGGATTGGAACATAAAGAGGACCTCTCTTATTTATATTTCATCGGTAGATTATCGCACATTCCCGGGAAAAAGTCAATCATTTTGCCACGCCCTCACAGTTCCGCCCACGCCCTTGGCGCTCCCTTTGGGGGTGAGCGAAGCGAAGTCGCGGTAGTGAATGACGGTCCGGTGGACCGTCAGAGCCGCGACCGGGCGCGCCGCAGCGCGCTGGCACAGGGCTGAAAGCCCTGTGACTGAGAGGGTAGCGGCGTTCCGCATTTAGGAAAGGCTGGTCTGAAAGAACAGCGTGGGCACCCTCTCCGTCACGGCGTTCGCCGTGCCACCTCCCCCAAAGGGGGAGGCAAGTGGGTGGACAGAATGTTGTGG
>CALXFQ010000117.1 GCA_944387625.1 uncultured Oscillospiraceae bacterium
CCACCAGCTTTGTGGAGATGGTGCTGTGGTGGATCAAAGGCCGGATGAAGCAAACGCCGGAGGAATTGGACCGATACTTCCTGGCGGTCATCGGGCCGATCCTGTAAAAAAAGCGCCGAAGCGGATCGCTCCGGCGCTTTTTGACGCTTTCAGTCAGATATGTCTGGTCCACTCGGTGACCAGCAGGCCCGGCACCAGCCAGATCAGCTGATACAGCAGGATGTTCACCGGGGTCAGGTAGCCGACGCCTCCTACCCAGGCCAGGGCCGCCATGATCAGCAGGCCCACCACCCCGCCGGCGATGGCGATCCCGGCGCCGGCCTTGGCGGCGCCTTTCAGGGCCAGCGCGCCGGTGACCGCCTGGGCCTTGGCGGCAAGCCCCGGCTTGGCCACAAGGGCGATCGGCTGGGCATCCTCCGGCGCTTCCCGGCCCAGCAGTTCCTGGCGCTCCTTCTGCTGGGGGAAGAGCATCCGCCGGGTGTCCACCTTGAATTTGGCCCCCAGCACGCTCTCGTCCACCAGGAAATCTTCACACAGCACCACCGGCGTCAGCTTCCGGCGGCTGCACAGGCTCCGCAGGCCCATAGCCGAGGACCGGGACCGCTGATAGGTCACGGCAAACACGCCGCAAAGCTCTCCGTCGATGGCGCAGTATACCGCCTGCTCCACCCGGATCCCTTCGCTCATATCCACTCCCATGTCCTGCATGAACCGAAGGCTGCCCACCAGCACCGGGTCCGCGCCGATCATGCCGCCGATGCCTCCGTCGTAGGTCCGCAGCTCTTCGATCGGGAAGCTCCGGCCGCCACGGCTCTCCAGGAGGCGGCCGAACAGGGTCTTCAAGGGGCCGCCGCCCTGCCGGACCAGCGCGGTGGCGTAGGCCACCACCATATCCGCCGAACGGTCGCCAAAGAATTTCACCCCGGTGAGCTTGGCACAGCCCTGGGGGAACAGGTCCTCATCGGTAAGGGGGAAGAGGGCGGACTTTTTCGCCCGGTCCACCGCCTCCCAGCCGCACAGGGCGGTGCCCAGCTTGTGCAGCCGCTTTTCCAGCACCGCCATGGGCCGGGGGGTGGCCAGGAAGGCCGCCGCGGGCAGGCCCATGAGCATGGCCGCCGTCCAGATCTGGATGCCCACGCCGATCCCGTGGCGCGCGCCGCCCAGGATGCCGATGGCCACGCTGGCGATCAGGACCGCCAGGGCGTATCGGTCCAGGACCTTCTGGGCGGCGGAGGGGGCCTGATACCCGTCCATAAAGTCCTCTACCCGGCCCTGGGTGGTGATGTACGCCGGCCGGCCCTGGGACCAGTCCTCAGCCAGCGACACCCCCTCCAGGGACGTGGCCCGGCGGAGGGTGTCCGTCATCCCCAGCTGGGCGCTGCGCCGGTCATAGGTGGCCCACAGGGCCAGGACCATCTCCAGGCAGAAAGCGGCGCTGGTGCTGATCCGCAGGTCTTTCAGGCACAGCAGACCGTCCACACAGCACGCAATGAAGGTGCACGAGAGCAGAGTGTTCCCGGTGAAGCGGAGCCGGAACAGATCTGCCAGGCCCTCCATCAGCCTGTAGCAGCCCAGCAGGCCGGACAGCAGCAGGCAGAAGAACTGTAAAAACACCAGCAGCCGCAGCCGGTCCGTGCCTACCAGGCCCAGGGCGTGGAGGGCGGTGGACCCGGCGCTGACCAGGAACACCAGCAGGCACAGGAAGATCCCGGCCTGCAATTTCCCTACACCCACCTCGGACAGGGCGTAATACTGCCGTTCCGGGCCGGAGATCAGCTTCTCCCGCAGTTCCCGCAGTCGGGGCTGGGGCCGGAAGGGGATCGGGTCCGGCGCTGAAAAGTCGTCGATCGGGTCGTCGTACTCCGGCTCCCAGCCCTCGGAGAAGGGCTCCACCACCGGCTCCTGGCTCTCCGGCACCGGCGGTGACGGCGCTTCCTCTTCCTCCTCCCCGATCCGTACCGGCGTAAAGGGCCGTGTGCCGTCGGCGTCCTGCCCGGCGTTCACCGCCTCCCGGACCTTGTCCAGCCGGATCGTGTCCCCGGTGACCTCTTCCTCCTCTTCCGGCACCGGGGCGGCAGGCTCCGGCGTTGGGTCCGGCTCCGGGTGGCTTCCAAATTCCCGGAGGATATCTTCGATATCAAACTCCAGTTCGTCCTTTTGGTTCATGGCAGCCTCCTTTATCCCAGCCGCTGACGCACGGCCTCATACAATAATATAGAAGCGGCGGCGGAAGCGTTCAGCGAGGAGATCTGCCCCTTCATGGGGATGCTCACCATCACGTCACAGCTCCTGCGGACCAGGGCGCTCATACCGTCCCCCTCGTTGCCGATCACGATGGCGGCGGCGTCCTTCAGGTCCGCTTGGTACATGGGGATCGACCCTTCGGCGGCGGTGCCGAAGACCCAAACGCCCCGTTTTTTCAGATCCTCGATGGCGGCGGTGATGTTGGTGACCCGGGCCACCTTCATGTACTCCACCGCCCCGGCGGAGGCTTTGGCCACCACCGCGGTCAGGCCCACGCTCCGGCGCTTGGGGATGATCACCCCATGGGCGCCGGCGCACTCGGCGGACCGAATGATCGCCCCTAAGTTGTGGGGGTCCGTCAGCTCGTCGCAGATCACGATCAAAGGCTTCTCTCCCCGGGCCTGGGCCTCCTCCAGGATCTGGTCCACGGTGGCGTAGGCGTGGGCGGCGGCCAGGCAGATCACCCCCTGATGGGCGTGGGTCACGCTCATGGCGTCCAGCTTCCGCCGGTCCACCGGCACCACCACCGCCCCGGCCTCCCTGGCCTGGGCGGCCAGACGCTGGAGCGCCCGGTCCGTATCGCCGGCGGCGATGAACACCTTGTCGATGGTCCGGCCGCATTTCAATGCCTCCGCCAGGGCGTTCCGGCCCTCCAGCTGGCCCTCTGCCGCCTCCGGCTCCGGCCGGGGCGGACGTCTTCTCTTCTCGTCCATGGTATCACTCCTGATAACATCATATAGTTATATAGATTATAACAGAAGACCGGCCATATCACAACCGAAAATTCACCGGCGGCCCCCTATGAAAAAATTACCACATATCGAGAAATTTCCCTTGACAAGCGGGCCGCCGGGTGCTAGTATATCTAGGCTCTCTTCTGAGCCGCCGCTCAAAAGCGGGCGCCCACAAAAAAGCCCGAAAAGAAATGAAAAAAGTTCTTGACAAAGGGGCTTGATTGTGGTAGACTTAACAAGCTGTT
>CALXFQ010000118.1 GCA_944387625.1 uncultured Oscillospiraceae bacterium
GAGGGTCGCCACCTTCCGTATTATAGAAACGCCAGTCTAAAAGAACAGCGTGAGCACCCTCTCCGTCAGGCCGTTCGGCCTGCCACCTCCCCCAAAGGGGGAGGCAAGTGGGTGGTACGAGGTCGGAGGAAGTACCGGCGGCACAGCCGCCCTTGCCGTTCCGCCCCGTCCCTCCACCCACGCTCTTGGCTCTCCCTCTGGGAGAGCTGGCACAGGCCCAAAGGGCCTGTGACTGAGAGGGTCGCCACCTTCCGTATTATAGAAACGCCAGTCTAAAAGAACAGCGTGAGCACCCTCTCCGTCAGGCCGTTCGCCGTGCCGGCGCGCTGTGGCGCGCCCCGGTCGCGGCTCTGACGGTCCACTGGACCGTCATTCACTACCGCGACTTCGCTTCGCTCACCCCCAAAGGGGGAGGCAAGTGGGTGGGCAGAATGTTGGGCCTTTCCCAAAGAGATCGCCAATACACCACTATAAAACACCCCCGGACATTCGTCCGGGGGTATAACTTACGCTCCTTCCAGTCCTTCCTTGGAACGGATCTTGTCCAGGGCCGATACCATGGCCGCGTAGGTCTGCTGGTCTACCTTGTCCAGGGCGTTGGCTTCGTAGGCGGCGATCGCCGGCTCGATCCGCAGTACTCGCAGGCCGCTTTCCGTCTGCTGGGTGTAGATCGGGGTGCAGGTGTAGCCGCTGATCGCGGCCTCCCCGGTGCGATTGTCCTTGGTGATCTCCAGCTGAAGCACCGCCGAGTATTCCGTCCCCGCCCGCTCCGCGTCCCCGACCAGATCCCCCAGGGACCAGGCCACCAGGGTGTCCTTCTCGGCGTCGTAGTCGATCTTCTGTAAGTAGTGGGAATGGGTCCCCACGATCGCGTCCACCCCGTTGTCCAGCATCAGCTCGGCGATCTGGGTCTGGGAGGCGCTGATCTGGTTGTTGTACTTACTGCCCCAATGGACCAGGGCGATGGTGATGTCCGGCTTTTCCAGGGCCACCGCCGACAGCACTTCCCGGATCCCTTCCTCGTCCACATCCTGATAGGTGCTGGTGTAGTCGGTGTAGAGCAGGTTGATCTGGTCTTCACTGCCGGTGGGCAGGCCCAGATCGTCCATGCCCTTGGTGAAGGCCACGAAGGCCACCTTCACCCCCTGGATGCTGCGCAGGGTGAAGCCCTTGTATTTTCGCGCCTCCTCCTGGGAGGAGAAGGCCCCCACCGGCTCCAAGCCGGCGGTACGCAGTCCGTCCAGGGTCTGGCTCAGGCCCAAAAGGCCGTTGTTCAGGGCGCAGGAGTTGGCCATCTGCACCAGGTCCACCCCGGCGGACTTCAGGGCCTGGGCCAGCTCCTGGGGGGCGCGGGTGCCGGTGGTGCCGTAGGGACCGCCGCACAGGTTCCCTTCAAAATTCACCACCCCACAGTCTGAACCAGCGAACAGCGGCGCCAGGTCCATGAACATCTGGGTAAAGTCATAGCCGTCCCCGGACTTTCCAGCGGATACCAATTGATCGGTGACGTTCACATCTCCGCCGAAGGACAGGGAGATCACCGTCTGAGGCTGGGTGGGCTGGGTAGGATCGCTGGGCTGAACGGTGCTGTCCGGGTCCGGCCCGGGGCTGCTGCCCGCGTGGCGGACCAGGGCCACCACCAGCAGGCACAATCCCAATATCACCGCCCCTGCCGCCAGGCCCAGGAGCATCTTCCGCCGCTGGCGGGCCTGGCGCTGGCGCTTGGCCCGGGCCTCCTGCCGCCGCCGGAGCTGGCGCTTCCGGATCTCATCATGGTCGTAGGCCATGGATACACTTCCTTTTGTTATGGTAAACATCATTGTACACCATTTCCTCAGGCAGTACAAGAATAAAAACAAAGTATTTACGATCTTGAAACTTTTTGATATGATAAAGACCGGCCAGAGTTCGGGCCGGTATATCGGATCGAAAAAAGAAGGGAAGATAATGAGTAGATTCCTGGCATTTTTAAAGAAAAAGGACATCATTTTTTCCTCCAAGCGTTACGGCATCGACGCATTGGGGGCTATGGCCCAGGGGCTGTTCTGCACGCTGCTGGTAGGCACGATCCTGAACACCATCGGCCAGCAGCTGGACATCGGCTTCCTTCGGGACCCGGTGGTCTCCCTGGGAGGTGGAGCGGTCACTTACACCATCGGCGGCCTGGCTTCGGCCATGGTCGGACCGGGCATCGCCGTGGCGATCGGCTTCGCGCTGAATTGTCCGCCGCTGGTGCTGTTCTCCCTGATCCCGGTGGGCTTCGCCGCCAACGCCATGGGCGACGCCGGCGGACCGCTGGCGGTGTATGTGATCGCCATCGTGGCCTGTGAGTGCGGAAAGCTGGTGAGCAAGGAGACCAAGGTGGACATCCTGGTCACCCCGATCGTCACGATCTTAGTGGGCATCGGCGTGGCCGCCCTGGTGGCCGCCCCGATCGGCAAAGCCGCCAACGCGGTGGGCCAGGCGATCATGTGGGCCACGGATCTTCAGCCCTTCCTTATGGGCATCCTGGTGTCCGTGCTGATGGGCATCGCCCTGACCCTGCCGATCTCCTCCGCCGCGATCTGCGCCTCCTTCGGCCTGACAGGGCTGGCCGGCGGCGCGGCGGTGGCAGGCTGCTGTGCCCAGATGGTGGGCTTTGCCGTGATGAGCTTCCGGGAGAACCGATGGGGCGGCCTGGTGGCCCAGGGGCTGGGCACCAGTATGCTCCAAATGCCCAACATCATCAAAAACCCCCGGATCTGGATCCCGCCCACCCTGGCTTCTGCCATCACCGGCCCGATCGCCACCTGTGTCTTCCAGCTCCAGATGAACGACCCGGCCGGCGGCCTGGCCGCCGGGATGGGGACCTGCGGTCTGGTGGGCCAGATCGGGGTGTACTCCGGCTGGGTCAGCGACGTGGCCAACGGGGCAAAGGAGGCCATCACCGCCATGGACTGGATCGGTCTGGCGCTGATCTGCTTCATCCTCCCGGCGATCCTGAGCTGGATCTTCTGCCAGGTCCTGCGGAAATGGGGCTGGATCAAAGAAGGGGACCTGAAACTGGACCTGTAAGGGCCGAAAGAAGAGGACCTGCGCGCCGCTTGTTGAAAAGATCGCCGCCACCGGCAACAGCCGGTGGCGGCCTCATGATCTGGAAGACCCACTTGCCTCTCCCTATGGGAGCACCAAGAGCGGC
>CALXFQ010000119.1 GCA_944387625.1 uncultured Oscillospiraceae bacterium
CCCAAAGGGGGAGGCAAGTGGGTGGTACGAGATCGGGAGGGCAGTACTGGCGGCATAGCCGCTTGTGATGCGTTCTTTGGGAGAGCGGAAAGGCAAGTTTCTGTCGAAAAAGTTTACATTATGGCATAAAAACATTGCGTATTTTCCTGCTATATCGTATAATATTCCTGCCGGGTGTCGCCGCCGCGGCTGTGGCGGCTGTTTTTCTGCCCGGTAGAATGATCGTGGAGGGCTTGCCATATGGAAAAAACGATCTGTGAATTGTTCGCCGGTGTGGGCGGCTTCCGGCTGGGCTTTGAGCGGCTGGAGAGCGGCTGGCAGACCCGGTGGTTCTCCCAATGGGAGCCGGGGGCCAAGACCCAGTGGGCGCATCAGTGTTATGTAGACCATTTCGGCGACTGCCCGGACCTGGAGGGCTTCTACCGCACCGGGGACGATATCGGCACCGTGCCCAAATCCTCCGTGCCGGACCACACCTTGCTGGTGGGCGGTTTTCCCTGCCAGGACTACTCGGTGGCCCACACCCTGGCCTCTGCCCAGGGCATCGAGGGGAAGAAGGGGGTGCTGTGGTGGCAGATCCGGGACGTGCTGATCGCCAAACAGCCGCCCTTCTGTCTGCTGGAGAATGTGGACCGGCTCCTGCGCTCTCCTGCCAAGCAGCGGGGCCGGGACTTTGGCATCATTTTGGCCTGCCTGGCGGAGCTGGGCTACAGCGCCCAGTGGCGGGTGATCAACGCGGCGGACTATGGCGCGGCGCAGCGCCGGCGGCGGGTGTTCATCTTCGCCTATCGGGACGATACGGTCTATGGCCGGGCCATGGCCGAGGCTTCGCCGGACAAGATCCTGACCTCCGAGGGCCTGATGGCCAAGGCTTTCCCAGTGTACGCCGTGGAGCCCCTTCGGGAGACCGTCCTTTCCAAAGATATCGTGGAGGTCAGCGACCATTTTGCCTTTGCCTTTGAGAACACCGGGCTGATGCACGAGGGCCAGGTGTTCACCGCCCGGCCGGTGGAGCGGGTGGAGCGGCCCATGCTCCTGGGGGACATCCTCCAGCCGTTTGCCGAGGAGCAGTATTACATCACCACCGACAAGCTGGCCAAGTGGGTGTATCTGAAAGGGTCAAAAAAAGTCCCCCGGACCTCTGCCGGGGGCCATGAATACATTTTCTCCGAAGGGCCGGTGGCCTTCCCGGATCCCTGGGACCGGCCTGCCCGGACCATGCTCACCAGCGAGTCCACCCTGAATCGGTCTACCCATGTGGTCTGCGATCCAGGCACCGGCCGCCTGCGGCTGCTGACCCCGGTGGAAACGGAGCGGCTCCAGGGCTTTGACGACGACTGGACCGCCGGTATGCCGGATCGGATGCGCTATTTCTGCATGGGCAACGCCCTGGTGGTAGACATGATCACCAGGATGGGCCGGGTGCTCGACCAGATCATGGACCAGGAAGACTGATGAGGCGGCAAGTTTTGCCGCCCCATCTTCTTCATCATATCATATTTTTCCAGGAAAAGTCAACGAACATATGGACATAATGACGGGTTTCTCCAGTTTGCACGATTTGGATGTGTAAGATCTGTACAAGATCCCGTCTTGAAAGATCCGGGGAAGTGTGCTATCTTATAACTACCAGGAGGGAAACACCCTTCCGAAGCGGATCCTCAAAAAGGACCTGGAAAAACTGGACCGGCCTCCCATAAAATCTTCCGTTTGATATAGATATCCGAAACGTAAGAGAAAAAATGAATGAATTCCACGGGAGTGATTCAAGTTTGTCACTGGAGGACCGGCCAAATCCGCAGAAAGCGAGGTTGACCAATGATAGAACCCATCCACTTTGTGAAATGACCCTTGACTGACTCGAAGGATCGAACAGTCAAGGGTCATTTCACGTCCAGGGGGCGTCAGTCCTGGGAGCGGAAGGTGATGGCGCCGGTGACCGGGTCCATGGCCTCCACGATCGCCAGGGACTCCAGGTGATACCCCAGGTTCCGGATCCGGTGGCCGCCGTCCTGGAAGCCCTTCTCGATCGCGATCCCCAGGCCCTCCACCGTGGCCTCCGCCGACTCCACGATGGAGATCAGCCCCTGGAGGGCACAGCCGTTGGCCAGGAAATCGTCCACGATCAGCACATGGTCGTCATGGGTAAGGTACTTCTTGGTGACGATCACCGTGTTGACCTTGCCGTGGGTGAAGGAGGGCACCCGGGCGGTGTAGAGGTCGCCGTCCAGATTGATGGACTTGGACTTTTTGGCGCACACAAGGGGCACCCCGAAGGCCCGGGCCACCGGGTAGGCGATGGCGATGCCGGAGGACTCGATGGTCAGCACCTTGGTGATCGGGGCGTGGGCGAAGCGGCGGTGGAACTCCAGGCCGATCTGGTCCAGCAGAGCCACGTCCATCTGGTGGTTCAGGAAGCTGTCCACCTTCAGCACGTTGCCGGGCTTGACCACCCCGTCCCGGGCGATCCGTTCTTCTAAGAAATTCATAGCCGACCTCCTTCTTTGGGTACCACCAATATACCACACAGAAGCGCTCCTGTCATCCTCTTTTGTAAAAAAATCCCGATCCCCGGCAAAATAACGCCGCCGGGGTCTTTCTTGTAAGGACATGGGACTTACAGCAACTGTAAGCGTTCTTTTTCCCGGGGGTGTGCTATGATGCCTATAGGACCATGACAGGAGGTGTCTTTATGGACCCGATATTGGATATTGAAGACCTGACCAAGATCTACTGCCAGGTGTCGAACCAGACCAAGGCCCTCAGCGGCATCACCTTCCAGGTGATGCCGTGAGAGTTCCTGGGGATCATGGGCAGCAGCGGCTCCGGCAAGTCCACCCTGCTCAACTGTATCGCCACGGTGATCCGGCCCACCGGCGGGAAGATCCGGGTGGACGGCCGGGATCTTTCCGCCCTCCAGGGACGGGACCTGGCGGCGTACAGAGGCCGGGATGTGCTGGATAAGTTCCCGGCCCAAATGTCCGGGGGCCAGCAGCAGCGGGTGGCGGCGGCCCGGGCGCTGATCCTCCTCCCAAGCTGATCCTGGCCGATGAGCCTACCGGCGCGCTGGACTCCAAAAACAGCCGGGATCTGATGGAGAAGCTGTCCGCCCTGAACCGGGAGGAGGGG
>CALXFQ010000120.1 GCA_944387625.1 uncultured Oscillospiraceae bacterium
GCTTTTCCGCGGCTTTTTCCTGGCTCAAATTGGCATTTACCCGAGCTGCCTTCATCGAGATCTTAGGAAAGATACTGGTCGTTTCGTTCGCCATCTTTATCACCTCCTGCTCTATACTAGCACGCTTAAAACGAGCTGTCAAGCAAAAAACCGTTCTTTTTTCGCCTTTAGTTGACTTTTGTTTTCTTTTAGCGTATTATAAAAGTACAGCAAACAAGGAGGTCCATACTATGTCTCCCAAATCTAAGGAAGCCGCTATCCGTGCGCAGAAAGAACGTGATATTTTCGCTCAGAATTTCAGGAGACTGTTGGAAGCAAAGGGAAAGACTCAGGCCGATATCGTTGCCGCTCTGGATATCACTTCTTCCACCGTCTCTGACTGGGCCAATGCCAAAAAGTACCCCCGTATCGACAAAATGCAGCTTATCGCCGATCATCTTGGTGTCCTTGTATCCGAGCTTCGAGATGAACACAATGCAGCCACACAGGCTCGTCAAGCATTCTCCCATCGGATGCAGCGTCTGGCGGAGCTGTTTGAAGAGCTCAACGATGACGGCCAGGAGAAGCTGATCGAATACGCCACCGATCTTGTGTCCTCCGGCCGTTATAAAAAACATGTTGCGCCTGATCGTATTCAAAAGAACGCGTAGATAGGAGGGCCTTTTCATGAAGTTCCTGATCTGGTTCGCTTGCGCCGCGGTTTATTCGGTGATCACTACAGCCCTGTCTTTTGCCGATATCACCCTAGGCGGCATCCCCACCGTTATCTTGGCGGGGCTCTGTATGTTCTTAGCCCAACGTCTTTGTAATGCCTGGGACCGGCGCAAGTCTTCCCGTTCCTCGCCTAATGTCCCCAAAGAACCGCCCCACATCATAGAAATCGACCCCGCCTCTCCGGTGGATGCCCCCTATCCCATGTGGCCGGAGGTATCCAAGGAAGAACATTCTCCCGCTGAGTCGTCCTCCAGAGGCCTCATTGCCTATCCTATCATTCTGGTGCTCGTGGGCTTAATGCTGGTCGGTGCGCTGATCCATACCCGATCCTTGGAAAAAGAATTGAAGGAGCAGGAGGCTTATATCGACCAGCTCCACCAGGAGCAGGCCGCCGGGGAGGAGGACCTGAACGAGAAGATCCGTTTACTGGAGGATCAGATCGATGAAATGGAGACCCAGCTTCCCACCGATGGGGAACTGGACAGCCAGGCCTTCGCCGATGGCTATTTTGTCGGCTATTATCGGGCGTTTCGCGGAGAGCCCCTGCACATTCTCACCGGACATGATCATCCAGACAGTTGGAAGGAGGTCCTGCTTCCTTCGGAATACTATGAGATGGACATGAGGACCCGCGACTACATCCGCCTTCGCATCCGATCCCTGCGCCGGGAAGCTCTGGAGAAAGCCTGATCTTTTATTCCTCGGTCATTATTACGGCATTTACATCCCTTAAGGAGGCCCCTATGAATACCAGCTCATATACCCCCGCCACAGATAGCGGCCAGACCCAGCTTACAGGGGTGATCTATGCCCGATACTCCAGCCACGCCCAGCGGGATGTGTCCATCGACCAGCAGATCCGGGCCTGCCAGGCCTTCGCTGACCGCCACGGCATCCGGGTCCTGAGGGTCTACGAGGACCGGGCCCTCACCGGCACTACGGACAAGCGTCCCGGATTTCAAGAGATGATCCGGGACGCGAAGCAAGGTTTATGGGACCATGTGATCGTATACACCCTGGACCGGTTTGCCCGGGACCGATACGATAGTGCTGTATACAAGCGTCAGCTCAAGATCCATGGCGTTCGGGTCCTGTCTGCCATGGAAAACATCACCGACGACCCCACCGGCATCCTGATGGAGTCTCTGCTGGAAGGCCTGGCGGAGTATTATTCCAAGGAACTATCCCGGAAGGTCCGCCGGGGCCACGAGGACAATGCCCGGAAGTGCATGGTCAACGGTGCACTGCCCCTTGGCTATGTAAAAGGCCCGGATGGCCGCTATCAGATCAGCGAACCAGAGGCCCAGGTGGTCCGGGAGATCTTTCGCAGGGCAGGGGAGGGGGAACAGTTTTCCCAGATCATCGGGGACCTAAACCGCCGGGGCATCAAGACCAAGCAAGGGAAGAACTGGACCCGCTCCAGCTTCGGTTTGCTCCTGAGCAACGAACGATACACAGGCCTGTATATGTACCAGGACATCCGGATCCCCGGCGGTATCCCCCAGATCATTTCCGAGGAGCTGTTCGATCTGGTCCAGGGCACCCTGCACCGGAAGCCCAACCCCCGGCGCGACCCGACCGGCATCACCCCCCAGCGCCGCCGCCGGGAGAGCGGTGTCTATCTGCTCACCGGGAAGCTGTTCTGCGGCCATTGCAAAAGTGCCATGACCGGGGTCTCCGGCACCAGCCACAACGCCACGCCCCATTTTTACTATACCTGCAAGGGCCGCCGTGCCGACCACACCAGTTGTACCAAGAAGAACATCCGTCGGGACTACATCGAGAAATTCATAACTACGGCCCTTCGGGATACCATGCTCACTGACCGGGCGATCCAGGATCTGGCTACTGCGGCTGTGGAATACCAGCTCAGCCACTCCACAGACCATGAGTTGGAGGCTCTGAAGGCCCAGTTGGCCGATGTGGAACGGTCACTTGGAAATCTCATGAAGGCCATGGAGGCGGGCATCTTCTCCGCCACCACACAGACTCGCCTCCAGGATCTGGAGGCCCAGAAGCTGGACCTGACCCGTCTGATCGCCGCCGCCCAGGCCCAGGCCGAGACCCAACTCACCCGTGAAGAGATCATCGCCACCCTGGAGTTGTTCCAGCACGGTGACGTCACCGACAAGGACTACCAAGAGGCCCTGATCGACACCTTTCTGATTGCCGCCTACGTCTACGATGACCGGGTCCGCATTGTCTTCGACCTCACCGGCACCAAAACCGCCACCGACCTCCCTTTCAACATAGATGACATAGACGACATAGACCCCACGATAGCCCCCTCCGAGGTTCGTATTACCTCCGTAGTGGCCGACCAAAAAACTGCCGGTCCTTTTTGGGACCGGCAGTTTTTTGTGGCTCTATATAGTAAATGTTCGGACCTACTG
>CALXFQ010000121.1 GCA_944387625.1 uncultured Oscillospiraceae bacterium
TGGCACGGCGAACGCCGTGACGGAGAGGGTGCCCACGCAGGGTATTTTTTGTATCACTTCTCCGATCTCGCACCATCCACTTGCCTCCCCCTACCGCGACTTCGCTTCGCTCACCCCCAAAGGGAGAGCCAAGAGCGCCGGCGGAGGGACGGGGGCGCTTTAGGGGGTGAAATAGCGGTCCAGGGCGTTGGCCATGCCCTCGATCAGCTTTTGCTGATAGGCTTCCGTCACCAGAAGCCGGTCCTCTTCCGGGTTGGACATGAAGCCCATCTCCACGATCGACACCGGGACGGCGCACCAGTTGACGCCGCTCATGGTGTCCGTTTCCCAGACGTAGAGGGGCTTGGCCCCGGTGCTCTGGGCCATGTGGGACAGCAGAAGGTCCGACAGCGCCCGGCTCTGCTGGTACAGTTCCCCGTTGTAGGGATTGTCCTCCGTTTGGCAGATGGTGACGATGCCGTTGACGCTGGGATCTTCCGCGCCGTTGATGTGGATCCGGAGGAACGCGTCGGCGTACAGCTCGTTGGCGATCTGCGCCCGCTGGGCGTTGGAGATGTCCACATCGTGGCTCTCCCGGGTCAGGACCACCTGATAGCCCCGGTTTTCCAGCTCAGTCCGCAAGGCCAGGGACACCTGCAAGGTCACTTCGTATTCCGGCACCCCGGTGACCACCCCCTGGGTCCCGGCGGATACCTTGGTCTTCAGCTCCGTAGCCCCCGGACCGATCGGCTCTTTGCCGTAGTTGGCCTTTCCCTGGTGGCCCGGGTCGATCACGATCAGATATTCCCCGATCCCCCGGAGGATGTCCGCCGGGAGATACCACAGCCCGTCCTCATATCGGACGATGGCCCACTCCTCCAGGACCTGGAGGCGCTCTACCTGGGTCCCTTTGGGCAGGGTCTTCACCGCCGCGCCTGACGGCTCGGTCCGCAGTTCTCCCTGGCACACCAGCCGCACCGGCTCTCCGGGGGCAGGCTGGGTGGCCTCCGTGGATCCGGTGCTCTCGGTGGGCTGGGTCACCGGGGCGGTGGGCTGGGTGGTGGACTGGGTGTGGGTGGGCTGGGTGTCATCCAGCACCGGCGTCGGGGCGCACCCGGTGAAGATCGCCAGGGCCAGCGCCCAGCCGATCAGGGCGTACAGTTTTCTCATGGTCCCATCTCCTATGTTGGTCTTAGGGACATTGTACGCCATCACCGGGAAATGTCAACCAGCATCTTCTCCGCCCGGTCGTACATCCAGATCGCCGCCAGGCTCACCACCGCCCACAGCCCGGTGAACAGCAGGCAGACCTGGCCGCCCAGGTCCAGGGGCAGGTGCCGGTAGTCCCAGATCTGGTGTTCCCGGTTCACGATCAGTCCGCAGGCCAGCTCCGCCATGGTCACCACCCCTGCCGCCACCACCGCCCGGGGGAGCACCGGCAGGGGACGGGCCACCCGGCCCAAATGGCCGATCAGCAAAAAGCACAGTCCCCCCAGCACGAACATGGACCCATGGGTCCAGCCCCGCCAGCACAGTTCCAGACCGCAGTAGGCCAGTCCCCCCAGGTAAAACAGCACGCCTTGCCTCCAGATCTTCAAGCGACCACCTCCGAAGGGTAGTATCTCCAAAAATTTTTCTTGACAAACCTGTATTGTGCCGATATAATAAGGAAGCTGATTTCGGCGGTGCCGAGATCCTTTGACCACATATGGCGGTATAACTCAGTTGGTAGAGTAGCCGGTTCATACCCGGTATGTCATCTGTTCGAATCAGATTACCGCTACCAGGCCCGTTGGTCAAGCGGTTAAGACACCGCCCTTTCACGGCGGTAACATGGGTTCGATTCCCGTACGGGTCACCAAAATGTTAAAGGCGGATCCATCTCCGTTAGGAGATGGATCCGCTTTTATCGTGTTCCCGGTCAAACAAAAAGGCATACGGAGAAAGCGCCGTATGCCTTTTGTAATACCCGGCCGCCGCCGGTGTTTGGAGGCTGGTTGGAACTGGCCCTTGGCATTTTGCGGCACAGATGGTAGGAGGTATTTAAAGAAAATTTGAAATAGCTGGGGCGTGATGGCTTGGCCTTGCACGAAGTTATGAACTGGACCTATCTGTTCTGGACGAAGCGATCCTTTGGATGAGCGAACTGCAAGGAGGGCGGCCATGAAAATCCAAAAAGCGATCTTCTATATCCTGATGTTCTTGCCGTTGCCTGTGACGGTGATCTCATTGGCGTTTTTGCCGGATCAGATCCCGGCCCACTATGGCTTGGACGGGGAGGTGACCCGGTGGGGAAGCAAATATGAAACGCTGGTTTTCCCGGCGATGAACATGGTGTTGGGCGTGATCTTGCTGGGGCTCTCAAAATACGCCGCAAAGCAGGAAAAGCAGGGAAATAATAATGAAAAGACCTGCATCATAGCCGGTATATGCTCTTTTTTTGGTCTTAAATGTGATGACGGCCTTTTTCCTGTATACCGATCTTAAGAAGGTGGAGGACCTGTCCGCCGTGTCCGTGGATGTGAGCCGGCTGGTGTTCATCCTGCTGGGCATCTTTTTGATCGCCATCGGGAACATCATGCCCAAGATCCGGAGGAACGCCGTGCTGGGCCTGGGAACGAAGTGGAGCATGAAAAACGAGAAGACCTGGAAGAAGAGCCAGCGATTTGGCGGGATCTCGTTCATGGCAGTGGGACTGCCGATCATCTTGATCTGCTGTTTCACAAAGGGCCTTGCTTGCGTCTTGTGGTCCATGGGCATTTTACTGCTGTCCCTTCCGATCGACATTTACTACACATATAAAGTCGCAAAAGAGGATCGAACCGATCAAAAGCCAAAGGCGAAGCGGTCTGAAGATCGTCCCCGATCGAGCGCGCCATGAAAAAATGCCCTTCCGCGAA
>CALXFQ010000122.1 GCA_944387625.1 uncultured Oscillospiraceae bacterium
TAGCCGTTTTCCGTGCAGGTGGGCGGCGTGACCACCGCTTCATACTCATGGTCCAGGGCGCTGGTGCGGTGGTCGATGTAGCTGTGGTCGCACCGGGTGCAGGTGTAGGTGGTGTAGCCGCTTTCCGTGCAGGTGGGCTGGGTGACCACGGCTTCATAGTCGTGGCCCAGGGCTTCTCCGGCGACAAAGGTCTCGGTGTCGCTGGCCAGGCCGCAGGAACAGCTCTTGTAGTACACCGCCGCCTGGGTGCAGGTGGCCGGAGTCTTCAGGAGCTTGTCGTCCTCCACCATCTGGTCGAAGGTGTGGGCATAATGCTTCACATAGGTCAGGAATTTGGCGTCCGCCAGGTTCAGATGGTCCGCGGACTGATCCTCGCAGGCATCCACTTCGATCCGAAGTCTGCTGGCGCCGGACACGTCGATATCCACGAACTGGGCCGGGGTGCGGGTGTAGAGGGTACTGCTCTCGAACCGGGGCAGAGCCTCATCGTCCACATAGATCCGGACGATCACCGAGGAACGAGGCGTGTCATAGCTCTTTAGTTCCTCTTCGTGGGTGGCATAGCGGATGCCCACATAGGCCTGGAAGCGCTCGAAGCCCTTCCCTTCGATGTTGTAGATCACCTGGGAGTCGTCGCCGGCCTTGGCGTGGAGGCCCAGGCCCTTTTCAAAGGTCATGGCGCTCTCGCCATCGGCGCCGGTGACGGCGATGGGATCTTTCTTACAGGACACGTCCCGGAAGACCTGGCCATAGTGGAGGCTCAGGTATTCGATGTCCGAATCAGGCAGGTCGCTGAGGTATGCCGAGAATTCCACAGGGCAGAAGTGGATCTGGTACTTGACCACCGTGCCGTCCGCCAGGGCGGTGTGGATCTCCGCCTTGCCGGGCAGCTCCGTGGCCTGGATCACCATGGCGGTGACACCGGCGGCACAGCGCACCGTGACCTCCGGGATATGGCCGTCGGAGGGCACAGACCAGTAGTAGACATACTGGTCCTGCCGGTACCCCGGCAGCGCCTCCCCATCGATCCAGACCTGCTCCACGGTGGCGTCAGGATCGCGGTAGGTGATGAACCTGGCATCCACCCAGTCCGCCCAGTCATGGTTCTTGTTGTCCACCATGTCCGCCTCCAGCCGCAGCTCGGAAACGCCTGACACATCCACCGAGAAGAACTGGGCCTCCCGGTTGCTGCCGTTGGCCGGCTGGCTCTCATAGACCAGCTCCCCGTCCGCGTAGATCCGGAAGATGATCGAGCCAAGGCCCTGGCTGGACTTTTCATAGTCCACGCCTACATAGCCCTGGAACACATCGAAGCCCAGGCCGCCGATCTGATAATACAGGTCGCCGGGGGCGTCGTGGCCCATGCCCTTTTCAAATTCCACCTTCTGCCCGTCCATGATCAGGGCCAGGGTGCCTCCGGCACGGTTCTTATCCTTACGAATGTTGCTGGCGTTGGTCTTGGAGGTGTCGTAGCTCAGGTCGCTGAGGTAGGTGGTGGAAGCCACCTTGGCCTCCGGGTCCTCCACCAGGGCCTGGATGGCCTCGTCGATCCGGGCCACCATGGTCCGGATCTGCTGGGTGGTCATATCCCCTTCCAGCAAGGCTCTGGCTTCCTCCGCCACCGCCTGGAGCGCCGCCCAGCTCTCATCGGTATAGCGGTGCTCCGGCAGACGGGAGATCCGGTTCAGGGCCGCGATCAGGTCGGAAGGATCCACCAGCTGGTCCAGGGCCTCCCGCAGGGCCTGCTCCGCCGCCTGGATCTGGGCCTCTTCCGCGGCGGTGGGATCGTCCAGGATCTGCTGAGCGGCAGTCATCTTCTCTTCCAGGATGGCCCAGGTGTCGCTGGTGTAGTTCGACGGATCCATGGCATTGCACTGGTCCATCAGGGTCCGCAGGCGGGCCAGGTATTCGCTGTAGTACGGCAGGGTATCCAGCTCCTCCTGGGTGGCCTTGGTCAGCTTCACCGCGTAGCCGAAGCCATAGTACATCTGCTGGCGGAGCACATCCTCCGCCGTCACCAGGTACTGGTAGTTCTCCAGGGTCTGGTCCCGCTTGCTCTGGCTGTTCCAGCCGGCGTAGGGGTCGGCGTCATAGCCGTCGGAATAGATGTCCGCCACATACACCGCGTCCGGGTCCAGGAAGGTCAGAGGCACCTCCAGCATCCGCTCCTGCGCGCTCAGACTGCCGATGTACCAGCTCTCGCCGCTGCGCCGGGCGTAGGTGGCGTAGCCATACATACTGCCCTCCAGGTAGAGGGTCTGGTCCCAGGAGCAGGGCAGATCGTCCCACAGGCCCATCTTGTCCTTGTCCTGTTCCGGCACGGAGTTGGGGTTGGTGTACCAGTACAGCACGTTCATATTGGTCTTGAACAGCAGGGGGGAGGCCAGGGCGTAGCCCTTGGTGGCCTTGCCGGGCCAGCAGTAGGTGTGGTCCGTCACGCCTTGGATGCACCGGGTGAACAAGGTGGCGATGTCTTCCTCCACCTGGGGCGTGTTCTTGCCGATGCCCTCATCGCCCAGGATGCCCTCGGTGCAGAACAGGTTGGGGTAGGTCCGCTCCAGGCCGGTAGGCACCCACTCGTCATGGACGGTGAGGATCAGCTTGTGCCGGGCGGCGGCTTCCACCACTT
>CALXFQ010000123.1 GCA_944387625.1 uncultured Oscillospiraceae bacterium
AGGGAGAGCCAAGGGCGTGGGTGGAAGCGTGAGGGCGCAGGCGAAAGGCCGGGGCGGCGTGGTGGCTTTACTGGTCCTTGGCCCAGTCGGGCAGGGACTGGAAGGTGTAGGTCCGGCCCTCCAGGGGGAAGGTCAGGCGGCAGGAGAAGAGCAAGGGGGCGGCGGCCCGATCCCGGGCGCCGTATTTGTGGTCCCCGACCAGAGGGAAGCCCCGGCTGGCGAACTGGACCCGGATCTGGTGGCTCCGGCCGGTGTGGAGCCGGATCCGCACCAGGCTCTCTTCCCCGGCGGTAAGGCGGCGGTATTCCAGCCGGGCCTCCTTCACCCCCTTCCGGGGGCGGCGCACCACGAAGACCTTGTTCTTCCCGCTGTCCTTGAACAGCAGGTCCGTCCAGTCCCCTGCCTCCGGGGGCGTGCCGTGGACCAGGGCCACATATTCCTTGATCATGGTCCCCTCCTGGATGGCCCGGCTCAGGGCCGCCGCCGTCTGGCCTGTCCGGGCGTAGACCATCACGCCGCCGACGTTCTTATCCAGCCGGTGGACCGGGTACACACCGCCCCCCAGAGCCTGGGGCACCCCCTGCTCCGCGTCCAGGCCCACAGGCTTGACGCAGACCACCATCCGTTCATCGGTATACAAGATCTCCATAGATCCACCTCCGTTTTTCAATAGTATACCATAAAAGAACGGCCTTGCAAGGATCTGCTTTTCGGTGTATAATGATCGGGTGAAACGGAGGATACCAAACATGACCACGAAAGACTATCAGACCAAACGGCCATTGGCCATCTTCTTACACTATTTCAAGGCCCATCGGCGGCTCTTCGCGGTGGACATCCTGTGCGCCACGATCATCGCCCTGATCGACCTGTCCTTCCCCCTGGTGACCCGCCAGGCCCTGTACGAGATGCTTCCGGGGAAGATGTATCAGCTCTTCTTCACCGTGATGATCACGGTGCTGGCCTTTTACCTTCTGCGCTCCTTCCTCAACTACATCGTGGCCTACTACGGCCACACCTTCGGCATCCGGGTGGAGGCGGATATCCGGGCGGACCTGTTCCGGCATATGCAGAGCCTGAGCTTCGACTTCTATGACGAGAATCGGACCGGCAAGCTCATGAGCCGGCTGACCACCGACCTGTTCGACCTGACGGAGCTGGCCCACCACGGGCCGGAGGATCTGCTCACCAGCGTGCTCACGATCATCGGCGCGTTGGTGGTGATGGGCTCGATCCGGTGGGAGCTGGCCCTGGTGGTGGCCGCCACGATCCCGGTGTTCCTGATCGTGGTGTTCGCCCTCCGCCGGTCCATGAGCCGGGCCTCCCGGGCGGCCAAGGAGAAGACCGCTCACATCAACCAGGAGATCGAAAGCTCCCTGTCCGGCATCCGCACCGCCAAGGCCTTCGCCAACGAGCAGATCGAGAACGATCGGTTCACCGCCGCCAACGAGATCTTCAAGACCTCCAAGCGGGAATTCCACAAGGCCATGGGCCGGTTCCACAGCTCGGTGGAGTTCTTCCTGTGCAGTCTGAACGTGGTGGTGGTGGGCATCGGCGGCTACTTCGTCATGCAGGGGGAGATGGACTACCGGGACCTGCTGACCTTCACCTTGTATATCTCCTCCTTCGTCAGCCCCATGCGGAAGATCTCCGGCTTTTCCGAGATGTTCGCCAACGGCTTCGCCGGGCTGAACCGGTTCGTGGAGATCATGGCCACCGAGCCCACCCTCCAGGACAAAGAGAACGCCCCGGACCTGAAAAATGTCCGGGGGCAGATCGATGTGGAGGATGTGTCCTTCACCTACGACGGGGACCTGGGGGTCCTGCACCATGTGTCCATCCATGTTGCCCCCGGAGAAACGGTGGCGATCGTAGGCCCCTCCGGCGGCGGCAAGTCCACCTTGTGCCAGCTGATCCCCCGGTTCTACGATGTGACCAGCGGCGCGATCCGGATCGACGGGCTGGACGTGCGGGACGTGACCCAGCGCTCTCTCCACCAGAACATCGGCATCGTCCAGCAGGATGTGTTCCTCTTCGCCGACACGATCTTGGAGAACATCCGCTACGGCAAGCCCTCCGCCACCATGGAGGAAGTGATCCAAGCCGCCAAAAAGGCGGAGATCTATGAAGACATCCTGGCCATGCCCCAGGGCTTTAACACCTATGTAGGCGAACGGGGCACCCTGCTCTCCGGCGGACAGAAACAGCGGGTGGCGATCGCCCGGATCTTCCTGATGGACCCGGCGATCTTGATCCTGGACGAGGCCACCTCCGCCCTGGACTCGGTGACGGAGGCCAAGATCCAGCGGGCCTTCGACCATCTGGCCCAGGGCCGGACCACCCTGATCATCGCCCACCGGCTGAGCACCATCCGCTCGGCGGACCGGATCGTGTCCATCGCCGACGGGGTGATCGCCGAGGAAGGCTCCCACGACCAGCTCCTGACCACCGGCGGCATCTACGCCCAACTCTACAACACCCAGAAAGGGATCTGAAAACACCACCGCCCCCGGCAACACGCCGGGGGCGGCTTTGTAGTGTGACAGCGCCTCTCGATCTCGTACCACCCACTTGCCTC
>CALXFQ010000124.1 GCA_944387625.1 uncultured Oscillospiraceae bacterium
GAGGGTAGCGGCCTAGCGCAATTAAGAAATGCTATACAAAAAAATAACGTGGGCACCCTCTCCGTCAGGCCGTTCGGCCTGCCACCTCTCCCATGGGGAGAGGCAAGTGGGCGGGCAGGATGTTGGGGGATGGTACAAAGCCCCGGGGCGCTGTGGGCCGGGAAAAATAATAACCCCCCATGGGGCTTCTCAGGGGCGGCAGATCGTGATACCATATCTTCGATCAAAACGCCCGATCGCTCCTAAATGAAAAGACCGCCGCACTTTGGGGAAGGTGCGGCGGTCGTCTATTTGCTCCGCGTCCGGGACTGGATCGGCAGATCGCCGGGCATACTGATCAGGGAGGTGGTCATATGGCCCATAAGGATCCGGATCCAAATGTCCGGCTGGACCCGGAAACACGGATCTGTCCGAAATTCGACAGCACCAGCATCGCCCTGTTCCCGGTGGCCTCTCAGGAAGAGATGGGCGTCCGGGTAGCCGACGACTGCGCCGAAGAGCACATCATGTAAAAACAGCCTGCCGTGTCCAAAAAGGACACGGCAGGCGGCTCGGAAAGGCTCTGCCGGATAAAAGAGGAACTTCACAGATCCTCGATTTGAGTGAAAAGAGAAGAGGGAAGTGAATAGTGAAGAAGTAAGATCGGCAAGCACACTTGTGTGCTTGCCGATTTTTGGTGCCGGTGGCCGGGCTCGAACCGGCACGGTGTCGCCACCGGTGGATTTTGAGTCCACTACGTCTACCAATTCCATCACACCGGCAGGTGCCTATATAGTATAATACGATCCCCGGAAAATAGCAAGGAAAACTTTTCAGGATGGGCGTTTTCCTCTGCCCGGGTAGGTCCGGGGCAGGAGGAAAAAGTGCCAGATGCCGCAGATCTCCCGGAAAGATCCATGCAGATACCGTAGGCGGCTGGCGGTGCGGGCAGGGGACGGGACCACCCGCAGTCCCTGGAACAGGGCGTGGAGATGGACCCGGCACATATGGAAGTCGCTGGTGACCACCGCCAGCTCCTTCGGGCGGCGGCCGGTACGGCGGCAGATCTCCTCCAGGGAGAAGCGCAGATTGTCCCAGGTGGACAGGGACTGGTCCTCGGTCCACAGCCGGTCCGGGCAGATCCCCCGGGCGGTGAGGGCCTGGTACATCCGCCGGGCTTCCCCCATGCCGCCGGTGAGGACGGCCTGGGTGTCCGGGTGGGCGGTAAGGTAGGCGTAGGCTGCCTCGATCCGCTCGGAGAGCGCAGGTTCGCCGGTGCCCAGCACCAGTAGATACGGCTGGGACGGCCGGGGACCGGGGCGGCCGGCGGCGAAGACGCACCCGCCGGTGGCGGCCCCCAGGGCGATGCCGGTACCGGCCAGGGCGGCCAGGACGGATAAGAAGGACATGGGCGGCTCCTTTCTCGTTTTCTTCAGTATACTACGATCTGGCAGGTCCGACAAGAGCGCTCTTTACTTTTTCAGAAGATCCGTATATAATGGTGTCATATCAGCCAAAGGAGCCCAACGTGAACATGAAAAAGCTATCTCCCAAGACCAAGAAGATCCTGTACTGGTGTACCGTGGCTGTTTTGGCCATCGTGATCGTGGTGTGCGCGGTGATGATCGGCCACAAGCTCATCACCGACGCCCAGGACAAGAAGGAATATGAGAACTTGCAGAACATAAAAAGCTCTCTGGGCGCGGATGTCACCCGGCCTACTCCGCCGGCGGAGCCGGAGGAGCCTACCACATCAGAGCCGACGGAGAGCCAGCCGGCCACCGAGCCTGAGATCATGGAACATTTACAGCCGCTGTATGACATGAACCAGGACATGGTGGGCTGGATCGAGATCCCCGGCACCAGGATCGACTATCCGGTGGTCCAGTCCAAGTATGAGGCCAACTACTATCTGCGCCGGAACTTCTACAAAGAATACGCCGTGTGCGGAACGATCTACGCCCGGGAAGCCTGCGATGTGTTCGAGCCTTCGGACAACATCACCTTGTACGGCCACGCCATGGCCAACCAGACCATGTTCGGCGACCTGCACTATTTCAAGGACAAGGACTATTGGGAAGAGCACAAGCTGATCTACTTCGATACCTTGTATGAATATCACACCTACGAGATCTTCGCCGTGTTCAACACCTTGGCAGATCCGGGCAAGGGGTTCAGCTATCACCTGTTCGACACCGCCGCCGACCAGGAGAGCTTCGACGAGTTCGTGGGGCAGTGCAAGGATCTGAGCTTCTACGACACCGGGATCACCCCGGAGTACGGCGACAAGCTGATCACCTTGTCCACCTGTGACCGCAGTATCGGCAACGGCCGGCTGGTGGTGGTGGCCAGAAGGATCATGTGAATAGGAAGTGCCACCGCCCGGCGGTGGCACTTTTTGTGGCGGCTCTCCCTTTGGGAGAGCTGGCACAGGGCTGAAAGCCCTGTGACTGAGAGGGTGGCGGCGTTTCGCATTGGGGAACGTTATGCAAAAGAAATAGCGTGGGCACCCTCTCCGTCAGGCCGTTCGGCCTGCCAGCGCACTGCGGTGCGCCCCGGTCGCGGCTCTGACGGTCCACCGGA
>CALXFQ010000125.1 GCA_944387625.1 uncultured Oscillospiraceae bacterium
GGCTGGCTTTTCCTTTACCGCTCTTTGCCCAGGAAGAACAGGGCCAGGGTGCCGGGGCCGGAGTGGGAGCCGATCACCGCGCCGGTGTAGCCGATCAGCACTTCCTTCACCCCGAACCGCTCCTTCACCTGGGCGGCCAGGTACTGGGCGTCTTCCAGGCAGTCGCCGTGGCAGATCGCCATACGGTCCAGCTTGCCCTCGATCCCCAGCTCGGCCACCTTGTCCGCCAGGGCGTCGATCGCGGCCTTCCGGCCCCGGACCTTGGTCATGTTGATCAAATGGCCCTCATCGTCCATGTGGAGCACAGGCTTGATCTTCAGCATGGTGCCCAGCACCGCCGTGGCGGCGCTGATCCGGCCGCCCCGCTTCAGATACATCAGATCGTCCACGGTGAACCAGTGGCACAGGTGGAACTTGGTCTGCTCCACCCAGTCCGCCAGGGCGTCCACATCCAGCCCGGCGTCCCGCTGGTCGCAGGCCAGCCACACCAGCAGGCCCTGGCCCAAGCTGGCGGAACGGGTGTCCACCACCCGGATCTTCCGCTGGGGATACTTCTCCCCCAGCTCCTGGGCGGCGATCATGGCGGACTGATAAGTAGTGCTCAGGCCCGAGGAAAAGGCCAGCACCACCGCGTCCTCCCCGGCGGAGAGCACCGGCTCGATCACCTGGCACCAGCTTTCCGGGTTCACCGCCGAGGTACTGGCGGTCTCACCGGCCCGGAGGGCGTCATATACTTCCTTGATGTCCTCGGTGACCGCGTCCAGCCGGGCGGTGCCACGGAACATCAGGGTCAGGGGGGTGACGATCAGGCCAAGCTCGGCGATCTTCTCCTGGGGCAGATCACAGCAGGAGTCGGTGATGATCTTATAGTGGCTCATAGAAGTTACGCTCCTTTATTCATTCATTGGGACTGGACATCCGCCTTTTTCATGGCTATAATGCAGTCATAGTTCTATAACAAGATACCGCAAAAGCGGGAAAAAGTCACGCTTTTTTTGATCAGGGCCACTCTACCGCCGGTAGAGTGCCATTCTACCGGCGGTAGAGCCGGATCATTTTCAGCAGGAGGGACTTTTTTATGGCAAATTCCCGGGAGCGGACCGGCCGGATCGCCGGACTGGTGGGGATCGGCGTCAACGGGGCGCTGTTTTTCGCCAAGCTGGCGGTGGGGACCCTGGCCGGGTCCGTGTCGATCACCGCCGACGCCATGAACAACCTGTCCGACACCGCCAGCTCGGTGGTGACGCTGGTGGGCTTCAAGCTGGCAGGCAAGCCCGCCGATAAGGACCATCCCTACGGCCACGCCCGGTTCGAATATCTGTCCGGCCTGGCGGTGGCGGTGATGGTACTGTTCATCGGCCTGGAGCTTGCCAAGTCCTCGATCGGCAAGATCCTCTCCCCCACCCCGGTGGAGTTTCGCTGGGTCACGGCGGCGGTGCTGGCGCTGGCGATCGGGGCCAAGCTGTTTTTGGCCCTGTTCTACACCCGGTCCGGCAAAAAGATCCGGTCCGACGCCCTGCTGGCCTCCGCCGCCGACAGCCGGAACGACTGCGTCACCACCGCCGCCGTGCTCCTGAGCGGCCTGATCCAGACCTGGTATGGCTGGAACATCGACGGCTTTATGGGCCTGGGGGTGGCGGTGTTCATCCTGTGGAGCGGCTACGGCCTGGCCAAGGACACGATCAGCCCCCTGCTGGGAGAGGCCGCCGGGCCGGAGCTTCGGGAGCAGATCCTGGACCAGGTCCGCTCCGCCCCGCTGGTGCTGGGCTATCACGATCTGATGGTCCACGACTACGGCCCGGACCGGCGGTTCGCCAGCATCCATGTGGAGATGGACCGGCGGGAGGACCCGCTGGTGTGCCACGAGATCATCGACGGCCTGGAGCGGGGGTGCTATGAGCGCCACGGCATCCACCTGGTGGTGCACTATGATCCGGTGATCACCGACGACCCGGTCCAGGAGCAGACCCGGACCTTGGTCCAAAACACCCTGGCCCAGATCGATCCCCGGCTGACGGTCCACGACTTCCGCCTGTTCCACCGGGAGGACCATATCCACCTGTTCTTCGACGTGGCCCTGCCGGAGGACCTGTCCGGCTGTCAGGAGATCATCCGCCGCGACCTGGAGGAGCGGCTCAACACCGCCACAGGAAAGCCGTACCGCACCACCATCACCTTCGACCCCCTGGCCTTCAACCAGTGACCATCCAGACGCCCCGGCCTTCCGCCAGCTCACTTGGCTCTCCCTTTGGGAGAGCTGGCACAGGGCTGAAAGCCCTGTGACTGAGAGGGTGGCGACCTTCCGTATTTTAGAAACGCCAGTCTAAAAGAACAGCGTGAGCACCCTCTCCGTCAGGCCGTTCGGCCTGCCACCTCTCCCATAGGGAGAGGCAAGTGGGTGGTACGAGGTCGGAGGGAAGTACCGGCGGCACAGCCGCTCTTGGTGCTCCCATAGGGAGAGGCAAGTGGGTCTTCCAGATCATGAGGCCGCCACCGGCTGTTGCCGGTGG